>NZ_JAHLEM010000855.1 GCF_018883605.1 Streptomyces niphimycinicus | reverse complement strand
GGACCCCTCGTCCAGGAGGAGGTCGATGCGCTCGCGCGCGGTCAGCTTGCCCTTGGCGTGCTGCTTCTCCACCGCGCGCGCGGACCCCGCATGGGTCGCCTCTTCGATACGGCGCTTCAGATCCGCGAGCTTCCCCGCGGTGGTGTGACGGTCTGGAATCTCGGGGGCGATCTCCGGGTCGGACATCGGGATGCGGCTCCTGCTCGTCCTGGGGGTGGATACGGCGGACTTCTGGATACGGCGGGCTTCTTCAGGGTCGGAGGGGATCAGGGGAAGCGGTGGGAACGGGATATGGGGTCGGAATCGTGATCAGTGAGAGCCTATGGACGTTCGGTGGTTACGGACCGTTCGGCGGCTGTTGCGCCGGCTGGGCTACCGGCACGTAGCGTATCGGCGGCACCGCCTGGTGGCACTGCGTCGTTGGCCACACCTCCTGACCCTAGGCTGGCCCTCATGACGCCTTCTGACACCTCAGGGAGCCCAGGTGACGGGCCCGGCCGCTGGTCCGATCTGGAGCGGCCCCCCTTGAACGCCACCGCGCTGCGCCGGGGGCTGGTGGTCCCCGGCGGGCTGTGGACCGAGTTCGAGGTGGTGCAGGCGACCGGCTCGACCAATACGGATCTGGTCACCCGGGCCCGGGCCGGAGCCCCCGAGGGCGCGGTGCTCGTGGCCGAGGAGCAGACCGCGGGGCGCGGCCGGCTCGACCGAGCCTGGACGGCTCCGGCCCGGTCCGGGCTCTTCTTCTCCATCTTGCTACGGCCCGCCGCCGTTGGCGTGCCCACCGAGCGCTGGGGCTGGCTGCCGCTGCTCGCCGGGGTCGCGAGCGCCGGGGCGCTCAGCCGCACGGCGGGCGTGGACACCGCGCTGAAGTGGCCGAACGACCTGCTGGTGACGGTCGCGGGCGAGGAGCGGAAGTTCGGCGGGATCCTCGCCGAGCGGGCCGGGGACGCGGTGGTCATCGGCATGGGGTTGAACGTTTCGCTACGCGCGGATGAGCTTCCGGTGCCCACCGCCGGGTCGCTGGCCCTGGCCGACGCGATCTCCACCGACCGCGATCCGCTGCTGCGGGCCGTGCTGCGCTCGATCGCTCAGTGGTACGGGGAGTGGTGCCGCTTCGAGGGCGACCCCGGCGCGAGCGGCCTCCAGGAGAGCTACGCGGCGGGCTGTGCGACCCTCGGGCGGCAGGTGCGCGCCGAGCTTCCGGGCGGCCGGGAGCGGGTCGGCGAGGCGGTCGCGATCGACGGCGACGGACGGCTGGTTCTGGCCACCGAGGGCGGGGTTCAGGAGCCGGTCTCCGCCGGGGACATCGTGCATCTACGCTCCGTACCGAGGGAGGAATGAACCCCTGCCGTGGAGAGTGAGCTACGGCACACCTGACGTATCGTGGTCGCGGTCGGTCCAGCTCGGGGCGGCTGTGGGCGATTCGGAACCCAACCGGGAAGAGGGAACGGAAGGGCAGTGCGCAGGGATCTGACAGGGGGCGGGCGGTGACCGCCGACGACGCGGGTTCCGGCACGGCCGAGGAGCGCGAGGCGTGGGACGCCGCCGCGCCGGACGGGGCCGTACGGGACACCGGGGCGCGGGAGAGCGCCGCCGCGGAGGCCCTCGAGGAGGCCCCCGAAGAGGCACCCGACGAGGCCCTTGAGGATGCGGACCAGCCGGATCCCATCGCGCTCCGGCTGGAGCAGCTCATCCTCGGTGCCGAGCGGCGCTACACCCCCTTCCAGGCCGCCCGCAGCGCGGGCGTCTCGGTCGAGCTGGCCACCCGCTTCTGGCGGGCCATGGGCTTCGCCGACATCGGCCAGGCCAAGGCGCTGACCGAGGCCGATGTGCTGGCGCTGCGCCGGCTGTCCGGTCTGGTGGAGGCCGGGCTGCTGAGCGAGCCGATGGCCATCCAGGTGGCGCGGTCCACCGGCCAGACCAGCGCCCGGCTCGCCGACTGGCAGATCGACTCGTTCCTGGAGGGGCTCACCGACCCCCAGGAGACCGGGATGACCCGGACCGAGATCGCGTATCCGCTGGTCGAGCTGCTGCTGCCGGAGCTGGAGGAGTTCCTGGTCTACGTCTACCGGCGCCAGCTCGCGGCCGCGACCGGCCGGGTGGTGCAGGCGGCGGACGACGCGGAGATGGTGGACCGGCGGCTGGCGGTCGGCTTCGCGGACCTGGTGAGCTTCACCCGGCTGACCCGGCGGCTGGAGGAGGAGGAGCTCGGCGAGCTGGTCGAGGCGTTCGAGACCACGGCCGCCGACCTGGTGGCGGCGCACGGCGGGCGGCTGATCAAGACGCTGGGCGACGAGGTGCTCTACGCGGCCGACGACGCGGGCATCGCCGCCGAGATCGGGCTGCGCCTGATCGAGACGCTCACGCATGACGAGACGATGCCGGAGCTGCGGGTCGGGATCGCGTTCGGCACGGTCACGACCCGGATGGGCGATGTCTTCGGGACGACGGTGAACCTGGCGAGCCGGCTGACCTCCATAGCCCCCAAGAACGCGGTCCTGGTGGACGGCGCGTTCGCGGAGGAGCTGAGCCGCACCGGGGAGGCCCCGGTGTCGGAGGCGGAGGCCGCGGAGGCGGCCGCCGCGGCGGAGAAGGAGGGCGAGGAGCCGCCCTCGTACCGGTTCGCGCTCCAGCCGATGTGGCAGCGGCCGGTGCGTGGTCTGGGGGTCGTGGAGCCGTGGCTGCTGAGCCGCCGGGCATGACGCC
>NZ_JAHLEM010000854.1 GCF_018883605.1 Streptomyces niphimycinicus | reverse complement strand
CGTACCGGTTCGCGCTCCAGCCGATGTGGCAGCGGCCGGTGCGTGGTCTGGGGGTCGTGGAGCCGTGGCTGCTGAGCCGCCGGGCATGACGCCGGGTGGCGGCCGGGCATGACGCCGGGGCGCCGTCGGGTGTGACCCTGGGTGGCGGCCGGGCATGACGCCGGGGCGCCGTCGGGTGTGACCCTGGGTGGCGGCCGGGCGTGACGCCGGGGTGCGTCCCCGGATGGGACGCGGTGGACGACGTTCGTCCGGATCCCTTCGGTGGCTTCGGCCGGATCGTTGAACTGGGCGCGGATCCTGGCCTGTTGGGCTAGCCTACGTCCGCAAGATCCACTCGGTGGATCCCAGGTCCTGTCGTCGAAGAAGCACCGTGCGCGTCCGCCCGCGGGGTGGGCCCGGCGGTGTCCAGGAGCACGTGTGACCCCGCTTTACGATTCAAGTGCTCAGCGTCCGGGCGCCTTACCTCCGCCGGGCTGCCCCGCCCATGACGGGGCCGGTGTCGAGCCGCTCCACGCGCCCGAGTTCGGAAGAGACCCTTTCGCGGTCTACCGGCGCCTGCGCGAGACCCACGGCCAGCTCGCACCGGTGGAGCTGGACAGAGGCGTCCCGGCCATGTTGTGCCTGGGGTACGAAACCGCGCTGGAGATCATGCGGCGCCCCGAGACCTTCTCCAAGGACCCCCGCCACTGGCGGGCCAGGAACGAGGGCGTGCTGCCCGGGACCAGCTATGCCCCGCAGGTCATCAGGCCCCGGCCGCAGGCCGACTTCGTGGACGGCGAGGAGCACCGGCGGCTGCGCGGCGCCATCGACGACTGCACCGGCCGGATCGACTCCGGCGCGCTGCGGAACTATGTCGAGCGCATCGCCGACTCGCTGATCGACCAGTTCTGCGAGGCGGGCGGGACCGAGCTGATCGGGACGTACTGCGCACTGGTCCCGGTGCTGGTGACCAGCCAGCTCTTCGGCTTCCCGCAGCAGGCCATGGACCCGCTGCTGCGGGGTGTGGTGGCGTTCATCGACGGCTCGGATCCGGCGGGCGGGGACCGGGCCGCGGCCGCGGCGCTGCGCGAGCTGATCGACCTCAAGCGGCGCGAGCCGGGGGCCGACATCACGTCCTGGCTGATCGCCCACCCGGCGCGGCTGAGCGACGAGGAGCTGGTCGAGCAGCTTCTGCTGCTGATCGGCATGATCACCGGGCTGGTGCCCGGCCTGATCGGCAACTCGCTGCGGGTGCTGCTCACCGATGAGCGGTTCTCGGGCGAGCTGATGGGCGGCAGCATGCTCGTCGAGGACGCCCTGGACGAGGTGCTCTGGACCGACCCGCCGCTGGCCAACATGGGGCTCTACTTCCCGGTCCATGACACCAACCTCGCCGGGAAGCGGCTGCGCGCCGGCGACGCCGTGATGATCAGCTTCGCGGCGACCAACCGGGACGCCCTGCTGAGGTCCCCGCACAAGCAGGGCAATCGGGCCCATCTGGCGTTCGGCGCGGGCCCCCACGCCTGCCCCGGCCGGAGCTCGGCCCGGCTGATCGCCTCCGTGGCGCTGGAGAAGCTGCTGGACCGGATCCCGGACCTCGCGCTGGCCGGGGATGCCGAGGAGCTGAAGTGGCTGTCCGGGATCTTCGTACGGGGGGTGGTCTCGCTGCCGGTGCGGTTCGCCCCCGTCGCCAGGCCGGGGGGACGGCGCCCCGCCCCGCCCGCCGCGCGCCCCGGCGAGCGGGACCGGCAGGACCAGCGGCACGAGGCGCCACCGGGCGTGCCGCAAGCGATACCGCAGGGGATGCTGCCGCAACGGATGTCACAGGGCGCGCCGCAAGGGGTGCCACAGGGCGCGCTCTCGCTGCCGCTCGCCACCGAGGGGGCGTCGGTGTCCGGAGGTGAGCCCCTGGAGGGGACGGATCTGGAGCAGCCGGGGGAGGACGGGCAGAAACAGCAGTCGTTCCTGATGGGCTTGCTGAACCGGTGGCGGCGGGCCCGCTAGGGGCCTGATCCAAGCGACAGGCCCTGGGCCCGGTCCGGGTGGCCCACAGGTTCCGCACATCCCGGGAAGCTGAAATGATCGCCGCATCGGGTTCACGGTCGTTAACCGGGAGAGTGCGTGATGAGTGAGCAGCGGTACGGGGAGTGGGTCGCGGTCCGCAGGGACGGCTTCGTGGCCGAGCTGGTGCTGGACCGACCGGGGGCCATGAACGCCGTCTCCTCCGAGATGGCGCGCTGCATCACGGCGGCCTGCACGGCACTGTCCGAGGACCGTGACGTCCGGGCCGTCGTGCTGACCTCGACCCATGAGCGGGCCTTCTGCGTGGGCGCGGACCTCAAGGAGCGCAACTCGCTCTCCGACGCCGAGATGCTGCGGCACCGGCCGGTCTCCCGCGCCGCCTACACCGGGGTGCTGGAGCTGCCGATGCCCGTCATCGCCGCGGTGCACGGCTATGCGCTGGGCGGCGGCTTCGAACTGGCCCTGTCCTGTGACGTGATCGTCGCCGACCCCACCGCCGTGGTGGGGCTGCCGGAGGTGTCGGTCGGGGTGATCCCGGGCGGCGGCGGCACCCAGCTCCTGCCGCGCCGGGTGGGCGCCGCGCGCGCCGCCGAGCTGATCTTCTCCGCGCGCCGGGTGGCCGCCGCGGAGGCCCATGAACTGGGCCTGGTGGACCGGCTGGCGGCGGAGGGCGAGGACCGGGCCGAGGCCCTGGCGCTGGCCCGGGGCATCGCCGCCAACTCCCCGGTGGGCGTGCGGGCCGCCAAGAAGGCGCTGCGGCTGGGGCAGGGGCTGGATCTGCGGGCCGGTCTGGAGGTCGAGGACGCGGCGTGGCGGACGGTGGCCTTCTCCGGCGACCGCGCGGAGGGTGTCGCCGCGTTCAACGAGAAGCGGTCGCCGGAGTGGCCGGGGGAGTGAGGGGCGGGTCGGCCGTCCGCCGGACCGGCCAGGGGCCGGAGGGGTAGCGGGCCGGAGGAGTAGCGGGCCGGGGGAGTAGGGATCCCGGACCGGGGAAGCTGACCGGATCCGGGGAATGGCCCCGGCCCGGGGAGCGCGCGGTCACCGGGGGTGACCGTTCGCTCGGATACCCGGGGTGAACGGCCCGCAGCGGATTGTTCTCGACGTTCTTACGCTGGAGAGCAGAGCGAACGATGCATGGCCGTGAGGAATGCGAGGCCGTCGTGACGGACAACGGGGAGATCGGCGGACGGCCCGTCGGGGTCGATGGACGATTGCGGGCCGTCGTGGGGCTCGCCCAGGAGATGGCGGCGGCGCACACCTCGCAGGAGTCGGTGGGCGCGGCGGCCGAGGCGGCCCGCCGCGCCCTCGACGGCGGCTTCGCGGCGATCTCGGTGTGGGAGCGTGCGCGGGGGCGGCTGCGGGTGCTGGTCAACGTGGGCGAGCTGATGGCGGGCGAGGAACCGCTGCCGGAGGACGAGTCGTATCCGGTGCACGACTTCCCGGAGATCGCCGAGTTCCTGCATGAGCACTGGGCGGCGGGCGGGGAGCCGCACGCCTGGGTCGAGACCGCCGACGGCGTACGACCCGGCGCGGCCCCGCCCGGCCATCAGGGCGCGCCGCCCGCCAGCGGAAGCTGGGGGAGGGTGGCCGCCCTGCGGCGGCGCGGCCGGGGGAGCTGTGTGGTGGCCCCGATCGTGCTGCACGGGCGGGCCTGGGGCGAGCTGTATGTGGCCCGGGTGATCGGACGTCCCGTCTTCGACCGCGACGACGCCGACTTCGCGACCGTACTGGCCTCGGTGACCGCCGCCGGGCTGGCCCAGACCGAACGCCTGGAGGAGGCCCGCCGCCTCGCCTTCACCGACCCGCTGACCGGCCTCGGCAACCGCCGCGCGGTGGACATACGGCTGGACGAGGCGCTGGAGGCGTACCACGCGGACGGCACCGTGGTGAGCCTGGTGGTCTGCGACCTCAACGGCCTCAAGCGGGTCAACGACACGCTTGGCCACGCCGTCGGCGATCGCCTGCTGGAACGATTTGGCTCGCTGCTCTCGCTCTGCGGCGCGATGCTGCCCGGGGCCCTGGTGGCCCGGCTGGGCGGCGACGAGTTCTGCCTGCTGGGGGTCGGGCCCCCGGCGGACGAGGTGGTGCGGGTGGCCGATGAGCTGTGCCGCCGGGCCGCCGAGCTGGAGATGGGCGAGGGGGTCGCCTGCGGGATCGCCTCCACGGGCGATCCGATCGGGCCGGTGCCGTCGGCCCGGCGCCTCTTCCGCTTGGCGGACGCGGCGCAGTATCGGGCGAAGGCCGCGCGTTCGCTGAAGCCGGTGGTGGCGGGGCGGGATGGGGGGACCGAGGACTCGGTGATCCGTCTGGCCGACACGTCTGCCGCCCACCCGCCGGAGCGTCGCCGCTTCCGCGGCCGCCGCTAACGCGTACGACGCACCCCGCCCCCCCGCCCACCCCGGGGCTCTGCCCCGGACCCCGCTCCTCGATCGCCGGAGGGGCTGGGAGGTGGGGCTCCGCCCCGGACCCCGCTCCTCGATCGCCGGAGGGGCTGGGAGGTGGGGCTCCGCCCCGGACCCCGCTCGTCAATCGCCGGAGGGGCTGGGAGGTGGGGCTCCGCCCCGGACCCAGCGGGGCACAGCCCCCGGATCCTGGCGGGGCTCCCACCCCACACCTTGCCGGGACCTCTGCCCCAGACCCCGCCGCCTCACCCCCTCCTCCCCATTACCGTTTTCGTGGCCCCGCAACGGGGCTCCCGGCCTTCGGAGCTGGCATGACTTTCTCCCCCTGTCGAACGCATGGCCTGGGGGGTGGTGTCACCGGCTCCGGAGGCACTGACAGACCGCTAATTAGGGGCATGACCACCGGCTTCTCCGGA
>NZ_JAHLEM010000853.1 GCF_018883605.1 Streptomyces niphimycinicus | reverse complement strand
GTCGGGGCGACGCTCCGACCGCGCCGCGGGGCGAGCGTCGTGGGGCGATGGCCGACGAGACGGCCCACCGCCGCCGCCGAGGGGCGTCCGGGGACGTCGTCGCGTGTCTCCTGCCCGGCTGCACTGGACACATCGGCCTCCGCGGCTCGCGGCCAACCGCCTCCGCCCCGGCGGAGGGAAGGCGGGCAGCACCTCATGGCGGGCCGGCGGGCCCCGCGGTGTCCCGTACCGCACGGGCCCTGGCCCACGCTCTCCCACCTGTTCTGCCCGCAATCCCGCCGACTCGCACGTTTCCCCGTGCCCCACCGCCGCCCGGCATGGGCCGAAAGTCCCGTGACCCGCTCCCGCCTGCGACTGAACCGTGACCATCGGAGGGAAGTCCACTGTCGGTGGCGTGTGATTACCTGTCGTCAGGCGCGCCCTGCGCGTGATCGGGTTTGCCGCGGGGGCGCGGCTCCGGGGGAGGGAGAGCTGTTGTGACGGTGCGGTGGATACCGGGGGCGGCGCACGTCGGCCGTAAGGGGCTTCTCGCGCTGCTGCTCGGGGCGTTGCTCATGGCGGTGGCCGCGTGCGGCGGGGGCGGTGGCTCCGGCGACGGTGGGAAGGGCGAGGACGGCAAGGGCGACGGCCGGCCCAAGACCTCCCGGGCCGTGGTGACGATCGCACCCAAGGACGGTGCGAAGGGCGTGGACACCAGCGGTGCGCTGAAGGTCACCTCGGCGAAGGGCACCCTGTCCTCGGTCAAGGTCAAGGACGCCAAGGGCGCCGCGGTCGAGGGGAAGGTCGGCGAGGACGGAAAGAGCTGGCTGCCCGCCGCCCATCTCCGCTCGGACACCACCTACACCGTGGACGCGGTCGCCAAGGACACCGACGGCCTGACCACGACCAGGCACGCGACCTTCACCACGCTGCGTCCCAAGAAGACCTTCGTGGGCATCTACACCCCGGAGGACGGCTCGACGGTCGGCGTCGGCATGCCCGTCTCGCTCCACTTCAACCGCGGTATCACCCACCCGGCAGCCGTGGAGAAGGGGATAAAGGTCAGCGCCTCGCCGTCGGTGCCGCTCGCGAGCCACTGGTTCGGCAACGACCGGCTGGACTTCCGGCCCGAGCAGTACTGGAAGCCCGGCACCAAGGTGACGCTCAGTCTGGATCTGGACGGGATCGAGGGCAGGCCGGGGGTGTACGGCGAGCAGCGCAAGTCCGTGACGTTCACCATCGGCCGCAGCCAGATCTCGGTCGTCGACGCCAAGTCCAAGAAGATGACGGTCAAGCGGGACGGCAAGACCATCAAGACCATCCCCATCACCTCGGGCGCGCCCGGCCATGAGACCTACAACGGCAAAATGGTGATCAGCGAGAAGCATCCGGTGACACGGATGGACGGCGCCACGGTCGGTTTCGACGGGGAGTACGACATCAAGGACGTGCCGCATGCGATGCGCCTGTCGACCTCCGGCACCTTCATCCACGGCAACTACTGGGCGGGCCGGGCCACGTTCGGCTCGGCCAATGTCAGCCACGGCTGTGTGGGCCTGTTCGACCAGCGCGGCGGCGGGGACTCCGCCACCCCGGCGTCCTGGTTCTTCCGCACATCGATCATCGGCGATGTGGTCATCGTGAAGAACTCGCATGACGAGACCGTCCAGCCGGACAACGGGCTCAACGGCTGGAACATGTCCTGGGAGAAGTGGAAGGCATGACCCCGCGCCGGAGCCGGGGCGCGCTGCTGCCCCACCTCCGGCTGCCAAGCGTCCCCGCCTCCGGCCCCCGGCGTCTTCGCGTCCCCGCGTCCCCGCGTCTCGGCGTCTTCGCGTCCCCGCGTTATGGCACCGCCCCCGGCCCACCGCTCCCGTGTTAGCGGGCGCTAACCTGCGCTCATGACTGTGAACCTCGAGGTTGCCGACGGCGTTGCCACCTTCCGCCTTGACCGCCCCCCGATGAACGCGCTCGACACCGCCACCCAGGACCGGCTGCGGGAACTCGCCGACGAGGTGACCCGCCGCGACGATGTGCGCGCCGTGGTCATCTGGGGCGGCGAGAAGGTGTTCGCGGCCGGCGCGGACATCAAGGAGATGCGGGAGATGGACCACGCCGCGATGGTGGCCCGCTCCGGTGATCTACAGGATTCCTTCACCGCCGTGGCCCGGATCCCCAAGCCCGTGGTCGCCGCCGTCACCGGCTACGCCCTCGGCGGCGGCTGCGAGCTGGCGCTGTGCGCGGACTTCCGGATCGCCGGGGAGAACGCCAAGCTGGGCCAGCCCGAGATCCTGCTCGGCCTGATCCCGGGCGCGGGCGGCACCCAGCGGCTGGCCCGGCTGGTCGGCCTGGCCAAGGCCAAGGACCTCATCTTCACGGGCCGTCAGGTCAAGGCCGACGAGGCGCTCACCATCGGCCTGGTGGACCGGGTCGTACCGGCCGAGGAGGTCTACGAGCAGGCCCACGCCTGGGCGGCGCGGCTGGCCCGGGGCCCGGCGATCGCGCTGCGCGCGGCCAAGGAGTCGGTGGACCGGGGGCTGGAGACGGACCTCGACAGCGGCCTCGCCATCGAACGGACCTGGTTCGCCGGGCTGTTCGCCACCGAGGACCGGGAGATCGGGATGCGCAGCTTTGTCGAGGACGGGCCGGGTAAGGCCACGTTCCGCTGATCCCCGACCGGTTCCGATCGTATCGGCCCGGGTCACGGAGCCGCGTATGCCCCGTGCGAGCGAATTTTCTTCGCCAACGGTCGGCTCTTGGCTGACCCGGTCCGGTACGCTGGGTGATCACGCGTATGCGCGGTGACATCGCTGGTCAACCGGGGTGTTGTGGTGCCCCAACTGCCTTTGGCATATGTCGGATCGGGTTTGTGGAGCCTGGGGCTCCGGTGTTCGGGATCGCATGGTTCCGCCCCGGATGGCCTTTTGGGCGGCCATGATGGGGGGCATGGCGGGCTTGGAGGGAATGGAGCAGCCGCAGCAGCGCACTGGTACGGCTGCGGTGCGGGGGGTGCCGACCGTCGAGGACGACCGGGCTCGCAGGGCGCTTGACCTCTTCGGTAACCCCGCGGCCGAGGAGGTGCGGCTGCCCTCCCGTCCCGAGTCCGCGGCGACCGCCCGCCGGCTGGCCGAATTCGTCGTGGCGCGCGACTGGGGGCTCGGCCTTCAACTCGCCGAGCACACCGTGCTGCTCGTCTCCGAACTGGTGGGCAATGCCGTACGGCACACCGGTGCCCGCACCTTCGGGCTGCGGATGCTGCGGCGGCGTGGCTGGATCCGGGTCGAGGTCCGCGACCCCTCCCGGGGGCTGCCGTGCCTGCTGCCGGTGGGCGAGCTCGACACCAGCGGGCGCGGGCTGACGCTGGTCGACCAGCTCTCCCAGCGGTGGGGGGTCGATCTGCTGCCATGCGGCAAGACGACCTGGTTCGAGATGCGCGTGGCCGAGAACTGACCGCGTTGGGCTTCGGTGCGGCTTCGGTGCGGCTTCGGCGCGGAGCGCGAAAGCGGAGTGTGGGCGCGAAGCGCGAAAGCGGAGTGTGAAAAGGGTCCCCGCGTCGTCGTGCTCCGACGACACGGGGACCTCTTTCGTCCCCGGCCATGGCGCGAAAGGGGTGTTCGTCATGGCATTCGGAGGAAGCGACCTCGCTCGGGTCAATGGGGTCGCGGCCCCGACTATCGCAGAGACGGTAGATCACTTCCAAGCCAATCCAAGGTGAGCTGTAACACTTACCTTGCTAATGGCGGGTAGAGGCGTAATTTTTCTTTGTTGTCGACCTCTTTCTGGTGAATCTCCAGTGGTCCAGACCGTGACACGAAATCTTTCATTGCCCGTCGGTTCTTGGCATGGCCCTGCCCAGCACTCACCATGGAACAGCGCTACGCGCGTCACACCCCCCACGTATCACCCCCCTTTGTCCCGGCTACGCCACTCGGGAGATCCCCCATGGAAGCGCACGGCCGCACCTCCACCCGGCGCGCCCTGCTCCGCTCGGGCGCCTATCTCGCCACCGCCGCCACCGGACTCACCGCCGCCGCGGCTGCCACCACCACCGCCCACGCCGACGACAGACGCCGCCGCGCCGCGGTCGCCTATCCCCCCACCCACTGGATCCCGGCCTCCACCTCCAACTACCGCGTCTCCAGCCGTCCGACCTCGTATCCGATCGACTTCGTCGTCATCCATGTGACGCAGGAGACCTTCCCGGACGCGATGAAGATCTTCCAGGACCCGGCCAAGCAGGTCTCCGCGCACTACATGGTGGCCTCGGCCGACGGCTATATCGGGCAGTTCGTCCGGGAGAAGGACGTTGCCTGGCACGCCGGCAACAAGGACTACAACAACCGCAGCATCGGCATCGAGCACGAGGGCTGGGTGGACGACCCCAAGTGGTTCACGGACGAGATGTACGCCTCGTCCGCCGCCCTGACCGCCGCCGTCTGCGACCGCTTCGGCATCCCCAAGACCCGCGACCACATCATCGGCCATGTGGAGGTCCCCGGAACCGATCACACCGACCCCGGCCCGCTGTGGGATTGGCCCCGCTACATGTCCCTGGTCAACAAAGCCTATGCGCCGGGAACGCGGCGAACCTGGCGAAGGTGGAGAGCCTGACGGACGTGGCGAGACGTGGCGAACGCCGTGTGCGCCGCTTATGTCGTGTACATCGCGATGCGGCCGATGGGTCTCCCGCCGCCGACCGCTAATCTGTGCGGGTCAAGCACACGCACGGAAGGGGCGGAACAGGTGGCGGACATCGAGGCGGCGCGCAAGGCGTTCGAGCGGTATGACCTCAACGGTGACGGCCAGATCACCGCGGCCGAATACAAGAGCGTGATGGCGCAACTGGGGGACCCGTATGTCACGGAGCCCGTCGCCCAGGCCGTCATCAACGCCCACGACGCCAACGGTGACGGGCTGCTCACCTTCGACGAGTTCTGGGCGGCCCAGAACAAGGACGACAGCAAGACCGGCTGAACGGGCCGCCGCATGGCGGCACCTAGCCACATGGCAGCGATGAGCCGCACGGCGGCACCTAGCCACATGGCAGCAACAGGCCGCATGGCGGCACGGTCGGCGCGTCAGCGCCAGCCGCGCCGCTGTGCGCTCGCCCGCCGTCTGCGGTCGTTGCACAGCAGGCAGCGGCCGTAGCCGGGCGGCAGCGGGTCCTCCGGATCCCCGTACAGCGGATCGACGGCCCCGCGCGGATGCTCGGGGCAGCCCGTGGCGCCGCGCTCGGCGGTCAGCGACCCCGCGGCGGCGAGCGCCCGGCGCAGGGCGTCGGTGAGCAGCTCGGTCTCCGGCCCGGAGGGTGCGGCATCCAGCGAGAAGGCGATGTCCGACGCGGTGGTGAGCGCGCTGCGGAGTTCGCGCAGGTCTGCGTAACTCATACCGGGCAGCGTAGGCGCACCCACCGACAACGCCCCGGGGCCCCGGTCAGGCCCCGCCCTCCCGCGCCTTCTCGCCACCCCCGTCCGCGCCCGCGTCGTCCGCACCCTCCGCACCCTCCGCGAGGTGGACGTCCTCGGCGTCCTCCGCCTCCGCCGAGGTGAGCGCCGCCCGGCTGGGGTCGGCCCACGCCTGGAGCGCGGCCTTGCTGGAGAAGTTCGCCACGTCCTTGTCCAGCGGGCGGTCGGTGTACTGGTGGATCCGCCACTTCGCCTTGATGCGCGGCTTGCCCGCCGTCACATAGTCCGCTATCCACAGGCCGTCCCCGGCGTAGGACGTGGTGTCGTAGTTGAGCCAGAAGCTCCGGTTGCAGTAGAGCATCACGCGGTGCGTGGGACGCAGCTTCTTGACCTCGCGGATGAACCGGTCCTTCTCGGCGTTGCTGGCGCGGGTGCCGGAACCGGTGGTCTCCCAGTCCACGGCGAGCAGATCGTGCTTCTGGGACGCGCACTTCTCGACGAAGTACTGCGCCTGCGCCGTGATGTTGCCCGGCCACAGGAAGTGGTAGAAGCCGACCACGCATCCCGCCTTCCGCGCCCGGGACGCCTGCGAGGACTGCTTCGGGTTGATGTACGACCGTCCTTCGGTGGCCTTGATGAAGACGAAGGCCAGCCCGTCCGGGTCGAAGTTGGGCTGGTGCGAACTCACGTCGATGCCGTGCAGCATGGTGCCTACCTCGGGTCAAGAACGAGTGAATACACGGGTGTTATTCCCCCTCTCGTACCGAGGACCCTACTGGGACGAGATCGCGGTCCGCAGGCGTTCGGGCCCACGCCGGGGGAGCGGCACGCCGGAGGAACGGGCACGAACGTTCCGCACGGCCTCGGTCGTACAACTGCCCGTCGAAGGGGAGAGCTGCCCGTCGAGGGGGCGAGCGACGATGACTCGGCGGCGTTCAGGGGCGTTCCCGCCCCCGGGACAGGCGGATCGTCCGTGCGTACCAGGCCGACGAGGCCACCGCCGGTCCCGCCGCGAGACCGGCCACGGCGATCAGAAAGACGACGATCAGCCAGGTCAGAAGCGTGAAAACGGGGCCGAGCGGGCCGAAGTCGGCCAGACTGCGGGCCATGGCCACCGGCATGAGCAGCCGGGAGAGGTAGCCGAGCAGGACGGTCCCCACACCGGCGAACACGGCGCCCGGCAGCAGATATGTCCAGGTGACGCGGCCGCTCAGCAGGAGATGCTGGGTCCACCACCACAGCAGGACGGCCGACAGCAGGGCCAGCACCAGGCCGGAGACGATGCCCGTGCCGAACCCCCTGCGCACCGGCGCCTGGACGAGGAGTACCGCGAGCCAGACGAGCAGCCACAGCAGCCAGCGCCACGCCGTCACGCGCACCGCCGCCCTGGGCAGTCCCCAGCACCGTTCGCAGATCGCCTGGAGCGCTCTGCTGAACGCCGTCGCGGACACCAGGGCGACCAGCAGCCCGACGGCCCCCGAGGTGTTCTTGGCCGTTCCCCGGGGGACGAACGTACGGCGTACCTCGTCGAGGACGTCACCGCGCACTCCCACCACCGAGCGCAGGGAGTCGGCCAGGAGGTTCTGTAGCGTGTCGGGGACGAAGGCCGCCACGGCCATCAGCAGGGGGAGGGCGGTGAGGAACGCCTGGGCCGCCAGCCGGGTCGCGGCTTCCAGGACGTTCACCGCCACCAGGCGCTCGAGGAAGCGGGCGGCCGGGCCGCCGCCGATCGCGGTCGTGACGCGCTCCCACAGCGTCCGCGGTGCCCGCATGGCATACCACCCGGCACCCGGCCGTCAGGGATTTCCGGGACGGCCACCCGCCGCGGGTCCCTCGGCTGTGGGGCCGGACGCCGTGGGTCCCTCGGCTGTGGGGCCGGAAGCCGCGGGTCCCTCGGGTGTGGGGCCGGAAGCCGCGGGGCCGGAGGCCGTGGGACCGTTCGCCGCGGGGCCGGAAGCCGTGGGACCGTTCGCCGCGGGGCCGGACGCCCCGGCGAGGATGCCGAGCAGCACCAGGACCCCCACGACGATGCCGAGGACGAGCCCCACGGACGCCGGAGTGGGGTGGTTCCACAGCACCAGTGCCAGCGCGCCGCCCGTGATCGCCACGCCGGAGGTCCAGGCCCGGTGGGTGCCCAGCCAGCGGCCGAAGCCCCCGGTGCGGGCTCCGACGCGGGCCAGACCCCGGCCGAT
>NZ_JAHLEM010000852.1 GCF_018883605.1 Streptomyces niphimycinicus | reverse complement strand
GGGTTGGATCTGTCGGCGTTTGTGTTGTTTTCGTCGGCGGCGGGTGTGTTGGGGAATGCGGGTCAGGGGAGTTATGCGGCGGCGAATGGGTTTCTGGATGCGTTGGCTGTTCATCGGCGGGCGCAGGGGTTGCCGGGGGTGTCGATCGCGTGGGGGTTCTGGGAAGAACGCAGCGAGCAGACCGAGCACCTGACGGGCGACGATCTGGCGCGTGCCCACGCGGTCCCGATGCCCACCTCCCAGGCACTGGAACTGTTCGACGCGGCGCTCGCCGCCGATGAGGCAATGGTGTTGGCCGCACCGCTGGACCTCCAGGCATGGGCGGGCGCCGACAACCTGCCCGCCGTCCTACGCGACCTGGTCCGCCCGCGCATCCGGCGTGCTGCCCAGGCAGTAGACGCCCCCGACTCGGCCTCAGCGCTCGAACACCGGTTGGCCGCCGTGGACCGCGCCGAGTGGGATCAGGCCGTACTCGACCTCGTGCGCAATCACATCGCGGCGGTACTGCGCCACGCGTCCACGGAATCGGTCGACACCGCGCGGACC
>NZ_JAHLEM010000851.1 GCF_018883605.1 Streptomyces niphimycinicus | reverse complement strand
CCGGTTGGCCGCCGTGGACCGCGCCGAGTGGGATCAGGCCGTACTCGACCTCGTGCGCAATCACATCGCGGCGGTACTGCGCCACGCGTCCACGGAATCGGTCGACACCGCGCGGACCTTCCAGGAAATCGGCTTCGATTCGCTGACCGCGGTGGAACTGCGCAACCGGATCAGCGCGGCCACCGGCGTACGCCTGCCCGCCACCGCCGTCTTCGACTACCCGACACCGCGTGCGCTCGCCGAGCATCTGCTGGCCGAAGTCCTCGGCACGGACAGCGGCGCCGTCGTCACACCGGCCGGGGGCTCGCTCGTCGCCGACGATCCGATCGTGATCGTCGGAATGAGCTGCCGCTACCCCGGCGGGATCACCTCACCGGAAGCGCTGTGGGACCTGGTGCGCTCCGGCGGCGACGCGATATCCGTCCTGCCGACCGACCGCGGCTGGGACCTGGACGGTCTCTACGATCCGGATCCGGATCGCGCCGGTACGTCGTATGCCCGCAGCGGTGGATTCGTCTACGACGCGGCCGAGTTCGACGCCGGGTTCTTCGGGATCTCGCCGCGCGAGGCCGTGGCCATGGACCCGCAACAGCGGCTGCTCCTGGAGACATCATGGGAGGTATTCGAGCGCGCGGGTATCCCCGCCACCTCCGTCAAGGGC
>NZ_JAHLEM010000850.1 GCF_018883605.1 Streptomyces niphimycinicus | reverse complement strand
CCGAGTTCGACGCCGGGTTCTTCGGGATCTCGCCGCGCGAGGCCGTGGCCATGGACCCGCAACAGCGGCTGCTCCTGGAGACATCATGGGAGGTATTCGAGCGCGCGGGTATCCCCGCCACCTCCGTCAAGGGCGAGCGGATCGGTGTGTTCACCGGTGTGATGCACCACGACTACCTCACCCGACTGTCGACCACTCCGGACGGTGTCGAGGGGTATCTGGGCACGGGCGCGGCGGCAGGCGTCGCCTCGGGCCGGGTGGCCTATACCTTCGGCCTCGAGGGCCCGGCCGTCACCGTGGACACGGCCTGCTCGTCGTCGCTGGTGGCACTGCACCTCGCCATACAGGCGCTGCGCCTCGGCGAGTGCTCGCTCGCGCTGGCCGGTGGCGTGACGGTGATGTCCACCCCCACCGTCTTCGTGGAATTCTCCCGACAGCGCGGACTCGCACCGGACGGCACCTGCAAGGCGTTCGCGGGAGCGGCGGACGGCACCGGCTTCGCAGAAGGCATCGGCATGCTGCTGGTGGAGCGGCTGTCTGATGCTGAGCGCAACGGGCACCCCATCCTGGCTGTGGTGCGGGGTTCTGCGGTGAATCAGGATGGTGCGTC
>NZ_JAHLEM010000085.1 GCF_018883605.1 Streptomyces niphimycinicus | reverse complement strand
ATGGCCTACGCCCAGAGCCTGAGCGACTGGGCCGAGGCGCGTGGCTACGAGGCCGAAACCGTATGGGACATGTGCACCATGGCGGCGCTCGGAGTGCCGTACGAACGGGCGCAGTGGCGCCAGGTGCGCACCCTCAGCGGGGGCGAGCAGAAGCGGCTGGTGCTGGAGGCGCTGCTGCGCGGGCCCGACGATGTGCTGCTGCTGGACGAGCCGGACAACTACCTGGACGTACCGGGCAAGCAGTGGCTGGAGGAGCGGCTGCGCGAGACCCGTAAGACGGTGCTGTTCATCAGCCACGACCGGGAGCTGCTGGCCCGCGCGGCCGACCGGATCGTCAGCGTCGAGCCGAGCCCGGCGGGCAGCGATGTGTGGGTGCACGGCGCCGGTTTCGCCACCTACCACGACGCCCGCGAGGAGCGGTTCGAGCGCTTCGAGGAGCTGCGGCGGCGCTGGGACGAGAAGCATGCCCAGCTCAAACGGCTGGTGCTGGACATGCAGCGGTACGCGGCCCGCAGCGATGAGATGGCCTCCCGCTACCAGGCCGCCAAGACCCGGCTGCGGAAGTTCGAGGAGGCCGGGCCGCCGCCGGAGCCCCCGCGTAAGCAGGACATCACCATGCGGCTCGCGGGCGGACGCACCGGGGTGCGGGCACTGACCTGCCGGGCGCTGGAACTGGAGGGGCTGATGCGCCCCTTCGACCTGGAGGTCTTCTACGGTGAGCGGGTGGCCGTCCTGGGCTCCAACGGCTCGGGCAAGTCCCACTTCCTGCGGCTCCTGGCGGGCCAGAGCGTCGACCACCGGGGGGAGTGGAAGCTGGGCGCGCGGGTCGTGCCCGGTCACTTCGCCCAGACCCACGCCCATCCGGAGCTCTTCGGGCGCACGCTGGTCGACATCCTGTGGACCGAGCACGCCCGGGACCGGGGACGCGCGATGAGCGCGCTACGGCGCTATGAACTCGACCGGCAGGGCGACCAGAGCTTCGACCGGCTCTCGGGCGGTCAGCAGGCCCGGTTCCAGATCCTGCTGCTCGAACTGGCCGGGACGACCGCGCTGCTGCTGGACGAGCCCACGGACAACCTGGACCTGGAGTCGGCCGAAGCGCTCCAGGACGGGCTCGGGGCCTATGCCGGGACGGTGCTGGCGGTCACCCATGACCGCTGGTTCGCGCGGTCCTTCGACCGCTTCCTGGTCTTCGGCTCGGACGGTGTCGTCCGCGAGACGGCGGAGCCGGTCTGGGACGAGCGCCGCGTCGACCGGGTCCGCTGAGCGCTCCACTGGATGTGCCGCGCCGTGCCGTCGGTCGTCTGCGGCGCCA
>NZ_JAHLEM010000849.1 GCF_018883605.1 Streptomyces niphimycinicus | reverse complement strand
AGGCGTTCGCGGGAGCGGCGGACGGCACCGGCTTCGCAGAAGGCATCGGCATGCTGCTGGTGGAGCGGCTGTCTGATGCTGAGCGCAACGGGCACCCCATCCTGGCTGTGGTGCGGGGTTCTGCGGTGAATCAGGATGGTGCGTCTAATGGGTTGACGGCGCCGAATGGTCCGTCGCAGCAGCGGGTGATCCGGCAGGCGCTGGCTAGCGCCGGACTCGCCCCCCAGGACGTCGATGCGGTCGAGGCGCACGGCACGGGAACGACGCTGGGCGACCCGATCGAGGCGCAGGCGTTGCTGGCCACCTACGGTCAGGATCGGGATCCGGAGCGGCCGTTGCTGCTGGGTTCGGTGAAGTCGAATATCGGTCATACGCAGGCGGCGGCGGGTGTGGCCGGTGTGATCAAGATGGTGATGGCGATGCGCCACGGTGTGCTGCCGCAGAGCCTGCACATCGATGAGCCGACACCCCATGTGGACTGGTCCACCGGCGCGGTGCGGCTCCTGGGCGAGCAGACGGCGTGGCCGGAGGCCGGGCGGCCCCGCCGCGCCGGAGTGTCGTCGTTCGGCATCAGTGGAACGAACGCACACCTGATTATCGAGCAGGCGCCGATGCCGACGGCCGTGGAGCGGCCCGAAGACGCCGAAGCAGGCGTGGCGGTCCCGTGGATCGTCTCGGGCCGGGACCGGCGCGCCGTTCGCGCACAGGCGGAACGACTGCGCGCACACCTGATGAGCCACCCCGACGGGAACGTGGCGGACATCGGCTTCTCGCTGTTCACCAGCCGCGCGACGCTGGAACATCGGGCGGTGGTGCTCGGCGGCGATCACACCGCACTGCTGGCCGGACTGGCGGCCCTGGCACAGGACGAACCGGCACCGGGCGTGGTGGAGGCAGCGGACGCGGCCGAGCCGGGACGCTCG
>NZ_JAHLEM010000848.1 GCF_018883605.1 Streptomyces niphimycinicus | reverse complement strand
CGCTGGAACATCGGGCGGTGGTGCTCGGCGGCGATCACACCGCACTGCTGGCCGGACTGGCGGCCCTGGCACAGGACGAACCGGCACCGGGCGTGGTGGAGGCAGCGGACGCGGCCGAGCCGGGACGCTCGGTGGTGTTCGTCTTCCCGGGGCAGGGGTCGCAGTGGGTCGGGATGGCGTTGGAGTTGCTGGAGTCCTCGCCGGTGTTCGCGCGGCGGATGGGCGAGTGCGCCGATGCGTTGGCTCCGTTGGTGGAGTGGACGTTGTCGGACGTGCTGGCGGATGAACGAAAGCTGGCTCGTGTCGATGTGGTGCAGCCGGTGCTGTGGGCGGTGATGGTGTCGCTGGCCGAGTTGTGGCGTTCGTACGGTGTGGTGCCGTCGGCCGTGGTGGGTCATTCGCAGGGTGAGATCGCGGCGGCGTGTGTGGCGGGCGGTCTGTCCTTGGCGGATGGCGCGCGGGTGGTGGTGCTGCGCAGCAAGGCGCTGCTGGCGCTGTCGGGCCAGGGCGGGATGGTGTCCGTCCCGGTGCCCGCCGACCAACTGCGCGACCGGCCCGGGCTGTCGGTGGCGGCGGTGAACGGCCCCGCGACGACCGTGGTGTCCGGTACGGATGCGGTGCTGGATGCGGTGCTCGCGGAGTTCCCGGAGGCCAAGCGGATCCCGGTGGACTACGCCTCCCACTCGCCCCAGATCGACGGGATCCGTGATGAACTGCTGACGGCCCTGGCGTCCATCGAGCCGCGCACCGGAACGACCCCCTTCCACTCCACGGTGACCGGACGGCCCATCGACACCGCGCAACTGGACGCGGACTACTGGTATCGCAATCTGCGCGAGACAGTGGAGCTCGAGCAGGTCACCCGTGCGGCGCTGGAGGGCGGCCACCACACCTTCATCGAAATCAGCCCCCACCCGGTCCTGACCACGGGCCTGCGCGAAACGCTCGACGACGCGGGCGCGAACGGCGGACTCGTACTGGCCTCACTGCGCCGGGACGACGGTGGCCTCGTCCGCTTCCTCGGCGCGTTGGCCGAGGCGTACGCACACGGTGTCGAGGTCGACTGGCTGCCGCTGTTCCCCGGCGCCCGCCGGGTGGACCTGCCGACGTACGCCTTCCAACGGGAGCGCTACTGGCTGGACGCCCCGCCGCCCGAGATCTCCACCGGCACGGTCGACGCGGACTTCTGGGACACCGTCGAGCGTGAGGACCTCGAATCGCTCGCCGGTGCGCTCCGCGTCGACGGGCAGTCGCTGCGCGAAGTGGTGCCCGCCCTGTCCCAGTGGCGGCGCGAACGCCGTGATGTCTCCACCATCGACTCATGGCGGTACAAGATCCGCTGGAAGCCGCTCACCGCGCCCGCCACATCGCCGGCGGGCACCTGGCTGGTCGTGGTCTCCCATGCGGAGGCCGAGCACGAGTGGGTCGCGGGGGTGACCGGTGCGCTGATCCGGCACGGTGCCGAGCCCGTCATGGTCGTTCTCGGCGAGCCCGAACTGGACCGTGCCACGCTGGCCGACCGGCTGGGCGCCGTTCTGGCCGACACCCCCCGGATCAGCGGTGTGGTATCGCTGACCGCGCTGGACGAAAGCCCGCACCCCGCGTACCCCTCGGTCCCTCAGGGATACGCGATGACGCTGTTGCTTTCGCAGGCGCTCGGAGACGCCGGTCTGGAAGCGCCGATGTGGTGCCTCACCCAGCGTGGCGTCTCGCTCGGCCACGGCTACGGCGTCGGCGTCGGTGGCGGTGCAGGAAGCGAGGCAACCGGCGGCGAAGGCGACCTGGCCGTCCGCAGAAAGCAGGCCCTGGCCTGGGGCCTCGGCAAGGTGATCGCCCTGGAACAGCCGCTGCGCTGGGGCGGTTTGATCGACCTGCCCGAGGGCGTGGACCAGCGTACCCAGGACCACCTGGCCGGTGTGCTGGCCGGCGCCTCGGGCGAGGATCAGGTGGCGATCCGTCCGAGTGGGCTCTTCGGCCGGAGGCTGGCGCATGCGCCGGTCCGCGAGGGTGACGGGTCCTGGCAACCTCGCGGAACCGTACTGGTCACCGGCGGCACCGGAGCGTTGGGTGGCCATGTCGCCCGGTGGCTGGCCGGCCGGGGCGCCGAACATGTGGTGCTGACCAGCCGTCGGGGCATGGCAGCGCCGGGCGCAGAGCGGCTGGCCGGAGAACTGGAGGCGCTCGGCGCCCGGGTGACGGTGGCGGCGTGTGACGTCGGGGACCGGGACGCCCTGGCCGCGTTGCTGGCCGAGGTCGGACCGCTGACCGCGGTGGTGCACACCGCGGCGGTGCTCGATGACGGCACCCTGAACTCGCTCACCACCGAGCAACTGCAACGAGTGCTGCGCGTCAAGACCGATGGCGCGGTGCATCTGCACGAACTGACCCGGGACATGGACCTGTCCGCCTTCGTCCTCTTCTCCTCGCTGTCGGGCACACTGGGCGCGCCCGGACAGGGCAACTACGCACCCGGCCATGTCTTCGTGGACACGCTGGCCGAGCAGCGCCGCGCCGAGGGCCTGGCCGCCACCTCCATCGCCTGGGGTCTGTGGGCCGGTGACGGCATGGGCGAGGGCGGGGTGGGCGAGGTGGCCCGCCGCCACGGCGTACCGGAGATGGCGCCGGAGATGGCGGTCGCGGCCATGGCGCGCGCCGTCGAGCAGGACGACACCGTCGTCACGGTCGCCGAGATCGACTGGGACCGGCACTATGTCGCCTTCACCGCGACCCGCCCCAGCCCGCTGCTGTCCGAACTCCCCGAGGTACGGGCGCTGATCGACGCCGGAGTCGGTCAGGAGAGCGCCGAGCCGGGCCACGAACGCTCGGAATTCGCGGAGCGGATCGCCGGGATGGCCGACGCCGACCGGGATCGCGCGGTGCTGGACCTGGTCCGGCGCCATGTCGCGGTCGTGCTCGGCCACACCGGCCCGGACGCGATCGACCCCGGCCGGGCCTTCCAGGAGAGCGGCTTCGACTCGGTCACCGCGGTCGAACTGCGCAACCGGCTCAACCGGGCCACTGGCCTCCGGCTGCCGGCCACCCTGACGTACGACCAGCCCACCCCACTGGCGATGGCGGAGTACCTCTGCGGCGAACTGCTGCACGGTGGCCAGGACCGCTCGGCCCCGGCCGTCCCGGTCCAGGCGATCGGCGCGGTGGACGACGAGCCCATCGCGATCGTGGGGATGAGCTGCCGCTTCCCGGGGGACGTCAGGTCTCCCGAGGATCTGTGGCGTCTGCTCGCCGACGGCTCCGACGCCATCGGCCCGTTCCCCGAGAACCGGGGCTGGGACACCGCGAACCTGTTCCACCCGGACCCCGACCATCGGGGCACCTCTTCCACCCGAGCGGCCGCGTTCGTCGCCGGAGCCGGTGAGTTCGACGCCGGATTCTTCGGGATCTCCCCGCGTGAAGCGGTGGCGATGGACCCGCAACAGCGGCTGCTGCTCGAGGTGTCATGGGAGGCGCTGGAGCGGGCCGGCATCGACCCCACGACGCTGCGGGGCAGCGAGACCGGCGTGTTCACGGGGACGAACGGCCAGGACTACGCGGCCCTGCTGAAGGCGGACGCGACGGGCGACTTCGAGGGCCGGGTGGGCACGGGCAACTCGGCATCGGTGATGTCCGGCCGGGTCTCCTACGTCCTTGGTCTCGAAGGCCCCGCGCTGACCGTGGATACGGCGTGTTCATCGTCGCTGGTGGCCCTGCACCTGGCGGTACGGGCCCTGCGGTCCGGCGAGTGCTCGCTGGCCCTGGCGGGTGGCGCGAGCGTCATGACGACCGCCGGTATCTTCGTGGAATTCTCCCGCCAGCGCGCACTGGCGGCCGATGGACGCTGCAAGGCGTTCGCGGCGGCGGCGGACGGCACCGGCTGGGGCGAGGGCGCCGGAATGCTGGTGGTGGAGCGGCTGTCCGATGCCGAGCACCATGGGCATCCGATCCTTGCGGTGGTGCGGGGTTCTGCGGTGAATCAGGATGGTGCGTCGAATGGGTTGACGGCGCCGAATGGTCCGTCGCAGCAGCGGGTGATCCGGCAGGCGCTGGCGAACGCCCGCTTGTCCACTGTGGATGTTGATGCGGTGGAGGCGCACGGTACGGGTACGACGCTGGGTGATCCGATCGAGGCGCAGGCGTTGCTGGCCACCTACGGTCAGGACCGGGATCCGGAGTGGCCGGTGCTCCTGGGTTCGATCAAGTCGAATATCGGTCATACGCAGGCGGCGGCGGGTGTGGCCGGTGTGATCAAGATGGTGATGGCCATGCGCCACGGTGTGCTGCCGCAGAGCCTGCACATCGATGAGCCGACACCCCATGTGGACTGGTCCACCGGCGCGGTGGAACTCCTGAGTGCGCGGACGGCATGGCCGGAGGCCGGACGGCCCCGCCGCGCCGGAGTGTCCGCATTTGGCGTGAGCGGCACGAATGCCCATGTGATCCTGGAGCAGGCCCCCGAGCCGGTCGCCGAGCCCGAACTCGCGCCGGAACGCGACGAAACTGGGGTCGTCCCGTGGGTGGTGTCGGGTGCGAGCGAAGCCGGTGTCCGCGCGCAGGCCGAGCGCCTCATGGCCTTTGTCGGCGACCGGCCGGAGCTGAGTCCGGTGGATGTCGGCTGGTCGCTGGCGTCGACCCGCGCCGCCTTGCCCCACCGTGCCGTGGTCGTCGGCGCTGACCGCGATGACCTCCTCCGTGAGCTGGCGGCCGTGGCCAGTGGCAGCGCCGCGATCGGCGAGGCCCGAACGCACTCCGGAGTGGTGTTTGTCTTCCCGGGGCAGGGGTCGCAGTGGGTTGGGATGGCGTTGGAGTTGCTGGAGTCCTCGCCGGTGTTCGCGCGGCGGATGGGCGAGTGCGCCGATGC
>NZ_JAHLEM010000847.1 GCF_018883605.1 Streptomyces niphimycinicus | reverse complement strand
GCCGCCGCGAGTCTGGTCCTCGGCCTCGGGCTGCTCGGCGGCGCGGCGGCCGGGAGCTGGCTGGGCGATGACCCGGACGCCCCGCCGTCCACCGCCGACACCTACGCCCACGCCCGCTCCGCCTGGCACAGCGTCCCCGTGGACGACCTCTTCCCGCGCACCCTGCGCGGCAAGGGCGAGGGCCCCGGCGGCGCCGACCGCGTCTGGACCCGAATAGCCGTCGCCCCGGACAGCAGTTGCGGCGGCGGATTCGACCCGCTGCTCGCCAAGGCGCTGGCCCCGGTGGGCTGCAAGCGGCTGGTGCGCGCCACCTACACCGACACCACCAGCACCAGCGTCACCACCGTCGGATTGCTGATCACCACCTCCGGCCCCACCGGGATGCGGACGCTGCACCAGCGCTTCGTGACCGAGAAGCTGGACGAGCGCACCGATCTGATGCCCCGCGCGTACGCCGCCAAGGGCACCGCGGCGGCCGGTTTCGGCGACGACCAGCGCGCAAGCTGGCGGATCCGGATCCTCACCGACGCCCCCGTCGTCGTCTACAGCGTCAGCGGCTTCGCCGACGGCCGTAAGGTCACCGACCCGCAGTCGGCTGGCGAGGCGACCCAGCGGGGCGCCACTTCTGCCCCCGCCCAGTCGGGCCTCGGCAACGACGCCCGAGCCATCGCCGACGCGATCGAGCCCATATTCCGCCGGGCCCTGTCCACGTTCACGGAAACCACGTCATGACCGGGATCGGGCGGCGCCTGGCGGTGGCTCTCACCGCCGCCGGACTGACCCTGGTGCTCGCCGCGCCCGCGGACGCCGACGGCATACAGGCCCAGGAGTGGGCGCTGGACACCCTCCACGTCCGCGAGGCATGGCAGACCACCAAGGGCTCCGGGGTCACCGTCGCCGTCCTCGACACCGGCGTCGACGACAGCCATCCCGACCTCGAAGGCCAAGTGCTGCCCGGTAAGGACCTCATTGGCTTCGGCGCCCGGCGCGGCGAACGCGCCTGGGCCCGCCACGGCACCGCCATGGCCGGGATCATCGCCGGTCACGGCCATGGCGCGGGCGGCGGCGAGGGCGTCCTGGGCGTCGCGCCCAAGGCGCGGATCCTGCCGGTGCGGGTGATTCTCGAGGACTCCGACGCCGCCCGTAAGAAGGCCCGTTCGTCCCGTGGCGGCGCGCTGGCCGCCGGAATCCGCTGGGCCGCCGACCACGGCGCCGACGTCATCAACCTCTCGCTCGGCGACGACAGCGCCTCCGCCCACCCCGAGGCCGCCGAGGACGCCGCCGTGCAGTACGCGCTGCGCAAGGGCGTGGCCGTGGTCGCCTCCGCGGGCAACGGCGGCGAGAAGGGCGACCGGGTCTCCTATCCGGCCGCCTACCCCGGGGTCATCGCCGTGACCGCCGTGGACCGCTACGGCTCCCGCGCCGCCTTCTCCACCCGCCGCTGGTACGCCACCGTCTGCGCCCCTGGCGTCGACGTGGTCATCGCCGACCCCGACAAGCGCTACTACGAGGGCTGGGGGACCAGCGCCGCCGCCGCCTTCGTCTCCGGCTCCGTCGCCCTCGTCCGCGCCGCCCACCCCGAGCTGAGCCCGCGCCAGATCCGGGACCTCCTCACCGAGACCGCCCAGGACGTCCCGGAGGGCGGCCACAGCGACGCCCTCGGCGCGGGTCTGGTGGACCCGGCGGCGGCGATCGCCGCGGGCGGCAAGATGAAACCGGAGGCCCAGCGCCCCGCCGTGGCCGCCTCCCCCCAGCGCTACTTCGGCAACGGCCCCGGCCACGCCCAGGGCGCGCACGACGACTCCGGTCCCAACGAGATGGCGCTCCTCGCCGGAATCGGCGGCGCGGCCCTGGTGGTCGCCGCGGTCGCCCTATGGCGCGGCTCGGGCCCCCTGCGGATGCCACGCAGGCTCCGCGCGACGCTTACGGGTATCCGGGCGCGCTGAGGCCGCGTCGCCCGCCGCGTCGCCCGACATCCGCGTCGCCCGCCGCGTCGGGCCCTCGCCGCCCTCGATACCCTCATGGCGTGGCGCTCAAGAACATTCCCGACCCTGGCTTCTCCGGCGACGACGGCTCCGCCGACCCCCGGCTGACCGCGGCACTCGCCGCCTGGGCCGATGACCGCTCGGCCGAGCCCGAGGTGCTCGCCGCGCTCGCCGACGCCCGCCTTCTCGTCCCCGTGATGGCGATTCTCGGCGAGGTCGAGGAAGGGCCCGATGGCCTGCGTCGGGAGAAGAGCAGCGATATGGCGGTGCCCACGCTGGAGGCCCCCGGCGGTCGGCGCGCCCTGCCCGCCTTCACCTCGCTCGAGACGCTGGCCCGCTGGCGTGCGGACGCCCGGCCCGTGGCCGTACCGCTGCGCCAGGCGCTGGAGGCCGCCGCCCATGAGAAGGCGGACACGCTGGTCCTGGACCTCGCGGGCCCGGTGCCGTACCAGCTCACCGGCCCCGCGCTGCTGGCCCTCGCCGAGGGGCGGACCAGCGCCGATCCGCTCGCCGACCCGGCCGTGACCGAGGCCGTGCGGGCCGTGCTGGCCGCCGAGCCGGAGGTGCTCCGGGCCCATCTGGCCCCGGCGGCGGACGCCGATGGGATGCTCGCGCTCGCCCTGGTGCCTCAGGCGCCCGCGCGGGAGACGGCGCACCGGGTGGCGGGCGCCCTGGCCGCCGACGAGGTGCTGCGGGCACGGCTGGTGCGCGGGCTGACCCTGGCGCTGCTGCCGCCGGACGCGAAGGTCCCCGGCGAACCGCTCTTCAGCCGCTGACGGGGCGTGGCCTCGGCCCGCTGATGAGGCGGGGCCCATCCCGCTGCGGGGGCGCACCCCGGCCTTCCCCATTCGGACCAACAGGCGAATCGTCCCGATTCCCCCCACAATGCTTAGGCGACTGGCGGTCGGAATCTGCGTGAGGAGAGCGCCATGGAGACGAGAACGGTCGTAGCGGAGTTCATCGGGACCGCGATGCTGGTCCTCTTCGGAGTCGGTTCGCTGGTCCTGGCGGGCGACTACATCAACGCCCTCGGGATCTCGCTCGCCTTTGGCTTCACGCTGATCGCGATCGCCTACGCGTTCGGACGCATCTCGGGCTGCCACATCAACCCGGCGGTGACCCTCGGCGTGCTGCTGGTCAAGCGCATCGACATCCGTACGGCCGTCCAGTACTGGGTCGCGCAGTTCGTCGGCGCGATCGTGGGCGCCGCGGTGCTCTTCCTGCTCGCCAACCAGGTGCCCAGGCTCCAGACGGCCGACGCCTTCGGCAGCAATGGCTACGGCGGCCGCTCGCCGGTGGGCATGGGCGCGGGCGGGGCCTTCCTCGCCGAGGTGCTGCTGACCTTCCTGCTGGTCTTCGTCTTCCTGGCGGTGACCCACTCGGTGGCGCTGGTCGGCGGCGAACCGATCCCGGTGGGCCTGGCCCTCGCCGCGGTCAATCTGATCGGCATCCCGCTGACCTGGGCCTCGGTCAATCCGGCGCGCAGCTTCGGCCCCGCGATCTTCGCGGGCGGCGATGCGCTGGGCCAGTTGTGGCTGTTCATCGTGGCACCGCTGGTCGGCGGGGTGCTCGCCGCCGTGGTGCACCGGTTCACCCATCTCCATCCGGCGGGCCAGGCCGACCGGGAGGAGGCCCATCCGCCCCCGGTGACCGGACCGTGGGGGCGGCTGCGCGGCGGCCGCCGCCCCGAGGCGGGCGGTCAGGAGACCAAGGGCCCGGAGGCGGCCTGAGCCCGAGCCCGAGCCCGAGCCTGAGCCGGTCTCGGGGCCCGGGCCCGGAGGAGAGGCGCGGGCCCGGAGGGCGGCCGTCAGTCGAAGACCGGGCCGGTGAACTTCTCGCCGGGCCCCTGCCCCGGCTCGTCCGGCACCACCGACGCCTCACGGAAGGCGAGCTGGAGGGACTTGAGCCCGTCCCGCAGCGGAGCGGCGTGGAAGGAGCTGATCTCCGTGGCACTGGCCGTGACCAGCCCCGCCAGGGCGTTGATCAGCTTCCGCGCCTCGTCCAGGTCCTTGTGCTGGGGGCCCTCCTCGGCCAGGCCCAGGTTGACCGCGGCGGCGCTCATCAGGTGCACCGCGACCGTGGTGATCACCTCGACCGCGGGCACATCCGCGATGTCCCGGGTCATCCGGTCGAAGTCGGGGGCCGGCGGCTGCCCGGCGTTGGCGTCGCTCATGGTGGTCGGGGCTCACTTCCTGAGGGATGGTGGGCCCCAGCCTAGGCGGCCGCCCGGCGCCCTACGCACGGGGCGGGTGGGTTCACAGGAACGCCGAGGACGCACCGGGTGAGCATCCCCGGCCAGTCCTGGTATCGTAGATAAACGACCGGCCGGTCACGTGCGTGTCCGGCCCACAAGTGGAGGCTCCCCAGCTCCCACCTCCCGACCCCCCGGGTCGGCAGGTCATCGGTCAGGCTGCGCCCCGCGGTGTTATCGCGGCGGTGCTCCCGGTCAATGAGGAGCCCCGCCTGTGTACCCGTCGGGGCGTTTTGTGCGTCACGGCGTGGTGGTCATACCGAAACAGACTTACGCGGCAGTCCGCCAGGCGGTCGCGTGGTGCAACCGAGGAGGATCCATCAGCGCCGAGCCCCGCATCAACGACCGGATTCGCGTCCCCGAGGTGCGACTCGTCGGTCCCAGTGGCGAGCAGGTCGGCATTGTGCCGCTTGCCAAGGCCCTGGAGCTTGCGCAGGAGTACGACCTCGACCTGGTCGAGGTGGCGGCGAACGCCCGTCCGCCGGTCTGCAAGCTCATGGACTACGGAAAGTTCAAATACGAGTCGGCCATGAAGGCCCGTGAAGCGCGCAAGAACCAGGCGCACACGGTCATCAAGGAGATGAAGCTCCGGCCGAAGATCGACCCGCACGACTACGACACCAAAAAGGGTCACGTCGTCCGGTTCCTCAAGCAGGGTGACAAGGTCAAGATCACGATCATGTTCCGTGGCCGTGAGCAGTCCCGGCCCGAGCTTGGCTACCGGCTGTTGCAGCGGCTCGCTGAGGACGTCCAGGAGTTGGGCTTCGTCGAGTCCAACCCCAAGCAGGACGGGCGCAACATGATCATGGTTCTCGGTCCGCACAAGAAGAAGACCGAGGCGATGGCCGAAGCCCGCGAGGCGCAGGCCGCCCGCAAGGCGGAGCGCCAGGGCGTCAGCTCCGTCGAGGAGCCCGCCGAGGAGCCCGCCGAGGCGTGATGGGCGAGGCGAGAGCCTCGACCGCCCACCCGGAGCCGCACGGCTCCGGAGTCCAACCGAAACACATGACGCTTCCGGACGCCCGGATCGTGGCCAGCCCCGCGCCGCGGCCGCCCGGACAGCGCCCTGACGAGGAGAGTACGGCGACATGCCGAAGAACAAGACGCACAGCGGTGCCAGCAAGCGCTTCAAGCTCACCGGCTCCGGCAAGGTGGTGCGCCAGCGCGCCGGTCGCCGCCACCTTCTCGAGCACAAGCCGTCCACGCTGACGCGCCGCCTGGCCGGAAAGGTCGAGATGGCCCCCGCCGACGCCAAGAAGATCAAGAAGCTTCTCGGCAAGTGACGCCCCCGCCCCGCTTCGGCGGGGCGAGCGCCAGACCGGGACCTATTCGTTTCCGGGCCGCGTGAGTCACCCGCGGCCCCGTACAAGGAGTTAACAAGTGGCACGCGTCAAGCGGGCAGTCAACGCCCACAAGAAGCGCCGGGCGATCCTCGAGCAGGCCAGCGGCTACCGGGGCCAGCGCTCCCGCCTGTACCGCAAGGCCAAGGAGCAGGTCACCCACTCTCTGGTCTACAACTACAACGACCGCAAGAAGCGCAAGGGCGACTTCCGGCAGCTTTGGATCCAGCGGATCAACGCCGCTGCCCGCGCCAACGGCATGACGTACAACCGCTTCATCCAGGGTCTGAAGGCCGCCAACATCGAGGTGGACCGCAAGATCCTGGCCGACCTCGCCGTGAACGACGCCGGTGCGTTCGCCGCGCTGGTCGAGGCGGCGCAGAAGGCGCTGCCGAGCGACGTCAACGCGCCGAAGGCCGCGTAACCGCAAGCGCTGCGCTGAGCTGTACGCCACGGACCCGCAGGTGAACGCGTACCTGCGGGTTCGCGCATGTGGGTGCCCTCGCGCTGTGCCCCCTGGGGTTTCGTCGCCGGGTGCGGGCCGGTGGCCGGGTGGCCGGGTTGTGCGCACCGCGTTTCGCCTCGCGGATCGGCTGGTGCGGGGCGCGGCGTTGGCTCTTGGCGTTTCGTCGCCGGGTGCGGGCCGGTGGCCG
>NZ_JAHLEM010000846.1 GCF_018883605.1 Streptomyces niphimycinicus | reverse complement strand
GGTGAACGCGTACCTGCGGGTTCGCGCATGTGGGTGCCCTCGCGCTGTGCCCCCTGGGGTTTCGTCGCCGGGTGCGGGCCGGTGGCCGGGTGGCCGGGTTGTGCGCACCGCGTTTCGCCTCGCGGATCGGCTGGTGCGGGGCGCGGCGTTGGCTCTTGGCGTTTCGTCGCCGGGTGCGGGCCGGTGGCCGGGGTTGTGCCCACCCGTCCCTCCCCCAGCTACCGCTGGGAGGTGCCCCCTGGCGGAACGATTGCCCACAACCTGGCATGCCCGGACCGGCCGGACCCGGTCCGCGGAGCGCCCGGCGCCGCCCGGCGCGGCCAAGCGGTCCCGGCTGCCGCCGTTCCCCGGGGGGCCGGGGGCTTGCCCCCGGTTTCGGGGAGGGGCGGGGTGGGGGAAATCCGCCCCGGCCGCACGATCGTCGCTCACGACCAGGAATCGAGAACCCATGGCCGCTCCCGAGCTGACCTCGCTCAAATCGCCGCGTGTCACCGCCGCCCGGCGGCTTGCCAAGCGCAGCTTCCGCGGGAAGGAGCGGCGGTTCATCGTCGAGGGGCCGCAGGCCGTACGGGAGGCCATCGCGCATCTCGTGGAGGTGTACGCCACCCCCGAGGCGGCCGAGCGCCACGCGGACATCCTCGCCGCCGCCCGCGCCGCGAACCTTCCCGTGCTCTCCGCGACCGACGAGGTCATCGCGGAGATGTCCGACACCGTCACCCCGCAGGGCGTCGTCGGGCTGTGCCGCTTCCTCGACTCGCCGTTCGAGGAGATCCTGCGCGCCCGGCCGAGGCTCGTCGCCGTCCTTGCCAACGTCCGTGACCCCGGCAACGCCGGGACCGTGCTGCGGTGTGCCGATGCCGCCGGGGCGGACGCCGTGGTGCTGACGGACGCCTCCGTGGACCCCTATAACCCCAAGGCCGTACGGGCATCCGTCGGCTCTCTCTTCCATCTCCCCGTCGCCGTCGGGGTGCCCGTCGAGCGCGCGGTGAGCGGGCTGCGGGAGGCCGGGGCGCGGGTGCTGGCCGCGGACGGGGCGGGGGAGCGGGACCTGGACTCGGAGCTGGACGACGGGCTGCTGGGCGCCCCCACCGCCTGGATCTTCGGCAATGAGGCATGGGGCCTGCCGGAGGCTACCCGCGCACTCGCGGACGAGGTGGTGCGCGTTCCGATTCACGGCAGGGCCGAGAGCCTCAATCTCGCCACGGCCGCCGCCGTGTGCCTCTATGCCTCCGCTCGTGCGCAGCGCGCTCCCGCAGGGTGCCGCTCCGTCACATCGACCTAGTAGGGTTGCCCCCTCTGGGAGGGGACCCGAGAGGGGGTGTGGGGATGGACGTCAGGACCTCCGGCGCCAGGGCGGCCGACGCCCATGCGCCCGGAGCGGGGCCGCCCGGAGCGGGGCCGCCCGG
>NZ_JAHLEM010000845.1 GCF_018883605.1 Streptomyces niphimycinicus | reverse complement strand
GCCCCCTGGCCCAGGGCCCCCACACCCCAGGCCCCCTCCCGTCACCCCCGCTTGAGGCCCAGCACCTCCACCGCCGCGAAGCTCTCCCCGCCCCGCTCCGCGAAGTACGGCGTCAGCGCCGCGTCCAGCTCCTCGAAGCCGAAGGCGTCCTCCTTGGCGTCCAGCTTCGCCGCCACCTTCGGCCGCTCCAGGATCGCCAGCATGCCGCCGTGCACCACGAACACCTGGCCGTTCACCTTCGCCGCGGCCGGTGAGGCGAGATAGCCGACCAGCGGGGCGGCGTGTTCGGGGGCGAGGGCGTCGAGTCGGCCGTCCTCCGGAACCTCGAAGTCCGCGAAGACGTCCTCGGTCATCCGGGTGCGGGCGCGCGGGCAGATGACGTTGGCCGTCACCCCGTACTTGGCGAGCGCCACCGCCGTGGAGGTGGTCAGCCCGACGATGCCGCCCTTCGCCGCCGCGTAGTTCGGCTGGCCCGGCGAACCGGCGAGGAACGCCTCCGAGGAGGTGTTGATGATCCGGCCGTGGACCGGGCCGCCCTCCGCCGCCTTGGACCGCTCGCGCCAGTGCGCGGCGGCGAAGCGGATGGTGTTGAAGTGGCCCTTGAGATGGACCCGGATCACCGAGTCCCACTCGTTCTCACTCATCGAGAAGACCATCCGGTCGCGCAGGATGCCCGCGTTGTTGACCAGGATGTCCAGCGCGCCATAGGTGTCGATCGCGAGCTGGACCAGCTCGCCCGCCTGCGCGAAGTCGCCCACATCGCCCGCGTGGGCGGTGGCCCGGCCGCCCGCCGCGCGGATCTCCTCGGCGACCTGCTCGGCGGGGCCGGCCGATGCCTCGCCCGAGCCGTCGCGTCCGCCCTGTCCGTAGTCGTTGACGACGACGTTCGCGCCCAGCCGGCCCAGTTCCAGGGCCTCGGCGCGGCCGAGGCCGCGCCCGGCGCCGGTGACGATCGCGGTCTTCCCCGCCAGCGGGCTTCCCGCCGGCGGACCGCTCAGTGGACTCCCCAGTGAGCCCGTCAGATCTCGATGCATGTGCGCAGCGCCTCCCCGGTCCGCATCTGCCCGATCGCGTCGTTGATCTCGCCGAGCCGCACCCGGTGGGTGATCAGCCCTTCGAGGTCGATCCGGCCCGCCCGCCACAGGTCGATGGTGCGCCGGTAGGAGCGGAGCACATCGCCGCCGCCGTAGAGCGAGGGCAGGATGCGCTTCTCGTCGAAGAACAGCTCGAACATGTTGAACTGAAGGAAGTCGTCCAGCGCCCCGGCCCCGACCACGCACAGCGTGCCGCCGCGCCGGGTGATCTCGTAGGCCCGGCGGGCGGTGGCGGAGCGGCCCACGACCTCGAAGACGTAGTCGAAGCCCTCGCCCGCCGTGACGCTGTTCTTCGCGGTGTCCAGGCCGTCCGGCGTCACCGCCTCGGTGGCCCCGAAGCGCAGCGCGGCCTCGCGCCGCGACTCCACCGGGTCGACGGCGACGATCTGCGCGGCGCCCGACGCCCTGGCCCCCTGGATGACGCTGATGCCCACCCCGCCGCAGCCGATGACCGCGACCGACGAACCGGCCTCCACCCGGGCGGTGTTGAAGACGGCCCCGAGCCCGGTGGTCACCCCGCAGCCGATGAGGGCCGCGATGTCGTACGGGACGTCGTCGGGGATGGGCACGGCACACGCGGCGGGGAGGACGATCTCCTCGGCGAAGGTGCCGGTCCCGGACATGCCGAAAAGGTCCTGCGGGCTGCCGCCGGAGCGCCGGAAGTTGGGGGTTCCGGCGTTCATGAACCCGGTCAGGCACAGCTCGGTCTGACCGCGCCGACAGGCCGGACAGCCGCCGCACGCGGGCAGCCAGCACACCAGCACCCGGTCCCCGGCGCTCAGCCCGGTCACCCCGTCGCCCACGTCGAGGACCTCGCCCGCGCCCTCGTGGCCGGGGACGAACGGCGCGGGCTGCGGCAGCACCCCGGCCATCGCGGAGAGGTCGGAGTGGCACAGCCCGGTGGCCCTCAGCCGCAGCCGGACCTTCCCGGGGCCGAAGCCCACCGCCTCGATGTCGTCGAGGACTTCGAGCTTGTCCTGTCCCGTCTCATGCAATACGGCTGCGCGCACAGCGGCTCCTCGTGATCTCGAGCGTGCGTGATCTCAAACGTGGTCGACGATGGTGTCGGTGAGGACCGGCGCGTCGTCCCGCTCGACGGCGGTCGCCGTCACGTGGACGCGCCCCTCGTCCCGCCACATCCGCACGCGCAGGGTCTCGCCCGGGTAGACCACCCCGGCGAAGCGGGTGGTGTACGAGCGCACCCGGGCGACGTCCCCGTCCAGCGCCGTGTCCACGACCGCCTTGAGCACCATCCCGTACGAGCACAGCCCGTGCAGGATGGGCCGCTCGAACCCCGCGACCTCGGCGAACGCGGGATCGGCGTGCAGCGGGTTCCAGTCCCCGGAGAGCCGGTAGAGCAACGCCTGGTCCTCGCGGATGGCCCGCTCCACGGTGTCGTCCGGCTCCCGGGCGGGCGGCTCCACGCGTTCGGAGGGGCCGCGCTCGCCGCCGAAGCCGCCCTCGCCTCGGGCGAAGATCCGGGTGTCGCAGGTCCACAGCGGGCCGTCCGCGTCGGCGACGTCGGAGCGCAGCACGATGACGGCCGCCTTGCCCTTGTCGTACACCGCGGCGACCTTGGCGCTCTGGGTGGCGTCCCCGCTGACCGGGATCGGCCGGTGCAGTTGGACGGTCTGGCCGCCGTGCAGCACGGCGGCGAGGTCGACGTCGATGCCGGGGGCGCTCATGCCCCCGGCCATCGCCATGCCACCGCCCGCGACGGTCGCGAAGCTGGGGAGCACATGGAGCCTGCTCTCCAGGGTGTAGCGGAGTTCTTCGGGGTCGGTGGCGGGGATACCTGCGCCGATGCCCAGGTGGTAGAGCTGGATGTCCTTGTGCCCCCAGGTGAGAGCGGTGCTGCGGGGTTCGGCCGAGATGGCCTTGGCGGCATCGATGGGCATGGGCGACAGCACTCCTTGGTCCGCTGGCTCGGCCACGGTCCGAAGACCCCGGCCCGCCCGTCCGCACCGTCGGCCGTGCCGGGGTCGTCGCTGGTCGGCCGGATCGCGTTCGCTCGCATGGATATCTAGAACGCGTTCTAGCCGATGGCACCCTGTATAGCCCAATCGCTCCGAAGGGGGAAGACCTGCTGACGGTCCATCAGGTTGCCGGCGGACCGCCGTCGGATGGCCTTCGGACGCCCCTCGGACGGCCGCCGTCCGGGGTGGCGAAGACCCCGGGACAAATGTCATGGCCATCCCCCGACATCCGCATCTGCCCAGCTCATGGCGGCTTCCATAAGGTCGGACGCATGTTTGCCACCGCCGAGCACATCGAGCGCCTCAAGCCGCCGGGCCGCCGCACGTTTCTGCCCTGGCTCTTCATGCTCTCGGGGGATGTGCAGGCGCTCTTCAAGGAGAAGACCCCCCTGCCCTGGCTCGGCGGCGCCGGGGCGGCGGCCTTCGTCGCGCTCTATGTGACCGCCATCCACACCAGCCTGGACGAGCGCCGCCGCCACACCCGGGCCCCGCTGCTGGCGCTCGCCGGGCTCGCGGCGGTCACCTACGCGCTGGGCATCGGCTACGCCGGGGACTGGCTGCTGTGCTTTCCGCTGCTGTCGCTGGCCTCCGGGCTCGTGCTGCGCGGGGGGAGCCGGCCGCTGGGACCGGTCATCCTCGTCCTGTCCGGCTCCGCCGGGATCATCGCCGGGATCCGCGGCGGCGCCTCGGACTCGCTCACCGTCTCGTACGGGACGGTCCTGTCCGGCCTGGTGACGGCGGCCATCCTGTCGCTCTTCGAGACCGTCGCCCAGCTCCGCGCCACCCGCCAGGAGCTGGCCCGTACGGCGGTGGAGAAGGAGCGGCTGCGGTTCTCCCGCGATCTGCACGATCTGCTGGGCCACACCATGTCGGTCGTCGTGGTCAAGGCGGAGGCGGTGCGCCGGCTCGCCCCGAAGAACCTGGAGGCCGCGCTGGGGCAGGCCGCGGACATCGAGGCGGTGGGGCGGCAGGCGCTCACCGAGATCCGCGAGGCCGTCACCGGCTATCGCGAGGGCAGCCTGGCCACCGAGCTGGACCGGGCCCGCTCGGCGCTGGACGCCGCCGGTATCGAGGCCGCCGTCCGCCGCTCCGGACCGCCGCTGGCCCCGCAGACCGAGGCGCTGCTGGGCTGGGTGGTCCGCGAGGGCGTCACCAATGTGGTGCGGCACAGCGGGGCGGCCCGGTGCGAGATCGAGGTCCGCGGCGGCATGGACCGGATACGGCTGGAGATCACGGACGACGGGGACGGCGTAGGCTCCCCGAGCGCGGCGGGCTCTGGGGGCGCGATCGGCGGTACGGGCCTCAAGGGCCTGGCCGAACGGCTGTCCGCGGCGGGCGGCTCACTGGAGTCCGGCCCCGGCGGGCGCCGTGGCTTCCGGCTCGTCGCCGAACTGCCGGTGGATACGGAGGATGCGATGGAGCCCGAGGTCGAGGAGACCTGGACGGCGTGAACGACACGCGGGGCACGCAGGACACGCGGGGCACGCAGGGCACACGAGGCACACAGGGCACACAGGGCACACAGGGCACACAGGGCGTGAACGACGCGAAGGGCGCGAAGGGCGTGATCAAGCTCCTGCTGGCCGAGGACCAGGGGATGATGCGGGGCGCGCTCGCCCTGCTGCTCGGGCTGGAGGAGGACTTCGAGATCGTCGCGCAACTGGGGAACGGCGACGAGATCGTGCCCCGGGCCCTGGAGACCCGGCCCGATGTGGCGCTGCTCGACATCGAACTCCCCGGCCGCAGCGGCCTGGACGCCGCCGCCGAGCTGCGCGAGGCGCTGCCGCGGTGCCAGGTGCTGATCCTCACCACCTTCGGCCGCCCCGGCTATCTGCGCCGCGCGATGGAGGCGGGCGCGGCCGGGTTCCTGGTCAAGGACGGCCCGGTCGAGGAGCTGGCGGTGGCGATCCGCCGGATCCTGGCCGGTGAGCGCGTCATCGACCCGGGCCTGGCCGCCGCCGCCCTCAGCGCCGGCCCCAACCCGCTGACCCAGCGCGAACGCGATGTGCTCTCGGCGGCGGTGGACGGCGCGACGGTCGCGGACATCGCGGCCAAGGTCCACCTGTCCCCCGCCACCGTGCGCAACTACCTCTCCTCGGCCATCGGCAAGACCCAGACCCGCAACCGCATGGAAGCCGTCCGCGCCGCCCGCCAGAACGGCTGGCTGTGAGCGCCGCACACCGACCCCTCCCCGCCCTGCTGGGGAGGGGTGCGGGAGGATGGGGCGGTGACTCAGTCTGCTGCTGCCGCCGCGTCCGCGGTCCCCGATCGCACCGTGCTCGACGCCTTCGAGGGGGCGAAGGGGTTCATGCCGCTGGACGAGGGGCTGGCGCTGTATGCCGCGGCCGCCGAGGTCGCGGCGCCGGGGCTGCCGCTGCTCGAAGTCGGTACGTACTGCGGGCGCTCCACCATTCTGCTGGCCGACGCCGCCCGCGCGGCGGGGACCGTCGTCGTGACCGTGGACCACCACCGGGGCTCCGAGGAGCAGCAGCCGGGGTGGGAGTACCACGACCCGGAGGTGGTCGATCCCGAGGTGGGGCGGATGGACACGCTGCCCACCTTCCGGCGCACCCTCCACCAGGCGGGCCTGGAGGACCATGTCATCGCGGTGGTCGGGCGGTCGCCGCGGGTCGCGGCGGTGTGGGGGCGGCCGGTCGGGCTGGTGTTCATCGACGGCGGGCACACCGACGAGCACGCGAGCGCCGACTACGAGGGCTGGGCGCCGCATGTCGCGGCGGGCGGGCTGCTGGTGATCCACGACGTCTTCCCGGACCCGGCCGACGGCGGCCAGGCGCCGTACCGGATCTACCGCCGCGCGCTCGCCTCCGGCGCGTTCACCGAGGTCTCCGCGACCCGCTCGCTGCGCGTACTGCGCCGCACCGCGACCCGCGCCTGAGTGGCGGCGGTGGCACGGCTACCATCGCCCGCGTGTCCAACGGCAGCTTTCCTCCTGAGCCCGGTCGCCGCGGCGGCACCCTCGCCATCGTGCTGGCGGCGCTGATACCTGCCTGCTTCGCCGGCTGGCTGCTGTGGAGTTCGGTGGACGGTTCGAAGGACGACGGCGCGGACGGGGCGGGCGCGCCCACGACCTCCTCGACGGCCTCCCCGTCGCCCCCGCCGTCCGGCGCGTCCTCGGCGCCGACCTCGTCCGCAAGCGCGTCCGGAAAGCAGCCGTCCGGTAAGTCCCTCGAGGGCAAGGTCGTCGTCATCGACCCCGGCCACAATCCGAACAACCGCGACCACCCCTCGCAGATCGCCCGGCTCGTGGACATCGGCACCGACGAGAAGGAGTGCGACACCACCGGTACGGCCACCAACTCCGGCTACGCCGAGGCGTCCTTCACCCTCGATGTGGCGCGCCGCGCCCGCACCCTGCTGGAAGCGCGCGGCGCCACGGTGCGGTTCACCCAGGACGGCGACCGGCCGTACGGGCCGTGTGTGGACGAGCGTGCGGAGATCGGGAACAAGGCCCACGCCGACGCCGTGGTCTCCGTACACGCGGACGGCGCGGCCGCCGGGGAGCGCGGTTTCCATGTGATCCTGCCCAAGTCGGTCCGCGGCGGCGGCGCGGACACCTCCGCCATCACCGCCCCCTCCCGGCGGCTCGGCGAGCAACTGCGCAGCCGGTTCGCCAAGGCCACCGGCAGTAAGCCCGCGCAGTACATCGGCGACGGCAGCGGGCTGGACGTCCGGGGCGATCTGGGCGGGCTCAACCTCTCCACCGTCCCCAAGGTGTTCATCGAGTGCGGCAATATGCGCGACTCCCAGGACGCCGCCGAACTGACCGATTCGGCCTGGCGGGAGCGTGCGGCGGACGGTGTCGCACAGGGCATTACGGACTTCTTGAACGAGTAGCGCTCCCACAACCGAACGGGAGGTCACGAGCGGGATACCGATGGGACACCCCCGGTCTCCGCAGGGCGATTCCCCCGTACGATGGGGCCCACCCCCGACGCCTTCGCGCCACGCGCCTGGCGGCAGCGCTACGTTAAGACGAAACCGACAAAGGACCTCACGTTGAACATCCGCTCGCTCACTCGAGGCGACGGCGTGGTGATCGGAGCAGCGGTGCTGCTGTTCATCGCCTCCTTCCTCGACTTCTACACCATCGACTGCGGCAGCAGCAGCTTCTGCAAGGACGCCGGTGAGAACGGATGGAAGTCCGACTTCTTCCCCGTATTGCCGTCGATCTTCCTTGCCGGGGTGATCGCCGCGGTACTCATCGTCTCCGCTCGTTTCCAGCCCGCGGGCCGCAACCTCTTCGGGCTCTCGCTCGACCAGTGGGGCACGGCGCTCGCGGTCTTCGCGGCCTGGAGCTCGCTGTGGACGATCATCGGTGGCCCGGAGGGGGTCGACAAGGGCGTCGGACAGATCCTCGGCCTGATCGGCACGCTGGCGATGGCGGCGGTCGCGCTGCTCACCCAGCGCATCCCGGCCCTGAAGGCCCCGCTGATGAACGCCGCCGGCCCGGCCCCGTCGCCGTACGGTGCCCAGGGCCCGCAGCCGGGGTACGGCTACCCGGGCGGTGCCCAGCCCGGCGCGCCCGCGCCGTACGGCACCCAGCCCGGCCAGCCGCAGCCGGG
>NZ_JAHLEM010000844.1 GCF_018883605.1 Streptomyces niphimycinicus | reverse complement strand
CCGAGGCCGCGCCCGCGCCCTCGGCCTCGCCTTCGCCCGAGCTGAACGGCAGCGGCCGGCCCGCCCGGCCGCTGGCCAAGCCCCCGGTCCGCAAGCTGGCCAAGGACCTGGGCATCGACCTGGCGGCGGTCACCCCGAGCGGGCCGGACGGGATCATCACCCGCGAGGACGTCCACGCGGCCGCCGAAGCCGTCCAGACGGCCCGGGAGACGCCCGTGGCGGCCCCGTCCAGGGCCGTGGAGGGCCGGGAGCGGCGGGTGCCCGTGAAGGGCGTACGGAAGGCCACCGCGCAGGCGATGGTCAACAGCGCCTTCACCGCCCCGCATGTGACCGAGTTCGTGACGGTCGACGTGACCCGCACCATGAAGCTCGTCGCCGACCTCAAGCAGGACCCGGCGATGGCCGGGCTGCGGGTCAACCCGCTGCTGCTGGTCGCCAAGGCCCTGCTGGTGGCCATCCGGCGCAACCCGGATGTCAACGCCACCTGGGACGAGGACAACCAGGAGATCGTCTACAAGGACTACGTCAATCTGGGCATCGCGGCGGCCACCCCGCGCGGGCTGATCGTCCCCAACATCAAGGACGCCCACGCCAAGACCCTGCCCGAACTGGCGTCCGCCCTGGGTGAGCTGGTCACCACCGCCCGTGAGGGCAAGACCACCCCGGCCGACATGTCCGGCGGCACGGTCACCATCACCAACGTCGGCGTCTTCGGCATCGACGCGGGCACACCGATCCTCAACCCCGGTGAGTCCGCGATCCTCGCCTTCGGCGCCGTCAAGCTCCAGCCGTGGGTCCACAAGGGCGAGGTCAAGCCCCGCCAGGTGACCACGCTCGCGCTCTCCTTCGACCACCGGCTGGTCGACGGCGAGCTGGGCTCCAAGGTGCTCGCGGACGTCGCGGCCGTCCTGGAGCGGCCCAAGCGCCTCATCACCTGGGCGTGATGTAGCGGCAGACCCCATCCCCCGTCCGCATCGCGGACGGGGGATGGGTGCGCATGCATCTTGTATCTATGATGTGCGCATCATGAGTCCCGCCGATACGGCCACCAAGCCGCCCCCCGCCGCCGAACGCGTCTACCACCACGTCAAACAAGCCGTCCTCGACCGCCGCTACGAGGGCGGCACACTGCTGAGCGAGGGCGAACTCGCGGACGCCGTCGGGGTCTCCCGTACGCCCGTCCGGGAGGCCCTGCTGCGCCTGGAGGCCGAGGGGCTGCTCAAGCTCTATCCGAAGAAGGGCGCCCTGGTGCTGCCCGTCTCCTCGCAGGAGATCGCGGATGTGGTCGAGACCCGGCTGCTGGTGGAGCAGCACGCGGTCGCCAAGGTCGTCCCGGCCGGGGAGCGGTTGCTGGGGCGGCTCGAGGAGCTGCTGGAGGAGCAGAAGGTGCACGCGGCGGCCGGGGATCTGGCCGCCTTCGCGGCCGCCGACCGCTGCTTCCACGCGGCCATCGTCAGGGCGGCGGGAAACGCCATCCTGGCGCAGCTCTACGACCAGTTGCGGGACCGCCAGTTGCGGATGGGCGTGGCCACCATGCACGCCGAGCCCGGCCGTATCGCCAAGAACATCACCGAGCACACGGATATCCTCCGGGCCCTGCGCGCCGGGGACGCCGGGTTCGCGTCCGGGCTGGTGCAGCGCCATATCAGTTGGGTGAGCAACCTCGCCCGGGGTGAGGAGCGATGACCTCGGCCCAGTTGCCCGGCGATCCGCCCGGCGGCCGTCGTGCCGTCGCCGTGTGGGGTCTGGGCGTCGCCGTCTACTTCGTCGCCATCACCTATCGCACCAGCCTCGGCGTCGCCGGTATCGACGCCGCCGAGCGCTTCCACATCAACGCCTCGGCGCTGTCGACCTTCTCCATCCTTCAGGTGCTGGTCTACGCCGGGATGCAGATACCGGTCGGGCTCATGGTCGACCGTCTCGGCACCCGTAAGGTGCTCATGCTCGGGGTGGTGCTCTTCACCCTGGGGCAGTTCGGCTTCGCGTTCTCCCACTCCTACGCGATGGCGCTGGGCTCCCGGGCGCTGCTCGGCTGCGGTGACGCGATGACCTTCATCAGCGTGCTGCGGCTCGGCTCGCGCTGGTTCCCGGCCCGCCGCGGGCCGCTCATCGCCCAGATCGCCGCGCTCTTCGGCATGGCGGGCAACCTGGTCTCCACGCTGGTGATCGCCCGCTCCCTGCACAGCGTCGGCTGGACCACGACCTTCGCGGGCAGCGCGCTCGGCGGCCTGGCCGTCTTCGTCCTGGCGCTGTTCTTCCTCAAGGACCACCCGAAGGGCTTCGAGCCCGCGCCCGCCACGCATCTGGGCGCCGACTACGTCCGCCGGCAGATCGCGGACGCCTGGCGGGAGCCCGGCACCCGGCTCGGCATGTGGGTGCACTTCACCACCCAGTTCCCGGCGATGGTCTTCCTGCTGCTGTGGGGGATGCCGTTCCTGGTCGAGGCGGAGGGGCTGTCCCGGGCGACCGCGGGCCAGCTCCTGACCCTCGTGGTGCTCTCCAACATGGCGGTCGGCCTGGTCTACGGGCAGGTCATCGCCCGGCACCACGCCGCCCGCGCCCCGCTGGCCCTCGGCACGGTCGGCGCCACCGCGCTGCTGTGGGGCACCGTGCTGGTCTGGCCGTCCGCCCACGCGCCCATGTGGCTGCTGGTCGTCCTGTGCGTGGTGCTCGGCGCCTGCGGGCCCGCGTCGATGATCGGCTTCGACTTCGCCCGGCCCGCCAATCCGCCCGAGCGGATCGGCACCGCGTCCGGAATCGTCAACATGGGCGGCTTCACGGCCTCGATGACCACACTGCTGGCCGTCGGTGTGCTGCTGGACCTGACCGGCCAGAACTTCCGGATCGCGTTCGCCTCGGTGTTCGTGCTCCAGGCGCTGGGCATCAGCCAGATCCTGCGGCTGCGCGGCCGGGCGCACCGCCGGGAGCGCGAGCGTGTGGTCGCGAGCCGTGTCGAGGCCGTGCACGTACCGGCGTGACCCCGGAGGGCTTACGGCGTGACCCCGGGGGGCTTACGGCGTGATCCCGGGCGCTGTGCGGCCCGGCCCTGCGGGCCGCGCTAGGGCGTGACCGCGAAGTGCCCGAGGATCGCCTCGGCCAACTGCTGATCGCCCTCGATCTTCAGCCGCTCCGAGACCGCCTCGGGCCGCACCCGCCCACACGCCAGCCGCATGTAGGTCTCCCAGTCCAGGGAGAGGGTGGCCGTCGGCCCGAGCGAGACGCTGCCGTCGATGCTGCCCCGGCCGTCCGCGTCGACCCGCACCGTCCGCATGAACTCCAGTGGGCCGTTCACATCGAAGACGACGGCCGACTGGGGCGCCGCGCCCGCGTCCTTGGCGACCACCTTCGGCAGCCCCGACAGCAGCAGGTCACGGGTGATCGTGGCGCCCGGCGAGTCCAGATTGCCGGGCTTGTTCAGGGCCCGGCGCAGATCCTGCTCATGCACCCAGACGTCGAAGACCCGCTTCGTCAGGGCCTCCTCCAGCGTCACCTCGGAGCCGCCGGGCCAGCGCACCTTGGCGTCCGGGGCGCGCTTCTCGTTCCGCAACTGGCGGCCCCGCCGGATGACGGTGTACTCCAGCTCGGAGGTCATCTCGGGCGCGGTGTGGCAGCGCCGGACGTCGACCTGGACCTCCATGTACCGCGACAGCTCGTTGGTGACGTGGTAGAGGTCGCGCGGCAGGCTGTGGATGGGGCGGGGATCGCCGAGCATCTCGCATTCGAGGCCGATCACATGCGAGACGACGTCCCGAACCGACCATCCCGGGCACTCGGTGGCGAGGTTCCACTCGCGCTCCGCGAGCGGATTCACCAACTCCGATATCGCGTCGATGGAGTGCGTCCAGGCGTCGATGGAGGTCTGAAGGCTGGGATGGACGGTCACGGGACCCCTCGGGCGGTTGGTGCGCGGGCTGGGTGCTGGTGTGTGCGTTCAAGTTACGCTGCCCACGAGCGCACGGGCAGTGCTTTCGGCTCTGATCGTAGGCCCGGATCGGCGGCCGGCGGCCTGCTCGCGATGGTAGTGTGCGCCCGCCTTCGCCTTATCTCCGGACAGACCCCTGCATATCGGTCGAAAGCCATCGGGGGGTGGGGGAATGAGACGGGTGGGGCTGCTGTTTCATGGGGATATGGCTCCACGTGCACGCGTCCGCGCCCCCGAACTGATCGGCCGGGGCGGCTGGCTCAATACCGGCGGCAACGACCTCACCCTCACCGGCCTGCGAGGGCGCATCGTCATCCTCGACTTCTGGACCTTCTGCTGTGTGAACTGTCTGCATGTCCTGGACGAACTGCGCGAGCTGGAGGAGAAGCACCGCGACACCGTGGTGATCGTCGGAGTGCACTCGCCGAAGTTCGTCCACGAGGCGGAGCACCAGGCGGTCGTGGACGCCGTCGAGCGCTACGAGGTGCACCACCCGGTCCTCGACGACCCCGAGCTGGCCACCTGGAAGCAGTACGCGGTACGGGCCTGGCCCACCCTGGTCGTCATCGACCCCGAGGGCTATGTGGTCGCCCAGCACGCGGGCGAGGGCCACGCACACGCCCTGGAGACCCTCGTGGGCCAGTTGGAGGCCGAGCACGCCGCCAAGGGCACCCTGCGGCGCGGCGACGGCCCGTTTGCCCACCCGTCACCCGACCACCACCCCTCAACGAGCTTCGCCCCCCTCCTGATGGAGCCGGTCCCCACCGAGCTGCGCTTCCCCGGTAAGGCGCTGCCGCTGCCCGGCGGTACCTTCCTCGTCTCGGACACCACCCGCCATCAACTGGTGGAACTCGCGGCGGACGGCGAGAGCGTGGTGCGGCGGATCGGCGCGGGCGAGCGCGGCCTTGACGACGGCACGAGCGAGCGGGCCCGCTTCAGCGAGCCCCAGGGGCTCGCCCCGCTCCCCGACGGCACCGTGGCCGTCGCCGACACCGTG
>NZ_JAHLEM010000843.1 GCF_018883605.1 Streptomyces niphimycinicus | reverse complement strand
CGAGCGGGCCCGCTTCAGCGAGCCCCAGGGGCTCGCCCCGCTCCCCGACGGCACCGTGGCCGTCGCCGACACCGTGAACCACGCGCTGCGCCGCTACGACCCGGCCACCGGCGAGGTCACCACGCTCGCCGGGACCGGCCGCCAGTGGTGGCAGGGGTCGCCCACCGAGGGGCCCGCCCGGGAGGTCGACCTGTCCTCCCCCTGGGACGTCGCCTGGTTCGCCGGCCGGCTGTGGATCGCCATGGCGGGCGTCCACCAGTTGTGGACCTACGACCCGGAGGCCGGGACGGTACGGGCCGCCGCCGGGACCACCAACGAGGGGCTGGTCGACGGCCCCGCCGAGGAGGCGTGGTTCGCCCAGCCCTCCGGGCTCGCCGCCGCCGGGGACCGGCTGTGGATCGCGGACTCCGAGACCTCCGCGCTGCGGTACGTCGAGCGCGACGGCGACGGCTTCGCCGTCCGTACGGCCGTCGGCACCGGGCTCTTCGACTTCGGCCACCGGGACGGCGCCGCCGAACAGGCGCTGCTCCAGCATCCGCTGGGCGTCACCGCGCTGCCCGACGGCTCGGTGGCCATCTCGGACACCTACAACCACGCGCTGCGCCGCTACGACCCGGCCACCGGCGAGGTCTCCACGCTCGCCACGGACCTGCGCGAGCCCTCCGGCGCGGTCCTGGCCGACGGGGACATCGTCGTGGTGGAGTCCGCCCGGCACCGGCTGACCCGGCTGCGGCTGCCGGAGGAGGCCGTAAGGGTCGACGCGGTGGCCCACCGCACCCAGCGGGCCGCGACCGACATCGCCCCGGGGACGCTCCGGCTGGACGTGGTCTTCCAGGCGCCCGAGGGGCAGAAGCTGGACACCCGCTACGGCCCCTCCACCCGGCTGCTGGTCAGCTCCACCCCGCCCGAGCTGCTGGCCGAAGGAGACGGCGCGGGCACCGATCTGAACCGTGAGCTCGTCCTTACGGAGGGCATGACCGAGGGCGTGCTGCACGTCTCGGCGATGGCCGCCTCCTGCGACGACGACCCATCCAACGAGTACCCGGCCTGCCATGTGCACCAGCAGGACTGGGGCGTCCCGGTGCGGATCACCGAGGGCGGTGCGACCCGGCTGCCGCTGGTGCTCGCCGGGATGGACGGCTGATCCCGGGAGGGGAATGGCAGAGGTGCCGACGGCATGTCGGCACGGCTCGGTCGGGGCCGCCGGGCGGTCCGCCGCGGCGACGGGAACCACCGCGGGCCGCGGGGCGGGGCCTTTCCGGGCCCGAGCCGGCCTTTGGGAAGTCCCGCCGGGCGCGCCCCTGATGACCTGCCAAGACGCCTATGGGAGAGGCCAGGTGCGGGACACGGAGTGCGGTGCCGTGGGGCATGACGAGACGGCCCCCGCCGAGGCGGGGGCCGTCCGGGGCAGGCAGCCGGGGGGAGGCGGCTACCTGTCCAGCCAAGGGGCTCGGAATCGAGCTAAGGGGCTCGGAATCGAGCGGTCACCGGAGTGGAAGGTCGAGCGGTCATCAGCGGCCAGGTCCAGCGGTCACCGGAAGGAAGGCCGGGCGGTCACCAGAGCAGGGCGTCGGACGCGTCGCTCTGCCAGTAGCCGACCTCCGTCCCGGCCCCGACCTCCACCGAGTCGCCGGGGAGGTCGACGCCGCGGCGGCTGTCCTCGCCGGGGAGGGAGACGGTCAGCCCGGTGGCCTTACGGCCGCCGTCGGCCGGGGCGTTCGCCGCGGAGGTGGTCAGGCCCGCGTAACCGCTCTCGCCGGGCGGCAGCGTGACGACCGTCTGGGGCCGGGTGTCCCCGTCCCGCGTCACCGCCGTCCGCCCGTCGTCGAACCGCACCACGGGGGAGCCGATGAGACGGCAGGTCACCCCGGACTGGTTGGTGATCTCCAGCAGCAGGTGGTTGGCCGGCCGGGGGACGGAGGTGACGCTCACCGACATCGTGTCCAGACGGCACACGCCAACCTCGCCCTGGACGCCGCTGTCGGCCCGCAGACCGCCCTGGGCCCCGGCGTCGGCCCCGCCCGCCACCGGCTCCCGCGCGGCCTGCTGAGCGCCGCCCTGGAGGACTTCCTCGTTGGCGGTGGGGACGGTGGGGACGGCCGAGGCCGTGCTCTCGGCCTTGCCGGCCGTCTTCACGCCCGACGCGTCGGCGGTGCCGCACGCCGCGAGGGTGATCCCCGCGGCCACGACCGTAAGGCCGGCCGCGACCGAGCGCAGGGTGCCGGCACGGTGGGCGAGGCGAGCGGTGATGAGCGGCATGGCGGGTCTCCCCTCAGCGGGCGTTCGGGCGTTTCCGGTACGGCTCAAGCCTGTCCGGACCCGCTGCCGTTCGGCTGGTGAACGGCTGCCGCCCGCTAACGTCCCGCTAACGCCCCGCTGTTGACCCCTGCTCAGGCCCCCTGTGACGGTTCGCCGGAGGCCCCGCCGGACCCCTCGCCCGGGGTCTCGCCGCGCCCGCTCCCGTCGCCCTGGGCGAAGAGCTTCACCAGGTCGCTCATGACGTAGCGGTTGGTGGCCTCCTCGTCCAGCAGATGCATCTCCGCCAGCCGCTCCAGGGAGTCCTGGATCAGCTCGGGGTCCGCGCCCGACAGCGCGGCCGCCTCGGCGGTGTTGACCTCCCGCGCGAAACCGGTGCCCAGGGCCCGCAGCAACTGTGCGTCGTCCGCGGAGAGCCGGGCCACGGAGTTGCGCAGCGCGGCGGCCACGCCGGTGTCCTCCGCCGACAGCAGCGCCAGCCTGCGGCGCTCGTCGCGCAGCGCGGTGGCCAGCCGGGCCAGCCGCCAGCGGGGCCGGGCCATCAACTGGGC
>NZ_JAHLEM010000842.1 GCF_018883605.1 Streptomyces niphimycinicus | reverse complement strand
GCGGCGCGCTGGCCGAGGCGCGCCGCGGGCTGCTGGCCCGGGGCAGTTGGCCGGGGGTGGTGGTCTCCTCGGTCGTGGTGCTGGCCGGGCATCTGACGACGTTCGTCCTCGCCGCCCGGGCCGCGGGATCACACGCGCCGCTGTCCGAGCTGCTGCCCCTGATGGTGCTCGCCCTGATCGCCATGGCGCTGCCGCTGAACGTCGGCGGCTGGGGCCCCCGCGAGGGCGTCACCGCCTGGGCCTTCGGCGCCGCGGGCCTGGGCGCGGGCCAGGGGCTGACCGTGGCCGTGGTCTACGGGGTGCTCACCTTCGCCGCGAGCCTCCCCGGTGTCGCGGTGCTGGCCGTCCAGTGGTGCGTCCGGCCGCGGGGCCGACAGGTCGAGTTCGAAGAGGGTGTCCTCGCCGAGGGTGGAGCGGCGGACGGGCGGGCGCAGCGCGTCCCGCATGACCGGCGTCCCGTCGAAGCGCAGCCCGGGGATGCCGTCGCCGAGCAGGACCGGGGCCACGGTGACATAGAGCCGGTGCAGCGCCCCCGCGTGCACAAAGCGGGACACGGTGACGCCGCCGCCCTCGATGAGCACCCGGCCGAGGCCGCGCCGCGCGAGCGTCCGTACCAACTGGTGGGGGGCAAAGGCGTCGGTCTCCGTGAGCGTCAGCAGCTCCACCCCGTCCGGCGGCGCCGGCCGGCGCTCGCCGGTGGCGCCCACCACCCACAGGGTCGGAGCTGAGCCATCGGTGAACACGCGCCGGTCGAGCGGCACCCGTCCGCGGGGATCGAGGACGACCCGCACCGGGTGGGTGCCCGCGCAGGCGCGGACGGTGAGCTGGGGGTCGTCCGCGACGGCGGTACCGGCCCCGACGACCACCGCGTCGGCCAGGGCGCGCAGCCGGTGGAGATGGCGGCGGTCCTCCTCGCCGGTGACATAGTCGGCGTCGCCGGTGCGGGTGGCGATGAATCCGTCCAGGCTCTGGCCGAGCTGAGCGATCGTCAGCCGCGGCCCGGCCAGGCACAGCGGGAGATAGCGGTCGACCAGGAGCCGGGCCTGCGGCGAGGCGGGCGCACTCCACCGCCGCCTGCCGTCCGGGCCCCGGACCAGACCGGCGGGCCCGGTGTCCGCCTCGCTCCGGACGGAGCGCAGCCGCTCCCATGCCTCTTCCGTTTCGAGAAAGGTCATCACGCCTCCTTCTCGCCACCGACCAGGGAAAGATACTCGGCGAACGAATCGACGAGCCCGGCCAGCAGTTCCTTTCCCTTATGCGCGGATGCCCTGGACGGCCGGCCGATGACACCGGACTCCGTATAGGCGGACATACCGAGGGTGAGCAGATGCTTCCGCTCGTCGGATATCCAGTCGGAGGTTTCATGACCGGGCCGGACGAGTTCGGGATGGGCATGCAGGAGTACGGATGCCTCCAGTTCTCCCGCATGCATATCGCTGTTCGACGGGGTGTGCACTCCGGCGCGGGTCCTGGCGGCATCCCAGTCCGCCGATCCCGGGAATAGCGCCATACCGAAGTCACCCCCGGCGGATTCCTGAACGATGTTGCGCAGTACGTAATTGCCGCCATGTCCGTTCACCAGAATCAGACCGCGTATACCCGAGCGCCGCAGCGAGTCCGCGATATCGCGGACGACGGCGTAGAGGGTGGCCGCGGACAGGGAGATCGTGCCTGGCCAGGCAGCATGTTCATGGGAGCAGGAGATCGTCACCGGGGGCAGGTGAAGCACCGGATACGCGGCCGCGATCTCGCCCGCGATCGTGCCGGCGATGACCGTGTCGGTCGCCAGCGGGAGAAATGCGCCGTGCTGTTCGAAGCTGCCTACGGGAAGCACGGCGACTTCGGCCCGGCCGGCCCGCACTTCCTCCGTCGTCTGTGTCGGCAAGACCATGCCGACCTGCGGGCGCGTTCCCGAACCGCTCATATCTCATGGACCTTTCATGTGTCGGCCGGACAGCTTGTTGCCGCGGCTTTGTCATTCTCCTGTACAAGGGCGGTGGTTTTCCAGATAAGATCGGGACATGACAGAAAGTGATGGCGTGTTCGATGTCGACGCCCGCCCCTCGGGTGTCGAACGAGTGGTGAATGTCCGGCTGTCCACGAAGCATGGCGACTTTCTCGCGATCGGCTATCGGGACCTCGTTCGCGGTGATGAACAAATGGCGCTGGTATACGGCGATGTCACCGGCGAGGAAGCGCTTACCCGCCTGCATTCGGAGTGCCTCACCGGAGACGCGTTCGGCTCCCGTCACTGCGAGTGCGGCGACCAGCTCTCCGCGGCACTGAAGGCGATCGTGGCCGAAGGCCGGGGCATTCTCGTCTATCTGAGGGGCCATGAGGGACGCGGGATCGGGCTGCTCGCCAAGCTCCAGGCGATGAAGCTCCAGGCGGAGGGGCTGGACACGGTCGAGGCCAATCTCGCCCTCGGCCTCCCGGCGGACGCCCGGGACTACAAGGTGGCGGCGGATGTGCTGCACAACCTCAAGGTGCGCTCCGTGCGGCTGCTGTCCAACAACCCCCAGAAGCGGGACGCGCTGCTGCGGCACGGCGTCAGGGTCAGCGAGCAGGTGCCGCTGCTGATGACTCCGCACAAGGAGAACCTCCCGTATCTGCTCACCAAGCGGGATCGCATGGACCACTATCTGCCCCATCTGGAAGCCGTGATCCAGCGCACCTGAAGAAGTGCCCGGCAAGGACAGCCCGGCCAGGGGCCGCGGCCCCGTCCACCGGCGTCGGCCGGGCGCGAGCCGCGGCCCGCCATCGGTGTGGCCTTACCGCCGAACGGGCGATCAGTGCTCATATGTCCGAGAATGGGGGTGCCGCGTGACGTTCCGACGGACGACGATCAAGGGTAGGGACCATGGACCTGGAGATCGAGCTCCGGGTGGACGGGACCGAGCACCGCCTCACCGTCGACACCCGCACAACGCTGCTGGACGCCCTGCGCGAACAGCTCGGGAACACCAGCCCCAAGAAGGGCTGCGACCACGGACAGTGCGGCGCCTGCACCCTGCTGCTCGACGGCCGCCGGGTCCTCGGCTGCCTCGCGCCGGCCGTCGCCCACCAGGGCGCGGACATCGTCACGGCAGCCGGTCTCGCAGACGGTGAGCTGCATCCGCTCCAGCAGTCGTTCATCGCCCATGACGCCTTCCAGTGCGGCTACTGCACACCCGGTCAGATCGTCTCGGCGGCCGGCATGCTCCAGGAGGCCGGGGCGGGCTGGCCCAGCGCCGCAGCTAAGGACCTGGGCGCCACCGATGTGGTGCTCGACGACGAGGAGATCGCCGAGCGGATGAGCGGCAACCTGTGCCGCTGCGCCGCGTACGCGAACATCGTCCCGGCGATCGCGGAGGTGGCGCACCGATGAGGCCCTTTCGCTACGAGCGCGCCGATGAGGTGTCGGCGGCCGTCACCACCCTGGTCCGGGACCCCGAGGCGGCCTATCTGGCCGGGGGGACCAATCTGGTCGATCTGATGCGGCTGGAGGTGGTCACCCCGGAGCTGCTGATCGACATCCGGCGGCTCACCTCCGACCGGATCGAGGAGCTGCCCGACGGGGGGCTGCGGATCGGCGCGGCCGTGCCCAACAGCGATCTGGCCGCCGACCCCCGGGTCCGGCGGCGCTATCCGGTGCTCTCCCAGGCGCTGCTCTCGGGCGCCTCGGGCCAGTTGCGCAATCTCGCCACCACCGGCGGGAATCTGCTCCAGCGCACCCGCTGCCCGTACTTCCAGGACATCACCACCGCCTGCAACAAGCGCACACCGGGCGCGGGCTGTTCGGCCATGGAGGGCTATCAGCGGGATATGGCGATCCTGGGCGCCTCCCCCACCTGTGTGGCCACCCACCCCTCCGACATGGCCGTCGCGCTGGCCGCGCTGGACGCGGTGGTGACGGTGGCCGGTCCGGCCTCCGAGCGGCGGATCCGGCTGACCGAGCTGCACCGGCTGCCGGAGGCCGACCCCGAGCGCGACACCGTCCTGGCCCGCGGTGAGCTGATCACCGGGGTGGAGCTGCCGCCCCCGCACTCCGCGCTCCGCTCGCGCTACCGCAAGGTGCGCGACCGCGCCTCGTACGCCTTCGCGCTGATCTCGGTCGCCGCCGCGCTGGAGGTCACCGACGGGGCGGTCCGGGACGCGCGCATCGCACTGGGCGGGGTGGCGCACAAGCCCTGGCGCGCCACCACGGCCGAGGCGACACTGCGCGGCGCGCCCGCGACCCGGGAGAGCTTCCTGGACGCGGCGGCGGCCGAGCTGTCCGCGGCGCGGCCGCTGCCGGGCAACGCCTTCAAGGTCCCGCTCGCCCGCAACACGATGGTCGCCACCCTGCTGGAGCTGCTGGAGGAGGCGCGATGAGCCACGTCACAGCCCGCCCCCACGCCATCGGCCTCCCGATGGACCGCGTCGACGGCGCGCAGAAGGTCACCGGCACCGCCACCTACGCCTATGAATGGCCCCTCGACCAGCCCGTCTATCTGTATCCGCTCCAGTCCACGATCGCCTCCGGGCGGGTCACCGGGGTGGACAGCGCGCTCGCGGAGGCGGAGCCGGGGGTGCTGGCCGTGCTCAGCCACCTCAACGCCCCCACGCTGACCCGGCCCGACGATCCGGAGCTCGCGGTCCTCCAGTCCGCCGAGGTCGCCTGGCGCGGCCAGTTCATCGGGGCGGTCGTCGCCGAGTCGTTGGAGACCGCGCGCCGCGCGGCCGGGCTGGTCCGCGTCGACTACGAGAGCCGGCCTCCCGATGTGGTGCTGCGCGCCGACCGTGACGACCTCTGCTCCCCGGTGCACGCCGCCGCCTTCGGCACGGGCGGTGGAGAGCTCCAGGACGGCTCGCCCGCCGACAGTCTGCTGGGGGACGTCGATACGGCGCTGGCGGCGTCGCCGACCATGGTGGACACCACGTACTCCACGCCGATGTACCACAACAACCCGATGGAGCCGCACACCGCCGTGGTCACCTGGCTCAACGGCGAGCTGCTGGTGCGCTGTTCCACCCAGGGCGTCTCCATGAGCCAGGCCCTGATCTCCGGGGTGCTGGGGCTGGAGCCGGGGCGGGTGCGGGTGGTCTCCCCGCATGTCGGGGGCGCGTTCGGCTCGAAGGTCTACCCCCACGCGTATGCCGTCCTCGCCGCGATGGCCGCCCGGATCGTGCGGCGGCCGGTCAAGTTCACCCTCACCCGGCAGCAGATGTTCGCCCTGGTCGGCTACCGTCCGGCGTCGATCCAGCGGATCCGGCTGGGCGCCGGCCGGGACGGCAGGCTCACCGCGCTGGCCCACGATGTGATCGAGCAGACCGCCAAGGCCAAGGGGTACGCGGAGCAGGTGGCCGTCTGCTCCCGGATGATGTACGCGGCACCGCACCGGCGCACCACCCACCGGCTGGCCCCGCTGGACATCCCGGTGCCGACGATCATGCGGGCGCCGGGCGAGGCGCAGGGGATGTACGCGCTGGAGTCGGCCATGGACGAGATGGCGATCGCCTGCGGTCTCGACCCGGTGGAGTTCCGGCTCCGCAATGAGCCGGAGGTGCATCCGGAGTCCGGGCTGCCGTTCTCCAGCCGCCATCTGACCGACTGTCTGCGCGAGGGCGCCCGCCGGGCCGGATGGGAGCACCGTGACCCGGCCCCCCGGGCGCACCGCGCGGGGCGCTGGCTGGTGGGCACCGGCATGGCCGTCTCCACGTATCCCTCCCCGCGCTTCCCCGGCAACACGGCCACCATCCGGGTCGGCCCGGATGGCCGCTACACGGTGCGGATCGCCGCCGCCGACCTGGGCACCGGCACCTGGACGGCGCTCACCCAGATCGCCGCGGACGCGCTGAGCGTCCCGGTCGGGCAGGTGGAGATGCGGATCGGGGACACGGCGCTGCCGGCCGCGTCGGTCGCCGGGTTCTCGGCCGGCATCAACAGTTGGGGCACCGCGATCTGGGAGGCGGCGGACCGGCTGCGGGCCCGGCTGCGGGCCGAACACGGCGGTATCGCACCGCCGGAGGGGCTGGAGGTCAGCGCGGAGATGGCCGGCGGCAACCCGGAGGCCGAGCGCTATGCGATGCACAGCTTCGGCGCCCAGTTCGCCGAGGTGCGGGTCGACGAGGACACCGGTGAGCTGCGGGTGACCCGGCTGCTGGGGATGTTCGACGTGGGCCGGGTGATCAACCCCAAGACGGCCCGCTCCCAGCTCATCGGCGGGATGACCCAGGGGATGTCGATGGCGCTGTACGAACACAGTGTGCTCGACCCGCGGTTCGGCCATGTGGTCAACCACGACTTCGCCCAGTACCACATCGCCTCCCACGCCGATGTCCACGCGATCGAGGCCCACTGGCTGGACGAGCCCGATCCGCACACCAACCCCATGGGGGCCAAGGGCCTCGGCGAAGTGGGCATCGTGGGCACCGCCGCGGCCATCGGCAACGCCGTGCACCACGCCACCGGGGTCCGGGTCCGCGAACTGCCCATCACTCTCGACAAGCTGGTGTCCTAGCCATGGCCCCGGCACCGATCCTGGTGACCGGCGCGGCGGGGAGCGTCGGAGGCATCGGCCGCACCGTGGTCGAGGAACTGCGCCGGCGCGATCTGCCGGTGCGGGCCATGGTCCACCGGGAGGACGAGCGGGCCCAGGCGCTGCGCGCGACCGGCGCGGAGGTGGTGGCGGGCGATCTGACCCGCGCCCCGGACGTGGCCCGTGTGCTGGACGGCTGCGGGCGGATGTACTTCGGCATGAGCGTCTCGCCGAAGTACCTGGAGGCCACGATGACCACGGCGGCGGTCGCCCGCGACTACGCGGGGCTGGACGCGCTGGTCAACATGTCGCAGATGACGGTCTCCCAGATGGACCTCACCAGCACCTCGGAGTCGACGCAGCAGCGGGAGCACTGGCTGGCCGAGCAGGCGCTCAACTGGTCCGGGCTGCCCGTCACCCATCTCCGGCCCACCATCTTCATGGAGAATCCGCTCTTCACTACCTTCGCCTACCACTCCATCGCGGAGGAGGGCACGATCCGGCTGCCGTTCGGCACCGGGCGCACCTCCCCGGTCGCGGCCCGGGACGTCGCCGCCGTCGTGACGGAGATCCTGGTGGACCCCACTTCGCACATCGGCAGGACCTACCATCTGACCGGCCCGGCCTCCGTCGACATGACCACCATGGCCGAGGAGTTCGCCGACGCGCTCGGCCGGCCGGTCAGCTATGTGGACGTCTCCTACGAGGCATGGGTCGAGCACGACCTGAAGGCGCTGGGCCTGCCCGACCACCTCTTCGACCACCTCGCCACGATGGCCCGGCTGCACGCGGAGAACCGCTACGACCGCCGGACCGACGACATCGAGACGATCACCGGGAGGCCCGCCACCGGGGTGCGGGACTTCGTCCACGAGCACCCCGAGATGTTCACGAAATGACGTGGCCCGCCGGATTCACCGGTTGACCGGCGCCCGACGGGTGAGCGCATTGCCTTGAATGCCCCCTTGAGGTAGTAAATTTTCTGCATGGGCATGGACGAGGCCATCGCCGCACGGATGCGCATGATCACCGAGGCGGGTGACCGGCTGAGCGGCCCCGATCTGCTGGGATTCGTGCTCGACCACGCCGTGACGGAGACCGGCGGTCTCGGCGGCATGGTGCATCTGCGTGGCCCCGGCACCCGGTCGCTGCGGCTCGCGGCGGTGCACGGGCTGATCCGTACGGTCGCCCGGGACTGGGCGGAGGTCGAGGCAACCGGCGGCGCCGGCGCCCCGGCCCGCGCGGTGGCCCAGGGCGC
>NZ_JAHLEM010000841.1 GCF_018883605.1 Streptomyces niphimycinicus | reverse complement strand
GGGCCGTCCGGCCGCCCGGCCCAGCGCCCGCGCCCCGGTGGTGCCCAGCCGCTGCGGCTGGGCAGCCCGCGCCCCCGGCTGCGGCTGATCAGCCTCGGCCTCAGCCTCGTCATGCTGGTCTTCGTCGTACGGCTGCTTCAGGTGCAGGCCGTCGACGCCAGCGCCTACGCGGCCAAGGCCAACGTCAACCGCTACATCCCGGTGAAGCTGTCCGCCGAGCGCGGCTCCATCACCGACCGCGATGGCGTCGACCTGGCGACCACGGTGGACGCGTACGACATCACGGCCGCCCCCGATCTGCTCACCCCCAAGACGGCCAAGACCCGTGACGCGCCGCGCCAGGCCGCGGCCCTCCTCGCGCCGATCCTCGGCAAGAACGAGGCGGACCTGGAGAAGAAGCTCAGCGACAACCCCAAGTCGCAGTACGTCGTGCTCGCCCGGCAGCAGTCCCCGCAGGTCTGGAACCAGATCAAGGACCTGAAGAGCGCCCTGGACGACTCGGCCGCCAAGGGCAAGGGCACCAATGTCCTGGCCGGGGTCAACCGCGAGGCGCACAGCAAGCGGGTCTATCCGAACGGGGATCTCGCCGCCGGGGTACTCGGATTCGTGGGCGCCGACGGCCGCGGCGCCGCCGGGCTCGAGCAGCAGCTCAACAAGAAGCTCGCGGGCAAGGACGGCAAGCGCGTCTACGCCCAGTCCGGTGGCCACCAGGTGCCCACCGGGGACCTCAAGGAGCAGCCCGCGGTCCCCGGCAGTGACTACGAGCTGACCATCGACCGGGACATCCAGTGGGCCGCCCAGAGCGCCATCGCCGACCAGGTCCGCAAGTCCGGGGCCGACCGCGGCTATGTCATCGTGCAGGACACCCGCACCGGACAGCTCCTGGCGATGGCCAACGCCCCCGGCTTCGACCCCGGCGACATCACCACGACGGACGCCGACGACCTGGGCAACGCCGCGGTCTCCGACGCCTACGAGCCCGGCAGCGTCAGCAAGCTGATGTCCATGGCCGCCGTCCTCCAGGAGGGCGTGGCCCGCTGGGACACCCATGTGGTGGTCCCCAACCGGCTGCCGCGCGCCGACCGGGCCTTCGCCGACGACATCGACCACCCCACCTGGTACCTCACGCTCAACGGCGTGCTGGCCAAGTCCAGCAACATCGGCACGATCCTCGCCACCGAGCAGCTCGGGAAGACCAAGAAGCAGAAGAACGAGATCCTCTACTCCTATCTGCGGAAGTTCGGGATCGGCCGGCCCACCGGGCTCGGCTTCCCCGGCGAGACCTCGGGCATCCTGGCCCGGCCGCAGGACTGGAGCGCCTCGCAGCAGTACACCATCCCCTTCGGCCAGGGGCTGTCGCTCAACGCCGTCCAGGCGGCCTCCGTGTACTCCACCATCGCCAACGGCGGCGAGCGCGTCGCGCCCACCCTCGTCCGCGGCACCAGGGGCCCCGGCGGCGACTACACGGCCGCGCCCGCCCCCCGGAAGACCCGTGTCGTCAGTAAGGAGACCGCGAAGACGCTCGCCGAGATGCTCGAATCGGTCGTCGATGACCAGCAGGGCACCGGCGCCAAGGCGAAGATCCCCGGCTATCGTGTCGCGGGCAAGACCGGCACCTCCAACCGGGTGGACCCCAAGACCGGCCGCTACCGCGGCTACACCGCGTCCTTCGCCGGCTTCGCCCCGGCCGACAAACCGCGGCTGACCGTCTACTGTGCCGTTCAGAACCCGACGAAGGGCAGCTACTTCGGCGGTCAGGTCTGCGGACCGGTCTACAAGAAGGTCATGGAGTTCGGCCTCAAGGCCCTCCAGGTCCCGCCGTCCGGAAAGCAGCCCAAACGGCTCCCTGTGAGCTACAACCCGGGCCAGTGAGCGGACCCAGCAGTGACGACGATCACGCCGGACTCCGGGAACCACGGTCCGGTACGGCCCCGCTTCGCCGCCTCATTTCGCGGGGGAGCGGGTGTCCCGGGTACGCTCACCGCCGTGCCCCACGCTGATCAGTCCCAAACCCCTCAGAAGGACGTTTCTGTGGAATACCCGGGAGCGCCCCGCCCTCTCCAGGTCCGCCCGATCCCGCTGGCGGAGCTGGCGGATCAGCTCGGCGTCGATGCCCCCGAAGCCTCGGAGGGGGCCGCGGTCACCGGGATCACCCATGACTCGCGCGCCGTACGCCCCGGCGATGTGTACGCCGCGCTGGCCGGCGCCCGCCTCCACGGCGCGGACTTCGCCGCCCAGGCCGCCGACCTCGGCGCGGTCGCGGTGCTGACCGACCCGGCCGGTGCCGAGCGCGCCGCCGCCACCGGGCTGCCGGTCCTGGCGGTGGACAATCCGCGCGGCCGGATGGGCGCGCTGGCCGCCACGATCTACGGCGAGCCGGGTGCGGACCTGCTCCAGATCGGCATCACCGGCACCTCCGGCAAGACCACGACCGCGTATCTCATCGAGGGCGGCCTGAAGGCCGCCGCGAAGCACGACGGCGGCCTTACGGGTCTCATCGGCACCGTGGAGACGCGGATCGGCGACGAGCGCATCAAGTCCGAGCGCACCACCCCCGAGGCCACCGATCTCCAGGCCCTGTTCGCGGTGATGCGCGAGCGCGACGTCCGCTCGGTCGTCATGGAGGTCTCCAGCCACGCCCTGGTCCTCGGCCGCGTCGACGGCTGCGTCTTCGACGTCGCGGTCTTCAACAACCTCAGCCCGGAGCACATGGAGTTCCACTCCGGCATGGAGGACTACTTCCAGGCCAAGGCCCAGCTCTTCACCAAGGCCCGCAGCCGCGCCGGAGTGATCAACTACGACGACGAGTACGGCCGGCGGCTGATCGAGCAGTCCGAGGTGCCCGTCACCACCTTCTCCGCCGAGGGCCACCCCGACGCCCACTGGCGCGCCGAGGACGTCGAGGTCGGCCCGCTCGGCTCGACCTTCACCGCCGTCGGCCCGGGCGGTGAGTCCGTACGGGCCGCAGCCCCCCTCCCGGGCCCCTTCAACGTGGCCAACGCGCTCGCCGCCGTCGTCGCCCTCGCCGTCGCCGGGATCGACCCGCAGACGGCCGCCGACGGCATCGCCGCCGTCCCCGGCGTACCGGGCCGGCTGGAGCGGGTCGACGTGGGCCAGCCCTACCTCGCCGTCGTCGACTACGCCCATAAGACCGACGCCGTGGAGTCGGTGCTGCGTGCCCTCCGTAAGGTGACCGACGGCAAGCTGCACGCCGTCCTCGGCTGCGGCGGGGACCGCGACCGGCTCAAGCGCGGCCCCATGGGCGCCGCGGTGGCCCGGTACTCCGACACGGCCGTCCTCACCTCCGACAACCCGCGCTCCGAGGACCCGCTAGCGATCCTCGCCGCCATGCTCGCGGGCGCCGCCGAGGTGCCCGCCCACGAGCGCGGTGATGTGCTGGTCGAGGAGGACCGGGCCAACGCCATCGCGGCCGCCGTCGCCCGCGCCGAGCCGGGTGACACCGTCATCGTGGCCGGCAAGGGCCATGAACTGGGCCAGGACATCGCCGGCGTGATCCGTGCCTTCGACGACCGCCAGGTACTCCGCGAAGCCATCGAGCTCAGTGAGCGAGCCCACAGGCGCGATGCCACGCGCCCCGAGGCGAACTCACAACACCGGGACAATCACCAAGACCAGGGATGACAGACCGCCATGCGCGCACCAGCACCCTCAAGGCAGCTCTCCCGCACGGCCGGAGGTGATCAGTGATCGCACTGTCCCTCACCGAGATCGCCGGCCTCGTCGGTGGGCAGCCGCACGACATACCGGACCCGGACCTGAAGGTCACGGGCCCTGTTGTGATCGACTCCCGTGAGGTGCGGCCAGGCAGCCTCTTCGCCGCGCTCCCCGGGGAGCGCGTGGACGGCCACGACTTCGCCCTGAAGGCGATCGAGGCCGGGGCCACGGCGGTCCTGGCCGCCCGCCCCTTGGGCACCGCGGACGCCCCCGTACCGGCGATCGTCGTGCCCGATGTCATCGCCGCCATGGGAGCGCTCGCGCGCGCCGTCGTGGAGCGCCTGGACGCCACCGTGGTCGCGCTCACCGGCTCCGCGGGCAAGACCAGCACCAAGGACCTCATCGCCCAGTTGCTCCAGCGCCGCGGCCCCACCGTATGGACGCCGGGCTCGCTCAACAACGAGATCGGCCTGCCGCTCACCGCGATGAGCGCCGACGAGGCCACCCTGCACCTGGTGCTGGAGATGGGTGCCCGCGGTAAGGGCCACATCCGGTACCTGACGGACCTCACCCCGCCCCGTATCGGACTCGTGCTCAACGTCGGCACCGCCCATATCGGAGAGTTCGGCGGCCGGGAGCAGATCGCCGAGGCCAAGGGCGAGCTGGTGGAGGCCCTGCCGCCCGCCGAGGAGGGCGGGGTGGCGGTGCTCAACGCCGACGACCCCCTGGTGCGCGCCATGGCGTCGCGCACCAAGGCCCGTACCGTCCTGTTCGGCGAGGCCGAGGGCGCCGATGTGCGTGCCGGGAATGTCCGGCTCGCCGATGGCGGCCGCCCCGCCTTCACGCTTCACACCCCTACCGGGTGCAGTGAAGTGACCATGCGCCTGTACGGTGAGCACCACGTGTCGAACGCGCTCGCCGCGGCCGCCGTCGCCCATGAGTTGGGCATGTCCGTCGACGAGATCGCCGTGGCGCTCTCCGAGGCGGGGCAGCTCTCCCGCTGGCGGATGGAGGTCACCGAGCGCTCGGACGGCGTGACGATCGTCAACGACGCCTACAACGCGAACCCCGAGTCCATGCGAGCAGCGCTGCGCGCGCTGGTCGCCATGGGCGCTGCCACACCGGGGCGTCGCACGTGGGCGGTGCTCGGCTCGATGGCCGAGCTGGGCGAGGAGTCACTGGCCGAGCACGACGCGGTCGGGCGGCTGGCCGTCCGGCTCAACGTCAGCAAGCTCGTGGCGGTCGGCGGCCAGGAGGCCGCCTGGCTGGACATGGGCGCCAAGAACGAGGGTTCGTGGGGTGAGGAGTCGGTGCACGTGTCCGACGTGCGGGCAGCGGTCGATCTGCTGCGCAGCGAGCTGCGACCGGGGGACGTCGTGTTGGTGAAGGCATCCAGGTCGGTCGGCCTGGAGCGGCTTGCGCAGGCATTGCTCGACGGTGAGGGTGAGGTCTCCGGCCGATGGGCATGAGGCAGATCCTCTTCTCGGGAGCCATCGGGCTCTTTCTGACCCTGATCGGCACACCGCTGCTGATCAAGCTGCTGGCCCGCAAGGGCTATGGCCAGTTCATCCGGGACGATGGTCCGCGGACGCACGGCAGCAAGAAGGGCACGCCCACGATGGGCGGTATCTCCTTCATCCTGGCCACACTGATCGCCTACGCGCTGACGAAGGTGATCACGGGCAGCCAGCCGAGCTTCTCGGGCGTGCTGGTGCTCTTCCTGTTCGCCGGTATGGGCCTGGTCGGCTTCCTCGACGACTACATCAAGATCGTCAAGCAGCGCAGCCTGGGCCTGCGGGCCAAGGCCAAGATGGCCGGTCAGCTCATCGTCGGTATCGCCTTCGCGATCCTCGCGCTGAACTTCGCCGACGCGCGCCAGCAGACCCCCGCCTCCGACCGGCTCTCCTTCGTCCAGGACTTCGGCTGGTCCTTCGGCCCGGTGATCTTCGCGATCTGGGCGCTGTTCATGATCCTGGCGATGTCGAACGGCGTGAACCTCACCGACGGTCTCGACGGTCTGGCCACCGGCGCCTCCGTGATGGTCTTCGGCGCCTACACCTTCATCGGCGTCTGGCAGTACCAGGAGTCCTGCGCCAACGCGGAGACGCTCACCAATCCGTCGTCCTGTTTCGAGGTCCGTGATCCGCTCGATCTGGCCGTCGTCGCCTCCGCCCTGATGGGCGCCTGCTTCGGCTTCCTGTGGTGGAACACCTCACCCGCCAAGATCTTCATGGGCGACACCGGTTCGCTCGCGCTCGGCGGCGCGCTCGCGGGCCTGGCCATCTGCTCCCGTACGGAGTTGCTGCTGGCCCTCCTCGGCGGCCTGTTCGTGCTGATCACCATGTCCGTGGTCATCCAGGTCGGCTCGTTCCGGACGACCGGACGACGGGTCTTCCGGATGGCGCCACTCCAGCACCACTTCGAACTCAAGGGGTGGAGCGAAGTCCTTGTGGTGGTCCGGTTCTGGATCATCCAGGGCATGTGCGTGATCGTCGGCCTCGGCCTGTTCTACGCGGGGTGGCGAGCTTCGTGACATCCGACGCCGTCGCCCTCGACGTGTCCGACCTCGCCGGACGGCAGGTCACCGTCGCCGGACTCGGCGTCTCCGGGGTCCCCGCGGCGCGTGCGCTGCGGGGCCTCGGGGCCTCGGTGACCGTGGTCAACGGCAGCGACGGCGAACCGCAGCGCGCCCAGGCGGCCGAGCTGGAGGCCCTGGGCATCGCGGTCCGCCTCGGCGACGGCGAGACATTGCCGAAGGGCGCCGAGCTGATCGTGACCACCCCCGGGTGGAAGCCCACCAGCCCGCTCTTCCTGGCCGCCGCCGAGGCGAACGTGCCCGTCTGGGGCGATGTGGAGCTGGCGTGGCGGCTGCGCGGCGAGGACGCCCCGCCGTGGCTCGCGGTCACCGGCACCAACGGCAAGACGACCACCGTAAGGATGCTGGCGGCCATCCTGGAGGCGGCCGGGCTGCGCACCGCCGCCGTCGGCAACATCGGCGTCTCGCTCCTGGACATCGTGCTGGGCGATACGCCGTACGACGTGCTGGCCGTCGAGCTCTCCAGCTACCAGCTCCACTGGGCGCCCTCGCTGCGCGCCCACTCCGGGGCGGTGCTCAACCTCGCCCCCGACCACCTCGACTGGCACGGCTCCATGGCGGCGTACGCGGCCGACAAGGGCCGGATCTACGAGGGCAACCAGGTGGCCTGCGTCTACAACGTGGTCGACCCCGCCACCGAGGACCTGGTGCGCGCGGCCGATGTCGAGGAGGGCTGCCGGGCGATCGGCTTCACCCTCGGCACCCCCGGCCCCTCGCAGCTCGGCGTCGTGGAGGACATCCTCGTCGACCGGGCCTTCGTGGCGGACCGGCAGAAGCAGGCGCAGGAGCTGGCCGAGGTCTCCGATGTGAACCCGCCGGCCCCGCACAACATCGCCAACGCCCTCGCGGCGGCGGCCCTGGCCCGCGCCTTCGGTGTCCCGCCGAAGGCCGTACGGGACGGGCTGCGCGCCTTCCGGCCGGATCCGCACCGGGTGGAGCATGTGGCGGACGTCGACGGCGTGGCCTATATCGACGACTCCAAGGCGACCAACACCCATGCCGCCGAGGCGTCGTTGGGCGCCTATGAGCACATCGTGTGGATCGCGGGCGGCCTCGCCAAGGGGGCCACCTTCGACGAACTCGTCCTTACGGCGGCCGAGCGGCTGCGCGGCGTCGTGCTGATCGGCGCCGACCGCGCCCTGATCCGCGAAGCGCTCGCGCGACACGCAGCAGATGTCCCGGTCGTGGACCTCGACCGGACCGACACTGGGGCGATGGCGGCGGCTGTGCGCGAAGCGGCGCGGCTCGCCCGGCCGGGCGATACCGTCCTGATGGCCCCGGCCTGTGCCTCGATGGACATGTTCATCAACTACAACAAGCGGGGCGACGCCTTCGCCGCGGCGGTTCAGGACCTGGCCTCCGGCCGGGGCCCGGACGATCAGTAGCCCGCCGGTCCCCCGGCGAGGACCGCCCGCGCGGGGAAACCGGAGGGGATAAGAACATGACGCCTGACCAGCCCGCCGCCCCGCGCTCCCGGCCGGCCCGCCCCGG
>NZ_JAHLEM010000840.1 GCF_018883605.1 Streptomyces niphimycinicus | reverse complement strand
GTCGGCGCCGCACGAGGCGCCGGGCGAACCCCCCGCGGCGGCCGCGGTCCCGCAGACCGGCGCCACGGTCCCCCAGACCGGTGCCACGGTCCCCCAGACCGGTGCCGTGGTCCCGCAGACCGGCGCCGCGGTCCCCCAGACCGGTGCCGTGGTCCCGCAGACCGGCGCCACGGTCCCCCAGACCGGCGCCACGGTCCCGCAGACCGGCGCCGACGGCCTGGTGCTGCTGCGCCGGGTCGGGGTGGTGGATCCCGGGTCGCTCGACGACTACCGCGCCCACGGCGGATACGCCGCCCTGCGGCGCGCGTTCACGCTCGGGCCCGCCGGGGTGATCCGGGAGGTCACCGAGGCGGGGCTGGTCGGGCGGGGCGGGGCCGCGTTTCCCACCGGGCGGAAGTGGGCGGCCACCGCCCAGCAGCCCGACCATCCGCACTATCTGGTCTGCAACGCCGACGAGAGCGAACCGGGCACCTTCAAGGACCGGGTCCTGATGGAGGGCGATCCCTACGCCCTGATCGAGGCCATGACCATCGCGGGCTATGCGACCGGGGCCCACCGCGGCTATCTGTATCTGCGCGGCGAGTACCCCCGTGCGCTGCTCCGGCTGCGCACCGCCATCGACCGGGCCCGGGCCCGCGGCTTCCTCGGCGAGGACGTCATGGGGCAGGGGTTCGCGTTCGACATCGAGATCCGGCGCGGTGCGGGCGCGTACATCTGCGGCGAGGAGACCGCGATCTTCAACTCGATCGAGGGGCGGCGCGGTGAACCGCGCAGCAAACCGCCGTTCCCGGTCGAGAAGGGGCTGTTCGGCAAGCCGACCGCGGTCAACAACGTGGAGACGCTGGTCAATGTGTTGCCGATTCTGATCGAGGGTACGCAGGCGTATGTCCGCACCGGTACCGGCACCTCGACGGGCACCAAGCTGTTCTGCGTCTCCGGCACGGTCGCCCGGCCCGGCGTCTACGAGCTGCCGTTCGGGGCGACGCTGGGCGAGCTGCTGGAGCTCGCGGGGCCGCCCGGGACGCTGCGCGCGGTGCTGCTCGGCGGCGCGGCGGGCGGTTTCGTACGCCCCGACGAGCTGGACGTCCCGCTGACCTTCGAGGGCACCCGCGCCGCGGGCACCACCCTCGGCTCGGGGGTGGTGCTGGTCCTGGACGACAGCGTCGACCTGCCCCGCATCCTGCTGCGCATCGCGGAGTTCTTCCGCGACGAGTCCTGCGGCCAGTGCGTCCCCTGCCGGGTGGGCACCGTACGGCAGGAGGAGGCCCTGCACCGGATCAAGGACCTTACGGGCGCCGCCGCGGCCGGGGACATCGCGCTGCTGCGCGAGGTCGGCCGGGCCATGCGGGACGCCTCGATCTGCGGTCTGGGCCAGACCGCCTGGAACGCCGTGGAGTCCGCCATCGACCGCCTGGGAGCCTTCAAGTGACCGCGATACCGCTGCGACCCCCGCGCCGTCTGGTCGACCTCACCCTGGACGGCGAGCCGGTCCGCGCCCCGGAGGACAGCACCCTGCTGGACGCGTGCCGCGCCGCGGGCAAGGACATCCCGACCCTGTGCCAGGGCGACACGCTCACCCCGAAGAACGCCTGCCGGGTGTGCGTGGTGGAGGTGGCGGGCGCCCGCACCCTCGCCCCGGCCTGCTCCCGCCGGGTGGAGCAGGGCATGGAGGTGCGCACGGACACCGAGCGCGCCCGGCACAGCCGTAAGGTCGTCCTGGAGCTGCTGGCCTCCTCGACCGATCTGTCGACGACCCCGCGCGCCGCCGAGTGGATCGAGGAGTACGGAGCCGAGCCGGACCGTTTCGGCGCGGACGCCGCCCGGGTGGACGAGGAGCCGAAGGTCGACAACGACCTGTACGTCCGCGACTACGACAAATGCATCCTCTGCTACAAGTGCGTGGACGCCTGCGGCGACCAGTGGCAGAACACCTTCGCGATCGCGGTCGCGGGCCGCGGTTCCGACGCCCGGATCTCCACCGAGCACGACGCGCCCCTTACCGACTCCGCGTGTGTCTACTGCGGCAACTGCATCGAGGTGTGCCCGACCGGCGCGCTGAGCTTCAAGACGGAGTTCGACATGCGGGCGGCCGGGGCCTGGGACGAGTCGGCGCAGACGGAGACGACGACGGTATGCGCCTACTGTGGTGTGGGGTGCAATCTCACCCTCCATGTGCAGGACAATGAGATCGTGAAGGTCACCTCGCCGCACGACAATCCCGTCACCCATGGGAACCTGTGCATCAAGGGCCGTTTCGGATACCAGCACGTACAGAACCACGCACAGAACCGGGACTGATCGACATGGGACGGGTCACCGAGCGACGCCGCGTCATCCGCATCCGGGACGGGGCGGTCAGCACCCGGCCGGACACCCTGGTGGCGGAGGAACCGCTGGAGATCCGGCTGAACGGCAAACCGCTGGCGATCACCATGCGCACACCGGGCGATGACTTCGCCCTGGCCGCCGGGTTCCTGGTGAGCGAGGGCGTCCTGGGGCGCGCGGACGAGCTGGCGAACATCGTCTACTGCGCGGGCGCCACCCGGGGGGCACCCCCAGCGGTAGCTGAGGGAGGCTCCAACACCTACAACGTGGTGGATGTGAGCCTGGCCCCGGGCGTGCCGGTCCCGGACATCACGCTGGAGCGCAATGTCTATACGACGTCCTCCTGCGGGCTGTGCGGCAAGGCCAGCCTGGACGCGGTGCGGACGACGGCGCGCTGGCCGCTCGCGGACGGCCTCGGTGACGGCCTCGGTGACGGGGCGGACGGCGGGGGCTCTCCCGTCCGGATCGAGCCGGAGACGCTCTCCGTGCTCCCCGACCGGCTCCGCGCGGCACAGCGCGTCTTCGACCGGACCGGCGGGCTGCACGCGGCGGGGCTGTTCACCCCGGACGGTGAGCTGCTGGACCTGCGCGAGGACGTGGGCCGGCACAACGCGGTGGACAAGCTGGTGGGGCGGGCGCTCCAGCAGGGTCTGCTGCCGCTGTCGGGATCGGTGCTGATGGTCTCGGGCCGCGCCTCCTTCGAGCTGGCGCAGAAGGCGGTGATGGCGGGGATCCCGGTGCTGGCGGCGGTGTCGGCGCCCTCTTCGCTGGCGGTGGATCTGGCGGCGGAGACGGGGCTGACCCTGGTCGGCTTCCTCCGCGGCACTTCGATGAACGTGTACGCGGGCGAGCAGCGACTCGCTCTGCGGACAGCGGTCGGCGGGACCTGAGAAGCGGTCCGCCCGCTGCACGGGTTGGCGGGCCGGCCGGCGGGGAGCGCCCCCTGCGTCGGCCGACCCCTACCGGGTCGCATACGCGCGTCACCGGGTCGCGTACGCACGCCACCGGGCCTCGTACATGCGTTCCGCATCCGGGCCTTCACTCGAAAGTGTTCTTGACCGCTCGTTCTGGTTAGGTGCTACGGTTGAGGCATGGCCAGAACGAAGGAATTCGACCCGGAGGCCGCCCTGCAATCGGCTCTCGAGCTGTTCTGGCAGCGCGGCTATGAAGCGACCTCGATGGCGGACCTCGTCGACCATCTCGGCATCGGCCGCGCCAGTATCTACGCGACCTTCGGCAGCAAGCACGAGCTGTATCTGAAGGCGATGGACCGCTATGCGGAGACGCGCGACCCGTCCCTGCTGACCGAGCTGTCCCAGCCGGGCCCGGCGCTGCCCGCGGTGCGGGCGGTGGTGCGGCGCTTCGCCGAGGAGGCCGCCTCCCCGGAGAAGCGGCTGGCCGGCTGCCTGGTGACCAACACGGCGGCCGAGCTGGCCCCACACGACCCGGCGGCCGCCCGCCGGGTGGAGCTGAGTTGGGACCATGTGGAGACACCGCTGTGCTCCGCACTGATACGGGCCCAGGCCCAGGGGGAGCTTCCCGAGGACCGCGACCCCCGTGCGCTGGCGCGGATGCTGTTCGTGCTGATGCAGGGGCTGCGGGTGGTCGGCAAGGCGTCGGACGACCCGGCCCGGGTGCGGGACGCCGCGGAGCAGGCGCTGGCACTGCTGGATTGACCTCCATGGCCTGACGCTTCGGACCCGATACCTCCGACCCGACCTCGGCGGCCTGGCATTCGCATGCCCGCATATCAAAACGATCGGTCAAATATTGGGGGACAGATGACCGTCACCGACGCGCTGCCCTGGTCGTCGGCCGGGGTGCTGGTGCCCCTGCTCATCGGCGCCGCGCTGCTCGTCGCGTTCTGGTGCGTCGAGCGCCGGGCCGGCGATCCGCTGCTGCCGCCCCGCTTCCTGCTGGACCGGCGGCGGGCCCTCGCCCTCGCGGCCATCGCGCTCAGCGCCTGCGCGACCGCGATGACCTTTGTGACCCTCTCTCTCCATCTCCAGCAGGACCGTGACTGGTCGCCGCTGGGGACCTCGGCCGCCTTTGTGCCGTTCGCCATCGCCCTGCTCGCCTCGGGGCGGGCGGCCGGGCCGCTGATAGCCCGTTTCGGCTCCCGCGTCGTCACCGCCGCCGGGCTGGCCACGGCCGCGGCCGGGCAGGTTCTGCTCGCCCTCACCGGGCTCGATCCGCACACCTCGTATGCCTCCGCGCTGTTGCCGGGGCTGGTGCTGCTGCCGGCGGGCGCCGCCGCCTCCTTCGCCGGGGCCGCCGTGCTCACCACCCATGGGGTGCCGCCCGAGCGGACCGGGCTCGCGGGCGGGGTGCTGAACACGGCGATGGAGCTGGGCCCGACCGTGGTCTTCGCCATCGTGCTCACCTTCGGCAGCGATGCCGTCTCCCTCGCCGCGACGGGGGCCGCGCTCGCCCTCGTCGCCGCCCTGACCCTCCGCGTCCAGCGGACCCGACCATCCCGTCCCTCCCCGCTTCCTCAAGGAGCCACGCAGTGAACCGCTTCACCGGAAAGACCGCCGTCGTCACCGGAGCGGGCAGTGGCCTCGGCCGTGCCATCGCGCTCGCCTTCGCCGCCGAAGGCGCCTCCGTGGTGGCCGCCGGGCGCACCGAAGCCACCCTGGCCGAGACGGTCCGCCTGATCGAGGCCGCCGGCAGCCGGGCCGCCGCCGTGCCCACCGATGTCACCGACTCCGGGCAGTTGCGGGAGCTGGTGCACCAGGCCGTCACCCGCTTCGGCGGCCTGGACATCGCCGTCAACAACGCCGGGATCATGGGTGGCCAGGGGCCCCTCGGAGAGGTCAGCGAGGAGGACTGGGAGGCGGTGCTGCGCACCAATGTCACCGGTGTCTGGCTGGCGATGAAGCACCAGATCGCGCATATGAAGGACCACGGCGGCGGGGCGATCGTCAATGTCTCCTCCAACCTCGGCGCCCACCTCCGCGTCCCGGGCCTCGGCGCGTACAGCACCTCCAAGGCGGCGGTGGCCACGCTGACCCGGGCCGCCGCGCTCGACCACATCCACCAGGGGATCCGGATCAACGCGGTCAGCCCCGGTGCCTCCGACGCCCCCATGTCCCTGCGGCCCGGTGAGACCGAGGCCGACCGCGCCGAGCGGATGAAGACCGAGAATCCGCTGGGCCGGATAGCGGAGGCGGGAGAGATCGCGGCGGCCGTGCTCTACCTCGCGTCACCGGCGGCCGGTTCGGTGGTCGGCACGGATCTGGTGGTGGACAGCGGCTCATCGGCCTGACCGGCCCCGAGGACCCAACCGGCCCCGCGCGCCTGACCGTGCCGAGCGATCGACCAGCCGGAGCGGCCCGGCATGGGCTCCGGCCACGGGACCCTGGCCATGCGGCTCCGGCCACGGGACTCCGGCCGTGCGGCTCCGGCCATGGGGCTGCCCCCACTCTTACGCGGGGGCTGGCCGCATGGCCTGGGCGGCGTCGTACGCGGAGGCTGGTGAGACATGAACGCACCCACGAAGCGCCCTCGTTTACGCCTCGTCATGGCCACCGCCGTCACCGCCGCCCTTCTCGGCGGTGCGGCGGCGGTCCCGGCCGCCGCCACCACCACCGCCGACCCCGGAGCCTCCACAGCACCCCAAGCGCCCCAAGCGTCCGCAGCGTCCGGCTCCGGCTCCCCCGACCACCGACTCACCGAGGACGAGTTGCGCCACGAGGTGGCCCGGACACTTGAGGACGCCGGTTTCATCGGCCTGACCGTGGAGGTGCGCGACGGCCACCACCGGATCCACGCCCGCGCGGGCGAGGCGGAGCTGAACACCGACCGTCCCATGCCGTACGGGGCGCACTACCGGGCCGCGAGCATCACCAAGTCCTTCGTGGCCACGGTCGTTCTCCAACTGGTCGCCGAGGGACGGCTCTCGCTGAGCGATCCGGTGGACAAGTGGCTGCCGGGCGTGGTGAGCGGCAATGGCAACGACGGCCGCCGGATCACCGTCAGGAATCTGCTCCAGCACACCAGCGGCATCCACAACTACGACTACAGCGAGGACACCGGCGATTCGGCGGCGGACTTCGATCGGACCCGGTTCGACCATGTCTCCCCCGAGCAGGTGGTCGCCGGGGCGATGAAGCACCGGCCCGACTTCCCGCCCGCCCCGGCCGATGACCAGAAGCCCGACTGGAACTACTCCAACCCCGGCTATGTCCTCGCCGGAATGATCATCCAGAAGGTCACCGGACGGGCGTGGCCGGAGGAGGTCCGCGAGCGCATCATCCGCCCGCTGGGCCTGACCGGCACCTATGAGCCCGGGGACGATCCGCGACTGAAGGCCCCGTACGCGCATACGTATCAGCGCTTCCCCGGCTCCAGCGCCTGGACGGACACCACGATCCGGAACGTCTCCTGGGGCGGTGCGGCCGGTTCGCTCATCACCACCGACCGCGATCTGGACCGGTTCTACACCGCGCTGCTGGGCGGCCGTCTGCTGCCCCCGGCGCAACTGGCCGAGATGCGCCGGACCGTCCCCGTCGGGCCGGACTTCGAGGTGGCCTTCCCGCATGCCCGGTACGGGCTCGGGATGATGCGGCAGCCGCTGAGCTGCGGCGGCTACCGCTGGGGCCACGGCGGCGACCTCGAAGGGGCCTCGGTGCGGACCGGTTTCACCGAGGGCGGGCGGCGCTCGGTGACCATCAGCTCCAGCGGCAAGACCTCCAGCGACGAGCAGTTGCTCCGGGCCGAGGCGGCCGTGCAGCGCCTCACCGATCGCGCCCTGTGCGACGGCGCGCGGCCGAAGCCGTAGACTCTGACATCCATTGGAGAGTTTCGGGGCCGGAAGAGAGTTCCGGGCGTGAGGATGTGCGGAGGAGGGCCCATGCGGATCGGCGAGCTGTCCCGCCGCACCGGGGTGAGCGAGCGGCTGCTGCGCTACTACGAACAGCAGGGCCTCCTCCAGCCCGAGCGGCTGCCCAGCGGCTATCGCGCATACCGCGCCTCCGATGTGGCGGTGGTGCGGCGCATTCGCTCGCTGCTGGCCGCCGGGCTGTCGACGGCGACCATCTCCCAGGTCCTGCCATGCCTCCGCGACGACGGTGAGCACCTCGTGCCCACCTGCCCGGATCTGCTGGGCGAGCTGCGGGCGGAGCGGGAGCGGATGACCACGGCCATCGAGGAGCTCGAGCTGTCCCGGTCGCTGCTGGACAGGGTCATCACGGCGGGCCAGTCGGCCATGAGCTGACGCCGAAGTTGGGCGTGGCCGGGGCGGCCGGGAGGCGGGGCGCGGCCGGGGGGGCGGGGCGCGGCCGGGGGGGTGCCCCTATGGGTTTCGTCAAGCTGTGGGGGCAGGTTGCGGGTCGTAGAAGGTGCCGTCGCGAAGCATCGCGAAGAGGACGTCGGCTCGGCGTCTGGCGAGGCAGAGGAGGGCTTGGGTGTGGTGCTTGCCCTGGGCGATCTTCTTGTCGTAGTAGGTCCTGGAG
>NZ_JAHLEM010000084.1 GCF_018883605.1 Streptomyces niphimycinicus | reverse complement strand
GCGAGACGGCGGAGCCGGTCTGGGACGAGCGCCGCGTCGACCGGGTCCGCTGAGCGCTCCACTGGATGTGCCGCGCCGTGCCGTCGGTCGTCTGCGGCGCCATCGTGGCTGGTCCCACGCGGCGGAGCCGCACATCGACACAGCCGCGGCGGAGCCGCACATCGACACAGCCCCGCGCCCCTTCAGGGCACCTGCCGAACCGGCAGTGGACTTCGTCCGGCCTGTTTGGCTGGGCGGCGTTCCGCCGGATCTGCCGGACCTCCCGGAACGCCGCATCACCGGTGGGCGCCGTTGACCGGCACGATCTTCTTGAGCTGCTGGACCGGGTGGAGGGCGGGCGAGCGCTGGATGACCACCTGGGCGGCCACCGCCGGCGCGCCGATCAGCACGGTGGCCCGGGGACCGGCGAACGACGGGGTGCGGGCCGGGGCGACCACCAGCAGGGGGCCCAGGTGGACCGCACCTGCCGATCTCTCTTCCGAGGGATGACCGTCAGGTCGTGGTCTTCGCCGTGGCCGGTCCGCCCGGTGCGGGTTCCGAGCGTGCGACCGGGTGGCCGGGCGCGGGCATGTGGTGGGGGAAGCCGATCCGGAGGAGGGCCGCCGCGACGGCGGACGCCAGGACGACGACGGCCGCGAGGATCAGGGCCTGCTCGTACCCGTGGTGCAGCAGAGGGGTGGCGACCAGCGGGCCGAGGATCTGGCCCACCGAGTATCCGGCCGTCAGCAGGGCGACCGCGCGCGGGAAGCGCAGATGCGCGCCGGTAGCGAGCGCGAGCGTGCTGACGCCGATGAACGTGGCGCCGAAGAGCACCGCGGAGATCAGCGCGGCGGCGACGCCACCGATCAGCGCGGGCAGGGCGATGCCGACGGCCTGGACGGCCAGGGCGGTCAGCAGGAGGCCCGGACGGGACCAGCGCCGGCCCAGCCCCGCCCACAGCGCGGAGGACGGGATGGCCGCCAGGCCGACCAGCACCCAGGCACCACTGCCGATCCAGCCGGGAGAACTCTGCTCGATCGCGGCCACCAGGAAGGTGCCCGCGATGATGTAGCCGATGCCCTCCAGCGTGTAGGAGGCGAGGAGCGCGGTGAACCACCGATGGGTGCGCGGGCCGGTCGCCCGCCGCTCCGCTCCGGGCGTGGCGGACGCCGACGGGGGCGCGGGTTCCGGCCGCAGGAACCATGCGGGCAGGGCGAGCAGCGCGGTCAGCACGGCGGAGGCCCACCACGCGGCCTGCCAGTCGGCGATGGTGCGCAGGGCGAGGACGAGCAGCCCGGACAGGGCGATTCCCGCCCCGACTCCTCCGAAGGCCCACCCGGGCAAGTGGGCGGGGTGGTCGCGCAGATGGCTGAGCAGGGAGCCGGCGGCGATGACGAAGATCAGCGCACTGGCCACGCCCGCACACAGCCGGAGCAGCAGCCATACGCCGGGGGAGTGGGTCAGTGGCATCGCGGCCAGGGACACCGTCAGCACCACCAGGCAACTCCGCAGTACGGCGGCGGAACGCACCAGTCGGGGCAGGAAGGTTCCGGCGAGCGCGCCGAGCAGATAGCCGACGTAGTTGGCGGTGGCGAGATTCGCCCCCGTGGCGGCGGACAGCCCGGCCTGAGCGTGCATCAGGGGAAGAATCGGGGTGTAGACGAAACGGCCCACACCCATGCCCGCCCCCAGTGCGGCGGCGGCCTGTACGACATGGGCCCAGGGTGAGTGGCGTAGTACGCCTCGGGAGGCGGTGACATGCTGCTGCATGGTCTCAGACTGGGGCCGCCACCAGGGAGAATGCCAGGATCGGCTTCCTCCCTGCTGGTAGGCCCGGCCTCTTACGGGCACCGCCGCCTCAGTGATCAGCGGCGATTCGAGAGACGTGGTACTGGCGGATCCGCCAACTGCCGCCATCGCGTTGAAGGACCAACGACAGATGCACCGGGGCCTCCCAGCCCGTCGGATCCCGGAAGGTGACGTCGGCGAAGCCACCGGCCACGTGTTCACCGATCCGGTAGCCGTGGACGTTCCCCAGATGGGCCCTGCGGTGGTCCGGAACGGCCGCGTAGTAGCCGCGTACCGCGTCCCGGCCGGAGAGGGTCTCGGGCCCGAACCCCTGGAAGAGGGCGTCGGGCGTGAACAGGTCGGCCATCGCGTCCGTCTGGTGGCCGTCGAAAGCGGCCTGCCAGCGGCTCAGCACCTCGTGCAGGGGGTCGTTCAGTACGTCGGTACTCATGGTGTCAGCTCCAACAGTGACAAGAGGGCGGCGTCGTCTGAGAGCCGACGCCGGGGAGGGCGCCCGGGCGGCGGGGTGCGACGCCCGGGCGGTGTGTGGTCAGTGGCCGGCGCTCTGGCCGCCGTCGACGTGGAGGATCTCGCCGGTCACGAAGGGGGCGTTCTCCAGGTAGGTGACGGCGTCGACGATGTCGCTGACCTCTCCCATCCGGCCGACCGGGTGGAGGGCGGCGAGGGTGTCGTGGTACTCCGCCGGGTGCATCGGTGTCCTGATGATGCCGAGCGATACGGCGTTGCTGCGCACCCCGCGGGTCGCGTATTCGATGGCCAGGGCCTTGGTCGCGGACTGGAGTCCGCCCTTGGTCAGGGAGGCCAGTACGGAGGCGACTGCGGAGTTGGCGTGGTCGACCAGGCTGGTGGTGATCTGGACGACGTGCCCGCCGCCCTGACGGAGCATCTGCTCGACCGCGAGCTGGCTGATGCGGAAGAAACCGCTCAGGTTGACGCCGGTGACCGCGTCGTAGTCCTGCTCCGTGTACTCCGTGAACGGCTTGGCGACGAAGATGCCCGCGTTGTTGACCAGGGTGTCGATGCGGCCGAAGCGCTCTATCGCGGCCCCGGCCACTCGCTCGGCGGTGGCGGGGTCGGCGATGTCCCCCTGGACGGTGCGGACCTGCGGGTCCGCTGAGGGGGCGATCCCGCGCGAGGTCGCGACGACGGCGTAGCCGAGCTTGCGATAGGCATCGACCAGGCCCGCGCCGATGCCCTGGGACGCGCCGGTGATGATGGCGACCTTCTGGTCAGGAGTGCTCATGGTGACTGTCTCCAGTGAGGGATGTCCGGACCGGTGTGCATGACCGGCCCCCATGAACATAGACGACCGGTCGACAAAAACCCAAGGAAGGCAAGAGCCTCCCACCCGCCCCGGCACCGCTGTGACCTGCGGTGGGAGGCAGCGCCTAGCAGATGGGAGGAAGTCGGTCACACGGACGCCCCAGTACGAGACCGCCGAGGGCGGGACGGGCCGTGGCCCCGGCCGCGGGTAGCATTGCGGGCGTGGAGCTGCGCCAGTTGCGGTATTTCGTCGCGGTAGCCGAGGAACTGCACTTCGGCCGGGCCGCGGAGCGGCTCCTGATCGCCGGCCCCTCCCTGTCCCAGCAGATCAAGTCGCTGGAACGGGATCTCGGCGTCCGGCTCTTCGACCGCGACCGCCGTTCGGTGGCCCTCACTCCGGCCGGAGCGGCCCTGCTCCCGCACACCCGGGCCCTGCTCGAGCGCGCCGACGACCTCCGTAACCGCGCCGCCAGGATCGCGGGCTCGGAACCGGTCCGGCTCGGCTATGTCAACTGGCTGCCCGCGGACCTGACCGCCCGCGCCTCGTCCGTGGCGCGTCTGCACATCGACGCATGGGTCGCGCCCTCCCATGCCCAGGCCGCCCGCGTCGCGGACGGCGGCCTCGACCTGGCGGTGTGCTGGATCCGCACCGGCGACCTGGAGAAGCTCGGACTCAGCGCCCGGCTGATCGGCGCGGAGCGGCTCTACGCCGTCTCGGCCGGGCAGGACACCGGCGAGGTCCGCGCCCAGGACACCGACGTTCTGCTGGACGACGACGCCACCACCTGGCTGTCCTGGAACGACTACGCGGAGCGATTGGCCGAGGAGGCCGGCGTCCCCGCCGTGCGCATCACGGACGGTGGCATCACCGGTCCCGTCTTCTTCGACCATGTGCGCCGGAGCAGGCGGCCCATCCTCAACTCGCCCAAGGGCCAGACCACTCCACTGCCGCCCGATCTGGCCGTACGCCCCGTGACCGGGCCGAAGGTCTACTGGACCTGGTCTCTCGTCTGGCGGCGGGACGAGCTCCGCCCGGCCGTACTGAGCACCGTCGAGGCCCTGACGGAAGGCGTCGGCGACTTCGGCATCCACGCACCGGACGCATGGCTCCCCGACGGGGATCCGTACAAGCGGTAGACCGGGCCGGATTCGTCAGTGGTGGTGGCCCTGCCGGCCGAGGGTCTCCACCGGCGTCGCGCCGGGGCGGGTCCACTGCGGCACCGGGCGGCTGGTCGGGCCCCAGGTGGCGGTCCCATCCGCGTCCGTGCGCCAGGACCAGCACGGGCCGTGCCCCTCGGGCCAGCCCTCGGGGTCGTCCTGCCACGCCTCGCGGCGGCCGTAGGGCGTCATATCGAGCAGGCCGAGGGAGCCGTTGACCCGCTCGTTGCCACGGCCCGTCGTGGAGTAGGTGAGGAACACGCGGTCGCCGTCGCGCAGGAAGGAGGTGAGGTAGCCCATGTCCCCGCCGACCGGCGCGGCCACGTCGCGCACCGAGTACCAGGGCTCGGTGTATCCCATGAACTCCACGTAGGAGGCCACCTCGTCCCACTGGCCCGTGGTCAGGATGGCGAACGAGACGCCGCCGGCGTTGAGGTAGGCGGCGTCCTGAAGGTGCCAGGCGGTGGTGGTGCAGCCCTCGCACTGCCCCTGGTGCGGCGCGCCGTCGTGCCACATGTGCTGGTAGACCACCAGCTCGTCGCGGCCCTGGAACAGGTCCAGGAACGGGACCGGGCCATCGGGCCCCACGACCTCGACCGTCCCGTCGAACTCCACCATCGGCAGCCGGCGGCGGGCCGCGGCGATGGCGTCGCCCTCGCGGGTGTGGGCCTTCTCGCGGACCAGCAGCTCGTCACGGGCGGCCTGCCAGGTGGCCAGGTCGACGATGGGCGGGCGGCCGGGCAGCGCGGTGGTCGGGTCGTCCGGTGCGGTCGTCATGGTGTCCTCCGTGGTGTCTCGTGCCGGGCGTGGTGTCTCGTGCCGGGCGGCGTCGTACGGCGTCCTTGCGACGGTCACCGGAACAGACTCGTGTCCCGGCCGGAACTCATCGCGGCAGCGGCGCGCACTCGGCCGAGCCCGCACCGACCACGCCGGGCGTCACCGCCGCCCGCCGAACTCCCAGTCATGGACCTCGATGGCGGCGTACCGGTCCTGGGTCAGGACGGCGCGTGCCGTGTCCGGGTCCGGGGCCCGCAGCAGCACCGCCGTACCCAGCCAGCCGGTGCCGTCGTCGGACAGCAGCGGTCCGTACGCGATCAGCTCGTCCCGGCCCGGCGGCACGGCGAGGTCGGCGGCTTCCCCCGAGCCGAGGCCGAGCACCAGATACCGCCGGCCACCGGTCCGGCCGCCCGGGAAGTCCCACATGGTGCGCCCCAGCACATTGCGCCACCGTCGCAGCAGCACGTCCCGGTACGCGCCGGCCTGGTAGTTCGGCTCGTCGAAGGCGAACGCGCGGGCGGCGGCGGGATCCGGCAGGCCGAGGATGTGCACGCTGCCGGTGGGCGTTTCGCCGTCGGCGAAGGTCGGGCCGCGAGCGATCATCTCCGCCGCGTACCGGTCCATATACGACCAGTGTTCTTCCGACAGCTCCTTGCGCAAGGTGAGGGAGCCGGGCCGATCGCGGTGATAGCAGAAGAAATCCATGCCGCCGACCCTCCCCGACATACGGCGGCGCCTCAATGGAATTCGGCGCGGTTCGTCAGCCGCGCCGAAGGGTGTTGAGCCGGGCGGCCTGGCGGGTCAGGTAGTCGCGTTCGGCGAGGTTGGGTGCCTGGTGGGCCGCCTCGGCGTACAGCCGTGCCGCCGTCGCCAGGTCGCCGTCCCGCTCGTGGAGGTACGCCGCCACCGCGGTGTGGCGGGGCATGGGCGACCCCCTGCTCGCAGAGGTCGGCGCGGAGTCGTTCAGCTCCGCGAGCGCGGCCAGACCGGCGCGCGGGCCGTCGGCCTCGCCGACGGCCACCACGCGGTTGAGCCGGACGACCGGGCTGTCGGTCAGGCGCACCAGCTCGTCGTACCACTCCAGGATCTGCACCCAGTCGGTCTCCTCGACGGTGGGCGCGTCGGCATGGAGTGCCGCGATGGCGGCCTGGGCCTGGAACTCGCCCAGCCGGTCGCGGGCGAGGGCCGCCTGAAGGATCGCCACGCCCTGGGCGATCATCCCGGTGTCCCACCGGGCGCGATCCTGCTCGGCGAGCGGCACCAGACTGCCGTCCGGCGCGGTCCGGGTGGCGCGCCGGGCGTGGTGGAGCAGCATGAGGGCGAGCAGCCCCGCCACTTCGGGGTGGTCGATCCGGGCCGCGAGCTGCCGGGTGAGCCGGATGGCCTCGGCGGAGAGGTCGACATCGCCGGAGTAGCCCTCGTTGAAGACCAGGTAGAGGACGCGCAGCACGGTGGCGACGTCGCCGGGCTGGTCGAAGCGCACATCGGAGACGGTGCGCTTGGCCCGGCTGATCCGCTGCGCCATGGTCGCCTCGGGCACCAGGTACGCCTGGGCGATCTGGCGGGTGGTGAGCCCGCCCACGGCGCGCAGGGTGAGCGCGACCGCGGACGACGGCGTCAGCGACGGATGGGCGCACAGGAAGTAGAGCTGGAGCGTGTCGTCCACCGCGGGCGTGGGCCCGGGCGCCGGCTCCTCCTCGACGCGGTCCTCACGCCGGCGGCGGGCGGCATCCGAGCGGGAGGCGTCGAGGAACTTGCGCCAGGCCACGGTGACCAGCCAGCCCTTCGCATCCCGAATGGGGTCTCCCCTGCTCGAGCGCAGCCGAGAGCTTGGGGAAGGGTCGGCCGGCCAGCCGCGGACCGCCTCGACCAGTGCGTCCTGTACGGCGTCCTCGGCCGCCGCGAAGTCGGCTCCGCGGCGGACGAGGACGGCGAGCACGCTCGGCGTGAGGCTCCGGATCAGGGCCTCGTTCATCGATGCGGGCACTCCGTGACGGTGGAGTGCTCGGCCAGGAACGGGCGCAGCTCGAGCCACTCGTGGATCGGGTTGCCGCCCGCCCCGGGAGCGGCCGACAGCTCCCCGGCCAGCTCGACGGCGCGCTCGTAGCTGTCGACGTCGATCACCATCCAGCCCGCGATGAGGTCCTTGGTCTCGGCGAACGGACCGTCGGTGACCGGCGGGCGCCCCTCACCGTCGTACCGCACCCATGTCCCCTCGGGGGCGAGTGCCTGGCCGCCGACGAACTCGCCGGTCTCCTCCAGCCGCGCCGCGAAGTCGTTCATGTACTTCAGATGCGCGGAGACCTCCTCCGGCGCCCACTGGTCCATGGGGACGTCGTTGACCGCGGCCGGAGCGCCACGGTAGTGCTTGAGCAGCAGGTACTTGGCCATCGTGTTTCTCCTCGGTGCTGATGCGACCCATTGTGGTCGCGTTCACCTCGGGGACGGAGCCGCTCACGGGTTCTCGACATCGCCGCGAGAAGTTTTTTCGGGGGCTGGTTCCAGGAGCGCGGTTTCTAGGGGTCGAGGACGACCCGGACCTGTGCGACGCGGTGGTCGGTGATGCCGAAGGCGCCATGGAGCACGGACACCGCGCGCTCGGGCGGCGGCAGGCAGTCCAGGGCGTTCAGCAGCACCCGGCTGACCTCCTCCACCAGCCCCGCCCGCGCCGGCCGCCCAGCATCCAGTAGGCGACATCCAGCAGATACCGGCGCTCGTCGAGCGGCTCCGCGATCGGTATCGCGTCAGCGGGCTCTGTCAGCCGACGACCGATTGCGGATGGAGCAGAAGCAGGGCGATGTCATCGCTGTGGGGATCGGTGTGCGGGTCATGGTGGACGAGGGCGTCGGCGAGGGTGTCCATGGGCTGGCCGCAGCCTTGTGCGAGCTGGTCGGCGAGGCGGGCGGTCGCGTCATCGAGATCGACGCCGGGACTCTCGACGAGGCCGTCGGTGTAGAGGGCCAGCACGGCGCCGGGCGGCAGCGGGATCTCGGTGGCCGGGTAGTCGGCGCCCGGATCTATGCCCAGCAGCAGGCCGGGTGGCAGATGGAGGACCTCGGTGTGTCCGTCGGGGTGGCGCAGGAGCGGGGGCGGATGCCCGGCCGTGGCCAGATGGGCGACGTGGTGTGCCAGGTCGATGTGGGCGTACAGGCAACTGGTGAACAAGCCGGGGTCGAGGTCGGTGAGCAGGCGGTTGGTGCGGGCGAGGACTTCCCCGGGATGTGCCCCGGCGGTGGCGTGGACGGCGGTGCGGACCTGTCCCATGAGGGCGGCGGCGTTCACGCTGTGGCCCTGGACGTCGCCGATGGCCGCGGCGACGGTGGTGGCGTCGCAGCGGATGAGGTCGTAGAAGTCGCCGCCGATGTCCATGCCGCGAGCCGTGGGCAGATAGCGGGCCGCCACCTCCAGCCCGGGCACCGTCGGAAGCGAGGCGGGGAGCAGACCGCTCTGGAGACCGTGGGCAAGCTGGTGTTCGGCGTCGTAGAGCCGGGCGCGGTCGAGGGCCTGGGCGATCAGTCCGGCCAGCGAGGTCAGGACGGCGCGTTCGTCGGGAGTGAAGTCGTGGGGCCGGTCGTAGGAGACCACGCAGCAGCCGACCGGGTGACCGGAGGCCAGCAGCGGCAGGAAGGCCCAGGCCGCCCTCTTGGTCAGCCGCGGGATGTGCGGGGCGAGCTGATTCAACTCGTGCGGGGACGCGAAGAACAGGGGTGCTCCCTTGGTCACGGCGCGCACGCTGGGGGACGTGTCGTCCCGGAACGCCGGGATGTCGAGGCGGTTGAGAAGCTCGGGTGGGTATCCACGCTCGCCGACGATACGCAGCCGGTCGCCCTCCGCCACGGACAGGACGAAGCCCTGGGCGCCGAAGGCGGGCAGGACCAGGTCGGCGGTCAGCTCGACCACGTCCTGAACGCCGACGGCCTCGGTGAGCGCGCCGGCCAGGTGCATCAGGTCGTACAGCCTGCCGGACCGGGTCGGTGTGGCGATATCCGCCCCGCGCCCCGGGCGGTCGATGGGGGCGGTGTCGTCGGTGTCGTCGGTGGGGGAGACGCGCACACTGACACCGGAGGCATCCGGGCAGAGCTGGAAGGACAGCCACCGGTCCGGCGGGCGCAGAACGGTGAAGGACGTGGGCCGGTGGCCGAGCACCGCGGCCCGGTAGCGGTCGTCGAAGACCGGGCCGTCCAGCCATGGCAGCGCCTCCCACAGCGGTGCGCCGAGCAGCTCCGGGACGCTCCCACCGACCAGCTCGGCGGCGGTGGCGTTGAGGAAGGTGATCCGGCCCGCCACGTCCAGCGCGCAACAGCCCTCCGGGAGACGGTCGGCGAAGTCCACCGCGGCCTGTGCCTGGACCGGCCCGGCGGTCCACACTCGCGGCGGGGCCGCCACATGCGGCTCTTCGGGGACCCTCGGGTGCCCGTCCGCGGCGGCATGCCGCAGGAACGCCCCCATCCGGTCGCAGGTGGAGCCGATCACGGCGCGGTCATGGGCGCTCAGGTGCGGGCGGCGCGGACTGGGCCACAGCAGCGCGAGTCCGCCCCAGACAATGGTGCCGGAGGTGATCGGTGCGGCGGCGAGCGCCACCGGGTAGGGCCATACCAGCGCTGTCCTCGGGTAGCGGCGCGCCAGCTCCGCCTGGCTGGCGAGCCACACCAGGCGCCGCTCACCCACCGCGTCCGCCAACGGACCCGAAGCCGGGAACCGCAGCCGTTCCCACAGCTCGGCAACCTTCGGCGGCATCCCGGTCATCATGGCCAGCCGCAGCACCTGTCCGCCGGGCGGCAGCAGATACACCAGGCCCGTGGCCGCGCCCGCTTCCCGTACCGCCGTGCACAGAAGCGCATCCAGCGGCTCCATACCGGAGTCGGTGGCGGGCATGGCACCCTCTCGCGTCCCCTGCCCCGCCTCCGAGCTGTGCCCCTCCTCCGCGATGTGCCGCGCCCGCCCGAAGCGGCGCCTGGCCGCCTCGGCGCTGATCCCGAAGGCGGCACCGATCCGTGCCCAGCCGACCCCGGCCTGCCGATCGGCCAGCACCGCGGACCGCACCAGCCGCTCGGCCAGCCCGGGAACCTCCGCCACCGCGGCACAGTGGCGGCCCACCGCGGCTTCCCGCGCCGGGGGGACCTCACCCGCCTGCTGCGCCGCCGCCCGCACCCGGTCCAGCAGATCCGTGCCCGCGAGGACCATCGCCTGCCGCGTCTCGGCCGCCGCCGGCCACCGAGACCGCGCCCGCCAGGCCGCCTGCCGATGTGCCGGACTGCAATACCGCCGGTTGCGGCCGGACTGATTCGGTAGCGGCGCATCGCACCAACCGCACCGAACATCACCCATATGCATACATTACGCCCGTCAGGGGTGACGGCGACCCCGGTACGCACATGCCCTTTGTCGGTGGCTGTCGGTGGCTGTCGGTGGCTGTCGGTCGCGTTGTCGGTGGCGTTGTCGGTGGCGTGTCGGCGGGATCTGGAACTTTTCAGGAGATCCTGCCGGATGCCCATTCGGCAGGCGTGCGACAGCGAGGAACCACCATGACCACTCACGTCACGATCATCGGTGCCGGACTCGGCGGCCTGACGCTCGCCCGCGTCCTGCACCTCCACGGCATCCCGGCCACGGTCTACGAGGCGGAGGTCTCTCCGACGGCGCGTACGCAGGGCGGAATGCTCGACATCCACGAGGGCAGCGGACAGCCCGCCTTGCGGGCGGCCGGTCTGATTGACGAGTTCCGCGGCCTCGTCCTGGAGGGCCGCCAGGCGATACGGGTTCTCGACCCGGACGGGACCGTCCTGGTCGACCATGCCGACGACGGTACGCGTGGCAACCCCGAGGTGCTGCGCGGCGAGCTGCGGCAGATGCTCCTCGACTCGCTCCCGGCCGGCACCGTCCGGTGGGGCCACAAGGTCAGCGGTACCCGTGCCCTCGGCGCGGGCCGCCACGAGGTGACCTTCGCCGACGGCAGCACCGTCTCCACCGGCCTGCTGGTCGGCGCCGACGGCGCGTGGTCCCGAGTCCGGCCACTGCTCTCCCGCGCGGCACCCGAGTACATCGGCATGTCGTACGTCGAGACCTGCCTGTTCGACGCCGACACCCGGCACCCGGCCAGCGCGAAAGCCGTCGGCAGCGGATCGCTGTTCGCGGTCGCGCCGGGCAAGGGATTCCTGGCGCACCGGGAGCGGGCCGGCACCCTGCACGTCTACGTGATGCTCGCCCGGCCACGGGACTGGTTCGCGGCCATCGACTTCGCCGACTCCGCCGCGGCCACCGTACGGATCGCCCAGGAATTCGACGGCTGGGCACCGGAACTCACCGCGCTGATCGCCGACGGTGACGCCGCACCGGTCCTGCGGTCCCTTTACGCCCTGCCCATCGAGCACCGGTGGGAGCGGCAGCCGGGGGTGACCCTGCTCGGCGACGCCGCCCACCTCTCGCTCCCGAACGGCGAGGGCGCCAACCTGGCCATGTACGACGGCGCCGAACTGGGCAGGGCCCTCGCCGCGCACCCCGAGGACGTCGAGGCCGCGCTCACCGAGTACGAGCAGGCCATGTTCCCCCGCAGTGCCGCGGCCGCCGCCGAAGGAATCCAGGTGCACGAGATGTTCTACGGAGCGGGCGCACCCCACAGCCTGGTCGACATGCTCACCGGCCACGAGCGGACCCCGTGAGAGGCGCGCTGGTCAGGGGTGCTGGAGCCGGGCGTGCAGGAGGCAGAACACATTGCCTTCCGGGTCGGCCAGGACGTGCCAGTTCTCGGTGCCGGTCTGGCCGACGTCGGCGGGCCGGGCGCCGAGAGCGAGCAGCCGCTCCAGCTCGGCGTCCTGGTCGCGGTCGGTGGCGTTGACGTCGATGTGCAGAGGGAGCTTCCCGGTCCGCGGGTCGCTGCTGGGGCTGAGGACCAGGGTGGGTTGCGGACCGCCGAAACCGGTGTCGGGCGGCCCGATCTCGATGCTTCCGTCGGCTTCCCGGCCGAGTTCGACGTAGCCGAGGACCTCGCTCCAGAACGCGGCGAGCCGCTCGGCGTCGGCGCAGTCGAGGACCAGTTCACTGATGCGGCATGCCATGCCCGTCAGTGTACGGAGACCACCCGGGAGTCGGCCGACAGCACGTCGCCCCGCCACATGGCGACGGGGCGATGCGCCAGGAGGCGGTCAGACGCGGTCGGCCGCGATCAGGAGGTACTGGAAGGAGCCGTCCTTGTAGGAGTTGATGAACGCCTCCTCGATGCCGGTGACCAGTGAGGACGTGGCCCGAAGCTCCCAGTACGGCAGGGTCGCAGCGGTGAGGTCGACGACGGCCTGCGGTACGAGCCGGTTGTCGGCCATGGCGCGCAGATACTCCCGGCGGGAATGGATGTTGCACTCGAAGTGTGCGTTGATCTGGGAGACCCACTTCGAGGGCTGGCCGTAACGGGGGTTCCAGCAGCCGGTGATGGTCACATAGCGACCGCCGACCGCGAGGATGCGGGAGTGCTCGGCGAAGAGGTCGTGCAGGTCGACGTACATGCTCGACTCGTTGTTCCACGAGGCCGCGATCTGCCCGGTCCCGAAGGGCGTACCGAGCATATTGCAGACACGGGCGTGGACATGGCCCTCGATGCCGAGCTCGTGGGCACGCTGGTTGGCGAAGTCCGCCTGCTTGGCCGACAGGGTGACGCCCTCGACCTTGCACCCGAAGCGCTGGTGGGCCATGACCATCGAGCCGCCGCGACCGCAGCCGGCGTCCACCAGCGTGTCGTCGCGCTCCAGGGGGCCGAGGTGGTCCAGGAGGAGTTCGGCCTGCGCCGATTCCAGGCGGTGGAGTTCGGCGATCAGCTTCTTCTCGTACGCACTGTCGTCGGTGTCGCCGAGGGCGCTGCGGTCAACGGCGCCGATGCCGTAGTGATGGTGGTAAAGGCCGTCGACATCGCCGAGACGCAGGTTCACCGGCCTGGCCTCGCCGTCCCAGTAGCGGGCGATGTCCCCCTGGTAGGGCGTCGCCGGGGCGGGGATGAACACGGAGGCGGCGCTGGTGGAGAGGGTGGCGTCGGTGGTGAAGTCGGTGCTGGTCACAGATAAGTCCATTCTTCTTACCAGAAGTCGGGCAGGCTGTAGCGATAGGTGTTGGTCCGGTGCCAGTAGTGGTTGCCGTCGACCCACGCGGCCACGCCCCGCAGAAAGCGCTGCACGCTCGGGACGGGGCAGTCGGCGGCCAGGGCCGCGGCCGCGGCCTCGAAGTCGTGCATGAGGTCGTTGTGGACCTCGACCGACTTCAGATAGGCATCGCGGTCGGAGATGCCCTCACGTTCGGCGATCACCACGGGCAGGTTCAGGTGATGCCCGGGGGAGGCGAGCTCCTTGGTGTACGAGTACAGGTCGTTCACGATGGTGGTGGCGTTCCCGGCGAGCGCGATGACGCGCTGCATGGCGGGCGTGGCGTGCAGGTCCGCGGGCAGCTCATAGCCGCCGACGGTGTCCGTGATGGTGGGGCAGGGGCGGAAGTTGTTGAACTGGCGCATCGCCAGGTATTCCCACACCTCGGGCACGTGGTCCGTCTGGGCCCAGGCGGCCTCGGCGAGGTACCCCATGTGCAGCCGGGCCATGTCATGCCGGAACCGGTCCGACTGGGAGGCGCCGGCCGCTTGGACGAAGTACTCCATGGCGGAGCGGTACGCGCGCCGGGGCGCGTCCGAATGGAGCGACTCCGCCCACCGCGGCTGGTACTCCTCCGTCGTGTACAAGGGGTCGAGGGCGGTGTGCGCCAGCAGCAGCCGTCCGCCGAGGCCGATGGGCGATCCCCCGTGGTCCTCGCAGTAGCAGTCGTCCACCGCGTTCTCGGCGACCATCAGGCGCGTGGCGAGCATCAGATGGTCGACGGTGGGAGCGTCCGGATGGCAGGCGACCATATAACGCCCCACGGAGAAGCCGTCGAACTGGTCTTCCCAGTCCTGCGGGTACAGATCGACCTCGTCCAGCGCCCAGGTCTTGATCCTGCGGCTGACCTCCTCCACCCGTACCGGGTCGGGCTCCGGCACCGGATGGTGGTAGAGGCCCGGGACCGGGGTGCCTTCCGCCGGATCCGCCGGAGCCGTCGGCGGCTCCAGCGGCTCCACCGGCGCCGATGTGTTCTCGCACCGGGCCAGGTGCAGACCCACCGTGCCCAGGCCACTGGGGCCACGCAGGATCCGACCCAGACCGGCGCCCGCGGTGCGCACCTCGGCGGCAGGAACGTCGGCGGCAGGGGCCTCGGTGGGAGGCGGTGCGGGCAAGGACGGCGCGGGGGATCTGCCGCTGCCGAAGGCGGTCCTGATGTCGCGGGCGCGGGCGGCGGCCTCAGCGAGGACACGCGCCCCGGAGGGGGAACCGGCCGCGGGCGGACTCGGCTGCGGAGGGGAAGGCTCAGGCGCGGGCATCCATAGCTCCTCGATGGGGTGGGTGGCTGTCCCGGATGGCGGACATGCTCGGCCGACTGGGAGCCAGGGGCCTCGTAGCCGCCGGGCAGGGCGGGACCTCTAGGCTCCTTGGCCCTGGTCGCGGCTGCGGGCGATCTGCACGTTCTCCAGCACACCGAGTGCGTCCGGCACCAGGATGGCGGCGGAGTAGTACGTGGTGACGAGGTAGGAGATGATCGCTTTTTCGTCGATGCCCATGAAGCGCACCGACAGACCCGGTTCGTACTCCTCCGGCAGACCGGTCCGGCGCAGACCGATGACGCCCTGGTTGTCCTCGCCGGTGCGCATGACCAGGACCGAGCTGGTGTTCTCCTTGGTGATGGGGATCTTGTTGCAGGGCAGGATCGGGACGCCGCGCCAGGCCGGGACCTGCTGCCCGCCCAGGTCGACATGGGTCGGATAGAGCCCGCGGGAGTTGAACTCCCGCCCGATCGCCGCGATCGTCCTGGGGTGCGCGAGGAAGAACTTCGAGCCGCGGCGGCGGCACAGCAGCTCGTCGAGGTCGTCCGGGGTGGGTGGGCCCGAGTGGGTCTGGATGCGCTGCTTGAAGTCGGCGTTGTGGAGCAGGCCGAACTCGCGGTTGTTGACCAGCTCATGCTCCTGGCGCTCACGCAGCGCCTCGATGGTGAGCCTGAGCTGCTCCTCGGTCTGGTCCATCGGCTCGTTGTAGAGGTCGGCGACCCGGGTGTGGATCCGCAGAATGGTCTGCGCGACGGAGAGTTCGTACTCGCGCGGCTTCAGTTCGTAGTCGGCGAACGTGCCGGGCAGCGTGGGTTCGCCGGTGTGACCGGCCGCCATGGCGATCTCGGCCTCGCCCCGATGGTTCTGTGCGTGGCCGCGGAGCGAACTGAACTCCCGGATGTGGACCTGAAGGCTCGGCGCCGCGGACAGCACGGCGGCGAAGTCGGCGCGGGAGAGGGTGAGCAGGGTGCCGGAGGTCTCGGCGGTGGCGGTGTAGTCCCACCGGGCGTCCTCGTTGAGCAGAGCGCCCTCACCGAACCGGTCGCCATCGGCCAGTACGGCGACGGCGGTCTCGTCGCCGTACGGACCGACGGAGGTCTGGCTGACGCGGCCGTGGGCGATCAGATGGAACTCCCCGGCGGGCCGGCCGCGTTCCACCAGCGTTTCGCCCGCGCGGAAGTCGCGCTGGACGCACCGGTCGGCGATGGCGGTCAGCACCTCCACGTCCTCGAAGCCACGCAGCAGGGCCAGTTCGCCGAGTTCACGGGGGATCACCCGGACCTCGGCACCGTCCTGGACGAACTCGACGCGCCCGTCGCCGACGGTGTAGCTCAGCCGGCGGTTCACCCGGTAGGTGCCGCCCTTGACCTCCACCCAGGGGAGCGTCCGCAGCAGCCAGCGCGAGGTGATCCCCTGCATCTGCGGGGCGGACTTGGTCGTGGTGGCGAGGTTGCGGGCGGCCGCCGTGCTCAGGCTGGACTGCCGAGGCGGCTCCAGAGGCGCTTCCGAGCTGGTACCAACAGTCATCGGGCGAGCTCTCCTTCGTGAGGGCGATGGCTGGCGTGCGTGCGCGTCACCGGCAAAGAGGAAAGGAGGGGGCAAACATCCGGGAATCCGCCCAGACCCCGGGAACAGTAGTGGCCGGTGCGCCCATTCGGCCTCGGAGAGCCGCTGGCATTAACTCGATAAGATGATCGTGCCCCGCCTGGGGTTTGCCCCGGTGGCCGACGGTATTCGGACGCGGTCACGGGACATGGGTGTCGAGGCGGGCGTGAGCGTCGGCACGGGATGTGCCGCCATTCGCGCGGGATCCGGCCCGCTCTCTCCCCGCCCCGGCACAATCGGTCCACCCGGTCGGGACTGGCTGTTTTCCACCGGGCGGGCAGCCACGACGAATGCGGTGCACCCGAGTTCCGCACCGCCGGTGCCGAGCTCGTCGGCGTTCCCGGCGACAACGGCACGATGGACCCCGATGTGCCAGGACGGGTTGCCGCCCGCCCTACCGAAGCGTGGCCACGAACGTCCCGAGCCGGGCGATCCCCTCGCGGAGCTCGTCGGCCGACGCCGCGTACGAGAGGCGGACGTGGCTGTCCGCCGTGTGGACGCCGAAGTCCCTGCCCGGAGTGAGGGCGACATGCGCCGATTGGAGCGCCCGTTCGCAGAACTGCCACGAGGTGAGCCCCGTGTCACTGACGTCGAAGTAGACGTAGAAGGCGCCGTCGGGCGGGACCGGCACCGGCAGGCCGATCCGTGCCAGGCCGTCGAGGACGAGCGCGCGCCGCTCGGCGAACTCGGCGCGGCGGGCCTCGCAGACCGCGAGGGACTCGCTGGTGAAGCAGGACAGCGCGGCGTGCTGGGCGGGGGCGGAGGCGCAGAGGAAGTAGTTCTGTGCCAGGCGTTCCATCGCCGGTACGAGCGTCTCGGGTACGACACACCAGCCCAGCCGCCAGCCGGTCATGCCGAAGTACTTCGAGAAGCTGTTGATGACGATGGCGTCGGGGTCGTACGACAGCGCGCTGCGCGGGGATTGGCCCTGTGCGTCATGGTCGCTGAGGTTGAGGTAGATCTCGTCGACGATGCGCCATGCGCCGCGCTCGCGCGCCATGTCACAGATGGCCGCGAGTTCGTCGGCCGGTACCGATGTGCCCGTCGGGTTCGAGGGGGAGGCGATCATGATCCCGCGGGTGCGGTCCGTCCAGTGCGAGCGCACCGATTCCGCGTCCAGTTGGAAGCGGGTTCCGGCCGTGGTGGGTACGAGCGTGACGCGGGCGCCGAAGCTCTCGGCGATCTGCCGGTTGCAGGGGTACGACGGGTCGCCGATGAGCACCTCGTCGCCGGGATCGACGAGCGCGGCGGTGGCCAGCACCAGGGCTGCCGAGGCCCCGGCCGTCACGACGACCCGGGAAGCAGCGACCTCGACACCGTGCTCGTCCCGGTAGAACCGCGCGATGGCCTGCCGCAGAGCGGGCAGTCCGAGGGCCTCGGTGTAGGGCATGGGCCGCCCGTCCATTGCCCCGCGCATCGCGTCCAGGACGGCCGGGGGCGCGCCGAAGTCCGGTTCGCCGATGCTGAGTTTGACGATGTGATGCCCCTGGGCCTCCAGCGCGGCGGCCTGCTTGCCGAACTCCATGGCGTAGAACGGGGCTACGGCCCGGGCACGCTGCGAGATCTGTATGGTGCTCATGCCGCGACCTCCGGATCGATGGCGGACGTAACTGCCGGGACCACGACTCCCATTGGCCTTCCCTCATCACATGGTTCGTACGGGCGGGGCGGGTTCACGAGCCCGCCAGGCGTTCCACCAGCAGAAGACCGCCGATGGCGATCATCATGACACCGGAGACCCGGGTCACCGCCCGGGCCGCCGAGGGCCGGGTCTTCAGCACGGTGCGGGCCAGGACGCCGACGGCGAGATAGACGGCCGCGCAGGCCGTCATGTGGACCGTGCCGAGCAGCCCGGTCTGCGCGGCGACGGGCCAGCCGCCCGAGGGGTGGATGAACTGCGGGAAGAGCGAGAAGTACAGCAGCAGCGCCTTCGGGTTCAGGCCGCTGATACCGGCCCCCTTGAGCGCGATCTGCCAGCGTGAGGAGGCCATGGTTTCCGTGGACGCGGTCAAGGTGGCGGGCTGTCTCAGTACGCCACAGCCCAGCCAGATCAGATAGCCGGCCCCGGCGACGGTGAGCACGGTGAGGACCGTGGCCGAACTCGCCACGAGCACCACCAGACCGGCCACCGCGAGCAGCGTGTACCCCGCGTATCCGGCTATCAGCCCGGCGACCGCCGGGACGACCGAACGGTCCCGCAGCCCGGCCGCGATCGCATAGGCCCAGTCCGCGCCGGGGGTGAAGACCAGCAGCAGGTCCACTGCCAGGAAAGCCGCCACCGTCGTCGTGTCCATCGACCGATCCCTCTCACATTCCTTGTTCCGAGGGGGAAGATTACGTGCGATTTGCCCGAAAGTGTTTGCGCTTCAGTCTCACAATCGCGCCGAATGAGGGAGAATCTTCTCCGTGGACGCCCTGGACCGGAAAATTCTTACCGAGCTACAGCTCGATGGCCGCCTGACGATCACCGAGCTGGCCGCCCGCGTGGGGCTGAGCGTCTCGCCCTGCCACCGCCGCCTGCGGGACCTCGAACGCGAGGGCGCCATCAGCGGCTACCGCGCCGTCGTTCGACCCGGCCGCCGTCGGCCTGGACTTCGAGGCCGTGGTCTTCGCCACCCTGCGCTGGGAGGACGCCGACACCGTCACCACCTTCGAAGAGGCCGTGGCCGCCATCCCGCACGTCATCCAGGCCCAGCGGCTCTTCGGCGACCCCGACTACCTGCTGCGCGTCGCCACCACCGACCTGTCCGCCTACCAGCAGCTCTACGACCAGCGGCTGGCCAAACTCCCGGGCGTCCAGCGCCTGAACTCCACCCTCGTCATGAAGAACGTCGTCCGCGACCGCCCCCTGCCCCAGTAGCCCATTGCCGGACAAGCCAGGGTCGCGGCGCACCAACTGGTCCTAAAATGGGTTGGCTTGGGACCGTCGGGGGAGAGGTGACGAGCGTGGAGTTGACACCGGGGCTGGTGGTGATCGCCTTGCTCTGCTGGTTGATCTACGCCCTGTTCGTATGGATCCGCGGAATCGTGCATCGGCGGCGGCTGCCGGAGCCGTCGGTCGCTCCCGGCCACTTGGAGATGTATCAGGGGCAGGCATTCCGCGAGATCTGCCGACGGGCGGCGAACCCGGGCCGGCGCGTGACGATGACCGACTACTTCGCCCAGCGAGGATGGAACCGGGCGGACGCCATGCGCATCCTGGCCGAGCCGCTCAAGCACAAGCTGATCGATGTGGAGGGTTGGCGGTTCGGCAGATACAGCGTGACGTACAAGGGCTGGACCGAGTACGAGGGCAAGTTCATCTGGACGGGAGGCGAAGGGGTGCACATCTCCACTGGACCGGGCGGCTTCGTCGTGGCGAACGTCAACAGCCACCATTCGGTGGTCCACGGCGGCTACGGCAATCGGGCCAACGCGCCCGACATCCCCCATCAGCAACTGATCGACGCCCTGCGCACGGACGCGGACACCGCGACGTCCGATGAGGCGGTAAGGGCCCGGGAGTACGCCGACGACCTCGCCGCGGCCGTCGATGCGCAGGATACCGACAGGACCGCTCGCATCCTCGGCAGGATCAACGCCCTCCTGTCCACCGCGACGGCCGCCTTCACCCTGGCCCGCGGACTCCTGCCACCGGGTTCGTAGCGCCCCGGTTCTGGATCGGCGTCGAGGCGTTCCCGCCGTCGGCCACGCCGCCGGCCAGCAGCAGTTCCGCCAGGGCCGTCCGCTCATGCCGCACCGAGCGGCCCGTGCGGGTGGTGGTGAGGAGACCGGCGGCGCGCAGGGCCGAGGCGTGGGCGGAGGCCGTCGCGGCGCTGACGCCGATACGGCGGGCCAGGCCCGTGGTCGTACGGGCTTCGTCCAAGGCGCGCAGCAGGGCGAGCCGGGTGCGCCCGAGGACTCCCGCGAGGTGCTCGTCCAGCGCGTCGCTCCCATCCGGGAGAAGCGGCAGCCCCCGGCCCGCCGGGTAGGCGAACGACACCGGACGGTCCGGCAGGTCCTGGATGAGCGGGGTGCTGCGCCAGTGAAAGGTCGGCCGCAGGATCAGCCCACGTCCGCCGAGCCGGACCTCCCGCACGCCCGGGGCGCCCGGCAGGGGCCACTCCCAGACCGTGTCACGCAGCCGTGACCCCGGGGCCAGGCCGGTCAGAGCGACGCCGAGGCCCTGTTCGGCGACGGTCACCGCATGGCGGGTGAACTCCGCCCGGTGCAGGTGCTGAACCTGCGGCCACACCGGCGCGAGAACCGTCTCGTACGCCGCCCGCTGCGCCCGTCCGAGCGTCCGCCAGGCACCGGCGTCCCCACCGTGCAGGGCGCGAATCCACGGCGGCGCCGGACGGCGCGCGTACACCTGCTCGATCCCGGCCCGCACGAACTCGGCACGGGCTGTCCTGATCAGCTCGACCCCCTCGTCCAGCGTGTCGCCGAGAACGTCGAGGAAGGCGGGGGCCACTCCGTCCGGCACCAGATCCGCGAGCGGCTCGACCGCACTCGGCAGGCTCCGCAGCAGCCTGCTCCGCCAGCGCCCGAACAGCAGCGCCTCATGCGGGGCGCCCAGCATCATCAGGGCGGCGTGCAGTTCGGGCACGGGCGAGGGCCGCGGCGCGAACCGCACCCGGGCGAAATCGTCCGCCGTGAAATGGATCCGGATCACGCACATCCCCCTGCTCCGCGCCAGCCTTTGGGCTCCCGCCGCAAGCTTCGCCCCGGCCCGGCGCCCGCCCCCAGGATGCCGTCCATGACCTCTTCCTCCGCACCCGGCCGCCGCATTCTCCTCAAGGGCGCCCTCGCCGGCGCCGCCGCCCTGCTGTCCGGCGCCGTCCCGGCCCCGGCCGCCGCCCGCGACGCGGCCCCGCTCCTGCGACTGCGTCTGCCGGCGCCCGGCGGGCCCTACCCCGTCCGCGCCGCCACGCGATACCTCGCCGACCCCTCCCGCAACGACCCCTGGGACCGCGAGATCGGCGTACGCGAACTCATGGTCACCGTCCTGCGGCCGGCCGCCCCCGGCCACCGCTTCCCGCGCGCTCCGCAGATGACCCCGGGCGCCGCCGCGTCCTTCACCGACCTCGCCCACTGGATCCACCAGCCGCTGCCGCGGACGGGAGTCGACTGGGCGGCCACGCTCACCCACGCAGGGACCGGCGCCCGGCCCCGGCCCGTGCGTGGGCGCCCCGTACTGCTCTACAGCCCCGGCGGCGGCGACGCCCGCACGATGGGCAGCTCCCTCGCGGTGGACCTCGCCTCGTACGGCTGGACGGTCATCACCGTCGACCACCCCGGAGACGCGAGCGAGGTGGAGTTCCCCGACGAGCGGCCGAACCGCGAACGGGTACGGGAGACCGTACTGCTCGGCCCACCCGACGCGGCCACCTTCCGCACCATGATCGACACCCGGGTCGCCGACCTCCGCTTCGTCCTGGACACACTGGGCCTCGACCGGGTCGGCGTCTACGGCCATTCCGCGGGCGGCACCGCGGTCGCACAGGCGCTCCACGAGGACCGGCGGATCGCCGCCGCCGTCAACCTGGAGGGATATCTCGACCAGATGGACGGCGAACTCCTCCCGGTGGCCAGGCAGGCGAGCGACCGGCCGCTGCTCCTGGCCGGCACGGACGGCTTCCGCGACGCCCGCCTGGACCGCTCCTGGGCAGCGCTCCTCGCCCACGGTGGCCCGGTCGCCCGGCGGCAGCTCGACAACACCCAGCACTGGGCCTTCACCGACTACGCGTCCCTCGTCCCCCAGCTCCAGCGGGCCGGCCTGATGACCGCCGCCGGACGCGCCGCCATGGTGGGCCGAGCCGACCCGCGCGCCACCGTGCCCGCCGTGCGCCACCTCCTACGCTCGTTCTTCGCCCGCCACCTGCCGAAGTGAGCGCCGCCAAACCGATGACCAACGCCGTCGCTTGAATGGTTCTGGCTCAACTTCTGTGGTGTGGGCACGCTGAGCGATGACTGCCTACTCGAGATCGTTCCCCTCGAGAAGTTGCTCCACCAGGCCGTTACGGCACCGACGCGATGCCTCCGTCGACGCGCAGGTTGATGCCGTTGATGTAGCCGGCCAGCGGGCTGACGAGAAACGCGACCGCTGCCGCGACATCTTCCGCAAGTCCGAGCCTGCCCGTCGGGTTCGGGGCGTACTCGGCCACCACCAGCGGTTCCAACTCCGTCCATTGCCCTGGCCGGCCTCGTGCCGCCGCTCCCTCTTCGAACATCCGCCGCATGCCGTCCGTGACGATGACTCCGGGGCTCACCGTGTTCGCGGTGATGCCGGATCCGGCCAGATGCTGGGCCAGGCTGGTTGTCATGTTGACCACCGCCGCCTTCGCCGCCGAATACTCGACCATGTTCGGCAACGGAGTTGTCGCGGCCCGGCTTCCCACATTGACCACCCGCCCCCACTCGCGCTCGCGCATCCGAGGCACCAGGGCCTGGATCATCCGCACGGCGGACACGACGTTCCCGTTGATCGCGTCCAACCACGCCGCCGGCTCCGCCGTTTCCCAGTCATGCTCGGCGAATGGGCCGGCGTTGTTGACCAATATCTCCACGCCCCACGCGCGGGCCTGCTCGGCCACCGCCCCGGCGGCATCGTCATCAGCGAGGTCCCCCAGCACGGTGTCCACTACCCCGCCGGCGGCACGAAGCCGTGCCGCGACCCCGCCGACACGCTCGGGGTCGCGACCGTGCACCAAAACGGCGCACCCTTCATCGACCAGCCGCTGAGCCACCGCAGCGCCGATCCCTCCGCTGCTCCCCGTCACCATCGCCCGTCGTCCCGCCAGTTCCAGGTTCATATTTCGGGAGGCTAGTCCGGGCCTGTGACAGGCGTTCGTCGACCACCACCCGACCCCACTCGCAGGGTGTCCAAATCTGAAAATCAGATCGCCTATAGCGGAAACATCTGTTGGACAGCACTACGGCCATGCCCAAGGATCCCTCGTGCGGTAGCACCCACAGCACAGTCGACGCGACACCGGGATGCGCTACCGCCTGAGTGGAGGCTGAAAGTTGAGTGAAGAGACTGAGGTAGTCGTCGTCGGCGCGGGCCAGGCGGGCGTGGCGATGAGCGAGCACCTGGGAGCCCACGGGGTGCCGCATATCGTCCTGGAGCGGCACCGTATCGCCGAGCGATGGCGCTCGGAGCGGTGGGATTCCCTGGTGGCGAACGGGCCCGCGTGGCACGACCGGTTCCCGGGGCTGGAGTTCTCCGACGTCGACCCGGACGTCCATCCCGACGCCTTCGCCTCGAAGGAGCAGATCGCCGACTACTTCGTCACCTACGCCGAGAAGATAGGCGCCCCGATCCGGTGCGGTGTCGAGGTGACCTCGGTACGGAGGCGGACCGGTCGGCCCGGCTTCCGGGTCGAGACCTCGCAGGGCCCCATCGACGCGCGCTTCGTCGTGGCCGCGACCGGGCCGTTCCAGCGGCCCGTGATCCCGCCCATCGTCCCGGACGGCGCCGTCCCCGCGCAGCTCCACTCCAGCGGGTACCGCAACCCGGAGCAGCTTCCCGAGGGCGCGGTCCTCGTGGTCGGGGCCGGCTCCTCGGGGGTCCAGATCGCCGATGAGCTGCGCCGCTCCGGCCGCCGGGTCTTCCTCTCCGTCGGCCCGCACGACCGTCCCGCCCGCCAGTACCGCGGACGCGACTTCTGCTGGTGGCTCGGTGTGCTCGGGCGCTGGGACGCCGAGACGCCTCCCCAGGGTGCCGAACACGTCACCATCGCGGTGAGCGGCGCCCGCGGCGGCCACACCGTGGACTTCCGGGCCCTGGCCGCCGACGGCGTCGAACTCGTCGGTCTGACCGCGTCCTACGAGAACGGTGTGCTGCGCTTCGCGCCGGATCTCGCCACCAACATCGCGCTCGGCGACGCGAAGTACCTCGAGCTCCTCCGGGCAGCCGACGCGTATGTCGAGCGCAATGGGCTCGACCTCCCCGAGGAGCCGCGGGCCCACGACCTCGGGCCGGAACCGGAAGGCGTGGCCGACCCCCGGCTGGAGCTCGACCTCGCCGCGGCCGGTGTCACCTCGATCGTCTGGGCGACGGGCTTCGCCACCGACTACGGCTGGCTCGAGGTGGACGCGTTCGACGACAGGGGCCGGCCGGACCAGCGGCGCGGGGTGTCCCGCGAGCCCGGCGTGTACTTCCTGGGCCTGCCCTGGCTGTCCCGCCGCGGATCGAGCTTCATCTGGGGCGTGTGGCACGACGCCGGATACATCGCCGATCACATCACGACCCAGCGGGGCTATCTCGCGTACGGCACCACCGACCGGCCCGGCGCCACGCCGGCGGCCTGGAAGAACTGAGGAGCAGACGATGACCTCCACGAGCGAAGGCCGCCGGGCGAACGCCGTCAAGGCCCCGGTCGTTGCCGGCGGACACACCCGGATCCGTCCGTTCAACACCCGCGACACCTATCCCGAGCAGAACCTCGACAACGACCTCTGCCAGGCCGTCGTCGCCGGCGACACCGTGTACGTCCGGGGCCAGATCGGCCAGGACCTCGACACCAGCGAATCGGTGGGCATCGGCGACGCCGAGGCACAGGCCGAACAGGCCATGGCGAACATCAAGACGCTACTCGAAGAGGCGGGCAGCCGGATGGAACACCTGGTCAAGCTGACCATCTATCTGATCGACCCGCGCTACCGCGAGGCGGTGTACCGCACCGTGGGCCGCTGGACCAAGGGCGTCCACCCCATCTCCACCGGCCTGGTCGTCTCGGCCCTGGCCCGTCCGGAGTGGCTGTGCGAGATCGACGCCGTCGCCGTGATCCCCGCCGTCGCCGTGCGTCCCGAGGAGGCGCGGGCATGACCTTCTCCCTGGTGGTCCGCGACGGCGAGCGGTTCGGCATCGCGGTCAGCTCGTCCAGTCCGGCGGTCGCCGCCCGGGTCGCCCATCTGCGGCCCGGGGTCGGCGCGGCGGCGTCCCAGAACGTCACCGACCCCACGCTCGGCACCAGCCTGCTGGCGGAACTGGCGGACCACGGTGACGCGGAACGCGCCCTGGCCAGTGTCACCGGCGCGGCGCGGAACGTGAAGTCCATCGCCCACCGTCAGCTCACCGTGCTGGGCCGCTCCGGGCCCGGGTTCGTCTACAGCGGCGCGCACACCCTGGGCAAGCACGCCTCGGCCACCGCCGACGGCGCGGTGGCGGCGGGCAACATGCTGTGCGGCGAGCACATCCCCGGCGTTCTCCTCGACGCGTACTCCGCCGCCCCGGGGGAGCTGGAGGAGCGGCTGGTCACCGCCCTGAAGGCCGCGGTCGAGGCCGGTGGCGAGGAGGGGCCGGTGCACTCCGCGGGCCTCGCGGTCGTCGCGGACGTGGACTGGCGGGTGACCGACCTGCGCGTGGACTGGGCCGACGACCCCGTCGACCGGCTCGCCGGACTCCTCGCCGTCTGGCTCCCGCAGCGGGACGACTATGTGCGCCGTGGACTCGACCCCGCCTCCGCTCCCTCGTACGGCGTCCCGGGCGACCTGTGATGGGGACGATGGGGACCAAGGGGACGACGGAGACCCCGGGGACGACGGAGACCACGGGGGCGACGGAGACCCCGGGGGCGATGGGCAGGCTCAAAGGGGCCGCCCGGCGCGAGGTCGACCGGCACGCCGAGGAGCTGATCCGGCTGTCCGAGCGGCTGCACGCCGACCCGGAGACGGCCTGGGAGGAACACCGGGCGGCGGCCGCCGTACCCGAGCCGCTGGAGCGCGCCGGATTCGACATCACCACGTCCTACCTGGGCCTGGAGACCGCCTTCCACGCCCGGTTCGGCAGCGGGCCCGTGCGGATCGCGCTGTGCGCCGAGTACGACGCGCTGCCCGGCCTCGGCCACGCCTGCGGGCACAACCTCATCGCGGCGAGCTCGGTCGGCGCCGCGCTCGGCCTCGCCGCCGTCGCCGACGACGCCGGCCTCACCGTCGAGGTCTACGGAACCCCGGCGGAGGAGGGCGGCGGCGGCAAGATCGAGATGCTCGACCGGGGCGCCTTCGCCGGGACGGACCTCGCGATGATGGTGCACCCGGCGCCGGTCGACGTGGCCGAGGCCCGTCCGTTCGCGGTCAGCCACTCCAAGATCTCGTACACCGGTAGGTCCGCACACGCCGCGGCTTACCCCGAGGCCGGGATCAACGCGGCCGACGCCTTCACCGTGGCCCAGGTCGCGATCGGGCTGCTCCGCCAGCAACTGCCCGCCTCCGCCCGGGTGCACGGTGTGGTGACCCACGCCGGGGACGCCCCGAACGCCATCCCGGAGCGGGCCACCGGCCGCTGGTACGTCAGGGCGGAGACCCTCGCCGAACTGGCCGAGCTGGAGCCACGGGTCATCCGGGCCTTCGAGGCGGGCGCCCTCGCCACCGGGTGCGAGCTGGAGATCGAGCCGGAGAGCAAGCCGTACGCGGAGTTCCGCACCGACGAGGCCGCTCTTGCCCACTACCGCGCGAACGCCCTCGCCCTGGGACGGGAGTTCGCGCCGCCGGGCCAGGCCGCCCGGATGAACCGCGCCTCCACCGACATGGGCAACGTCTCGCAGACGGTGCCCGCCATCCACCCGTACATCGGCATCGGCTCCCTGCCCGCCACCAACCACCAGCACGAGTTCGCCGCGCACTGCGTGGGCGCAAACGCCCAGCGGGCCCTGCTCGACGGGGCGGTGGCGCTGGCCTGGACCGGTGTGGACCGGAGTTCGAGCCGATACGCGAGCGCGAGCTCCTGACCGAGGCGGACCCGTACACGGCCTCCTGACCGAGGCGCCCCCCCACACATGGCACCCGCACAGCTCCGGCTTCTCCCACCCCATCCCCAAGGAGGCGCGCATGCCCACCACTCACACCGACGACACCACGTCCGAGGTCGACGTGGCCACCGACGTCGTCGCACTGCGCAGAAGCGTTGCCGCGGGAGCCGTCGGCGTGTTTGTGCACTGGTTCGACTGGGCCGCCTACGCCTATCTCGCCGGCACCGTCGCGACCGTGTTCTTCCCGGACGAGAACAGCACCACCGGACTGCTCGCCGTGTTCGGCGTGTTCGCCGTGTCCTTCGGCATCCGGCCCATCGGCGCCCTGGTGTTCGGACCGCTCGGTGACCGGATCGGCCGCAAGCGCACACTGTCGCTGGTCATCTTCATGATGTCCGGCGCGACCCTGACGATCGGACTGCTGCCCGGCTACGCGGCGATCGGGGTCGCCGCCCCGGTGCTCCTGGTGGTCCTGCGCCTGATCCAGGGATTCGCGGCGGGCGGCGAGTTCGGCAGCGCGGCGAGCTTCCTCGCCGAGAGCTCACCCCGGCGCCGCCGCGGATTCGGGGTGAGCTGGCTGGAGGTCGGCTCGCTGCTGGGCTTCCTCGCCGGTTCGTTCGTCTATCTGCTGCTGTCCACGGGGCTCGACGAGGAGCAGTTGACCGCCTGGGGCTGGCGCGTCCCCTTCCTCGTTTCCGCCCCGCTCGGCGTCATCGGTTTCATCATCCGCAACAAGATCGAGGACACCCCCGAGTACCGGACGCTCGAAGCCAACGACACCGTGCCGCGCACCCCCGTACGGGAGCTGCTCCGCGGCCACAAGCGGCATCTGCTCCAGGCCGCGGGCCTGATGGCCGCCATGCACGTGCCCTTCTACATGGTGCTGACGTACCTGGTCACCTACGAGACCGACCACCTGGGACACTCGGCCGGCAGCGCCGCCCTGCTGTCCACGGTGATCTCACTGCTGGGGCTGGTGCTGGTCCCGGTGTTCGGGCTGCTGTCCGACCGCGTGGGCCGCAAACCGGTCTTCGTCGGGGCCACCGCGGCCCTCCTGGTCCTCGCCACCCCCGCGTTCCTCCTCATGCGGACCGGGCTCGCCGGAACCTGGGTCGCCGGGCTGCTGCTCGGCGCGATCCTCGCCGCGATCCTCGGCACCTACGCGGTGTGGTCGGCGGAGATCTTCCCCACCCGCACCCGCCAGAGCGGCCTGTCCATCGCCTACAACCTCACCGCCGCCCTCTTCGCCGGCACCGTGCCGTACCTGATGACCGTGCTCATCTCCGCGACCGGCAGCACCCTGCTGCCCGGCCCCTACCTGATGGTGTTCGCCGTCGGCGGCCTCATCGCCGCCCTGTCCCTCGAGGAGACCGCCGGTTCCGCCCTGCTGCGCCCCGAGGACGTCTCCGAGCTGCGCCCCGAGGACGTCTCCGACGCGCCCGCGGAGCGCCACCAGGCACCGCCCGCATAGGGTCCGGCCGCCGCATAGGGTCGGCAGCGGCATGGACACCGATCACCAGGCGCGAGGGTCAGGCATGACGTCACCGGTGGGATTCACCCTCCTCCAGCTTCGCTACTTCCTCGTGGCCGCCGAGTGCGGTTCGATGACGGAGGCGTCGGGGGCGCTCCATATCGCGCAGTCCGCCGTGTCCGCGGCCATCCACAACCTGGAGCGCGACCTGCGGGTGCAGTTGTTCATCCGCCGCAGGGGCCGGGGACTGACCCTGACACCCGCGGGGGAGCGGCTTCAGCAGCAGGCGCGGGAAATGCTGGCCCGTGCGCGCGAGATCGAGCGGGAGGCCCGGGGAGACGGCGAGACGATCTCCGGGCCGGTGGCCGTCGGCTGCTTCGTGACGCTGGCCCCGTACTATCTGCCGCCCCTGTTCAGCGAATGCACCGACCGCCACCCGGGCATCGAGATCGACGTGGTGGAGGGAGAGACGGACCAGCTCGTCCAGGCCCTGGGCGCGGGACGCATCGACTTCGCCCTCACCTACGACCTCGGGCTGACGGCCGAGATGGACCTGCGCAGCGAGACGATCGCGCGGGCCCCGGCGTATGTCATCGTCGCGGCCGACCACCCGCTGGCCCGGCAGGGCTCCGTGGAGCTGGCGGAACTGTCCGCGGAACCCCTCGTCCTGCTCGATCTGCCCCACAGCCGCGACTACTTCCGCTCCCTGGTCGCCGCCACCGGCACCGCACCCGATGTCCGCTACCGCACCCGGAGCTATGAAACCGTACGTTCGCTGGTGGCCCGGGGGCTCGGATACTCCGTGCTGAACCAGCGGCCGGCGACCGGCCAGACCTACGGCGGCGGCGAGATCGCGGAACTGGAGCTGCGGGACGGAAGCCCCCCGCTCGAAGTCAAGATCGCCTCGGTGAAGGGTATGACCCAGACCGCCCGCGCCCGTGCGGTGATGGAGCTGCTGCGGGAGATCGCCCCCCGCCCCGCCGGGTCCTGAACAACACGGAATCGGACCGGACCGGGCCTTTGGGGCCGCGGCCGTGGTCAGGCGCTCGGGACGGTGATGACCGGACAGCGCGCGTGCTGCGTCACGCCCTGGCTGACGGAGCCCAGCAGCAGGCCGGTGAACCCGCCGTGTCCGCGTGTGCCCACGACCAGGCCGAGGGCGTGTTCGGACGCCTCGGTCAGGACCTGTACCGGATGGCCCGGTACGACCTCCTGGCGCAGCTCCACCTCCGGATGGTCGGCGGTACGCCCCGCGACGGTCTCCGACAGCAGCCGACGGCACTCCTGGACGGCGGCCTCCTCGTCCGGGTTTCCGAGCCGCGGAGGTTGCCATACGTAGAGGGCGCGCAGGGCCGAGCCGTGCACGGCGGCCTCGTCGAAGGCGAAGTCGACGGCGGCCGCGGAATGACGGCTGCCGTCGACCCCGACCACGAAATGCTGCTGCCGCTCGGAGACACGTTCCGCCTCGGGGACGTGTTCCGCCTCGGGGACGTGCTCCGGCTCCGGCACGACCACCACGGGGCAGGGCGCGTGGGCGATGAGCGGCAGGGCGACGGCGGCGGAGGTGAAGACCTCCTGAACAGCGCTCAGGCGCCAGGACCCGACCACCACCACCGTGGCGTTCCGCGCCTGCTCACGCAGCACCCACGCCGGATGCCCCTCGGCCAGCAGCCCCGATACCCGCACCCGCGGATGCCGGGACTCGACGAAGGCCACCGCCTCCTTCAGCATGCGATCCCCCGTCGTGTGCAGCGACTCGTTCCACTCCTCCCAGGACGGCCGCCCGCCCGTCGGCCGGTACCCGGGGGTCGGCAGGTTCTGCGCGAGGACCAGCAGCAGCGGCAGCCGCCGCCGGTCCGCCTCGTCGGCCGCCCAGCCGAGCGCCGCGCGTCTGCCCGGATCGGGGTCGAGGCCGACCACGATCGGTTCATCTCCCTGTGCGTGCGCCATCGCCGACCTCCTATGGCTCCTCCGACCGGCACATCGCGCCGGAGCGTCCCCCGGCGTCCACGCCCGTCGGCCACACGGCCTCGGCCGTCGCTTCCAGTGGGCTCAACCAGTCATGGCCTGTCACCTCGCGAAACGATGGCAGCCGCCACTTCCATGCTGCGCGCCCCCACGCCACCCTGCGAATCGGACACGAACGCTCGCAGCAGGGTCGGCTGTGGCCGTGCGGCAGCTCAGGCGGAACGCCGCGCCCAGACTCTCCAGGACGGCCACCGCCCGGCCGCCTCAGGGACAGTACCCTCCACCCCGCCTTGTCGCGTCGGCGAGGCGCGGCGAAGGCGGATCTCATGTGGATCACTCCGGAATTGGCTGGACGCCTTCCGCGCATTCCACGATCATTCACGCCGTGACAGATGAAGCCGATCGCCAGAGGCCGTTCCCCGCCAGTCGCAAGCGCCCGCGCTTTGTCGAGCTGTCCGGCGAGGTGATGTCCGCTCTGCTCGACGGGGACCTGCCCGCGGCCAGCAGGACGGCCGGGGTGGCTCTTACCGGGGACTTCGTCAGCGACAGGGCGCGGTGGCTGTGGAGGTTGCGACTTGGACAGATGGACGCGGATCCCGGCCAGGCCCGGTGGATGGTGCGGCAGGTGGCAGTCGGGGATGAGGGTCTCGTCGTCGGACACGCGGGGTTCCACGGACCACCCGATGAGGTGGGCATGGTCGAGATCGGCTACTCGGTTGCTCCCGAGTTTCGCCGTCAGGGGTATGCGCGGGCCATGCTGATCGAGTTGCTGCGTCGGGCCGCCGCCGAGCCTGCGGTCACGACCGTGCGGGCGACGATCAGTCCCGACAATCTCGCGTCCTTGGCCACGATCGCCGGCTTCGGTTTCGTGGAGGTCGGGGAACAGTGGGACGAGGAGGATGGTCTCGAACTCATCTTTGAAGTCCCCGCCGGCCGGAATCCGCTCACCTGACGGGAGGGGCTCGCGGCAATACGGCCACGCGGCGGTCGTCGAGGTCCCGGTCGCCGGTCAGGATGCGGCGCACAGTCGCACAGGCCACCACCCGGAGGCATCATGCTCCGCAAACCAGGCGGGAGACGGCGCGACCACCTGAGCATGGCTATTCGGATGCGCCCGCGAGTCGCGATGAGTCCTGCGGCGTTCGGCAGTCGTACTGTCGAACCCGTTACCGAGGAGGACTTCCGATGCGCAGCGTGACCTATTCGATGGGCGTCTCACTGGACGGCTACATCGTCGGGCCGGACGGCCGCTTCGACTGGACGGCGCCCAGCGAGGACGTCTTTCGTCTCTCCATCGACGAGATCCGTGAGGTCGGCGTCCACCTGATGGGACGCCGACTGTACGAGACGATGCTGTACTGGGAGACCGCCGACCAGGATCCATCGCTCGATGACTCCATGCTCGAGTGGGCCGCGCTCTGGAAGCCGCTCCCCAAGGTGGTGTTCTCCACCACGCTGTCGGCGGTGCAGGGCCATGCCCGACTGGTCTCCGGCGGCCTGGCGGAGGAGATCGAGCGGTTGCGAGCCGAGCCGGGGGAGGGCGATATCGCGATCGGTGGCGCGACCCTCGCCGCCGAGGCGGCCGCGTCGGGTCTGATCGACGAGTACCGGGCCAGGGTCTACCCGGTGCTGGTCGGCGGTGGCATTCCGTTCTTTCCCCAGCACGAGCGCCGGGTGGATCTCGAGCTCGTGGAGACCCGCACCTTCAGCTCGAAAGTCGTCTACCTCCGCTACCGCGTGGCGCGCTAGCCGACTCGTCCGCCGAATCCGGAAATGGTCGTGGCCGAGGAGACGTCAGGAGGTCCTCTTCACGCTTGCCTGTTTTTGAACTCCTGGCTGGTCTAGGCTCGGCTGGTGACCTTGGAATGGCGACAGGTAATCGTTCACTCGGCAGATCCGGCGGCCCTGGGGCAGTGGTGGGCCGAGGCGCTTGGCTGGGTTGTGGTCCACTCCTCCGATGTGGAGTTCGAGATCCGCCCGGAGCCGGATCGCGTGCCGGGGCTGGAGTTCGTCCTGCTTGACGAGCCCAAGAAGGCCAAGAGCCGACTGCATCTCGACTTCGTCCCTGACGATCAGGACGCCGAGGTGGCTCGCCTCGAGGCTCTTGGCGCACAGCGTGTCGATATCGGTCAGGGTGACCAGTCGTGGGTTGTCATGGCAGACCCCGAAGGCAACGAGTTCTGTGTCCTCGGCCGGCGGTGCCAGTAACTGAGTGCCGTCGGCCCGGCTCGTCCGCAGTTGCCGTCACAGGCTCACAGGCTCAGCAGCAGGTCCCGGACCGCTTCGGGCTGGGAGAGGAACGGGTGGTGGCCGGCGTCGAGTTCGACGACGCTGTCGGCCCGGCGGGCGAACTCCCGCTGTAGCCGCGGCGGGGTGCCCCGGTCCTGGGCGCAGACGAGGTACGTCGAGGGCAACCGCTGCCATGCGGCCGCCCCGACCGGCTGCCCGGTCACCCGCACGCTCTGCCGTGCGAGGTGGTCCGCCGCCTGTGCCTGGAGCTCGGGGTCGCAGTCTTGCAGGAACGTGTCCACGAGCCGTTCGGGGCGGACCCCGAACGTGCCGGCGTCGGGATCGACGTCGAGGAACGGGGCGGGGCCGCCGTCCCCGAAATCCGACAGGCTCTGCCCGACCTCGGGCAGGTAGCTGGAGACCAGCAGCAGGTGGCGCACCGACCCGACTCCCGCGGCGGCTTCCGCGGTGACGATGCCGCCGTAGCTGTGGGCGACCACGACGGTCGGCTCGTCGCCTGCCTGGAGCACCTGCCGCACCGCGGCGACATCCTCGGGCAGCCCCGGCCCGCCGACACCACCGGGCGGGCCCGCCTCGCCACAGCTCGGCAGCGCCGGTGTCACGCTCGGTACCCCTCGCTCCTTCAGCAGCTCGGCGGTGCGGTGCCACCACCACGACCCGTCCCGTACGCACGCCCCGTGCACGAACACAACCCTCATGGCCACCTCCACGTCGGCCCCGACCGCCCCTGTCGAATATAGACGTAGTAGCCGTTACGTGAAAAAGTGGAACCGTGGGTAGACGACCGCAACCGCACATCAAGGAGAGGCTGCTCGACGCCTGCGCCGATCACGCCCTCGCGCATGGCCTCCCCGACCGGCTCGAGCCGCTGGCCACCGCCACCGGCACCTCAGCCCGCATGCTGATCTATCACTTCGGCACCCGCGACGCCCTGCTGCGGGCCGTCCTCGGGCGGGCGCGGCAACGGCAGCTCGACACATTCGGCGACCTGCTGCGGGCGCGCCCCGACGAGCCGTACACGACCACCCTGAACCGTGCCTGGATCTCCATCACCGGCCCGGACGGGCAGCCCTACCTGCGGATGTTCGGACAGCTTCGCGAGAGCGCGGAGCAGCAGTTGTGGCCCAACTTCCGGCGCACCGCGACGACCGACTGGCTCGGGCCGCTCGAAGACGGCCTGCGCAACATCGGCCGACCGGATCTCGCGACGCTCGTTCTCGCCGTCATCCGCGGTCTCCTCATGGACCTCGACGCCACCGGCGACACCACCCGCACCGACCGGGCCTTTGGCGACTTCCTCGGCACGATCGAGCACCTGTCCAGGAGTAAGAGCTGAGCACCCGCACCGCCCCCGTACCGCCCCGGGCCCAAGCCGTACCCCCGACACTCCGACACTCCTGCCACTGACCCCGATCGGCCAAGCCGGCCCGGATGGAGACGAACTCGACATGCAAGCACCGAAGAAGCCCACCGGAGAACCGGGAAACGGCTCGGCGGAGACCGCACACATCATCCCGATGGACACGCTCGAACCCCAGCGGTGGGCCAACGGACGAGGCTGGACCCGCGAGATCCACCGTGAGCCCGCCGCGGATTCCCCGGAGACGGCCGCGTGGCGGCTGAGCCTCGCGGACATCGAGGACACCGGCCCCTTCTCACCCTTTCCCGGGGTGCAGCGCCATCTGCTGTCGGCCGCCCCCGTGCCCCTTCAGCTCTCCATCGACGGCGCCGTCCACGATCTGCGATACACCCAGATCGTCACGTTCGCCGGGACCGCCGAAGTGGCCACGACCGCCGTTCACGGCAGGGCGCAGGCGCTCAACCTCATGGTGCGCAGCGACATCCGCGGCAGCCTCGACCTCCTCGGGGGCGATGCGCAACTGTCGGTCTCGGCCGCGTTCGCCACCGCTCTGGTGGTCCTCGACGGCACCGTCGCGCTCGGCGGCCGACGGCTGGAGCGCTTCGACACGATCCTTCCCGGCGCCGAAGAGACACCACTCACTCTCCAGGACGCGACCGTGGCCCGGGTGCGTGTCGAGACGGCGGCGACGGATGCCACGCCCGCCCCCGCCTAGCACCGCCCGAACTCACACCTGACCGCTCACCTCACCCTCCGCTGCGCCTACCCGACCCGTTCTCCGCGGATCTCGTCCGCCGGAGGGATTCCGGGCCCGGATATCGATGCGCCGCGCCACCGCGACGGCGGTTGACGCGCCTTTCGGCAGTGTTCAGGCCGGGCGCGCGGATGTAGCGTCATGATCATGGACTTCCCGACTGGCACCACCACCGACCAGGCGCCGGCCGATCCGGCTGCCACTGACGACATGCTGGCCGGCCAGCCCATCGGCTACTGGAGTGGTCAGGTGCACGCGGTCGTTACCCGGCATCTGCGTGACGCCATGGCCGGGATCGACGTCACGCAGCCGCAGTACTGGGTACTCAACAGCGTCAAGTACTGGCCCGCGGCCCCGAGCCGCGACGAGATAGCCGCCCAGCTTTCGCCCCTCGCAGACGGACACCACGAGATCCCCCGTGTCGTCGCCCAGTTGCTCCACCGCGGCTGGCTACGGACCGACGCCGGACATCGTCTGTATCTCACCGACGCAGGAGAAGCCGCCAGGCTGCGGCTGCGCGAGCTGGTAACCGAACTTCGTGCTGTGGTCCACGACGGCATCAGCGACGAGGAATACGTGGCCGCGCTCAAGGTGCTGCGCAGGATGATCTTCAACGTCGAGACCTCGACCTCGACCTCGACCCCGCCCCCGCCCCCGGCCCCGACTGACCGAGGACCAGCCGCGGCTCGGGAGCACCCGGACACCGTCGAAGCCGACGAAGGCTGACGGCCGGCACACCACCCCTTCCGGGCACGAGCTCAAGCGGGCGGCGTGTCCGGGGACCACACGCCCATCCACTGTGCGGCGCCCCACGCCTCGTACCGGTGCACCTCGGTGAAACCCAGCTTCGCCGCGAGGCGCATCGAGCGGTCATTGGCGGTCTGGGTGCAGAGCACCACCGGCTCGCCGGGAAGCGCGTCGGCGAACCAGCCGAGCGCCGCCGCGCACGCCTCGGCGGCGTACCCGTGCCCCCACGCCTCTGGCAGGAGCAGGTAGCCGAGTTCGGCCTCCCCGGCATCCGGACGGACATGACTCCGACGCTCCGCGTCGCGCCGGTTGAGCTCGATGGTGCCGATCATCGCTCCGTCGAGCTCGACCACGAAAAGGCCGGGACGCCTCTCGGGCGTTTCAGGCAACGTGCGCTCGCACTCATCACGCGGTCGAGGGCCGCCCAGGTAGGTGTTCACCTCCGGCGAGGTGAACAGCTCGATGAACGCCGCACGGTCCCGGGCCTCGGACTCGCGGAGTACGAGCCGCTCGGTCTTGATCGGGGCAGGTGGCCAGGCGACGGACCCTGATTCAGTCATGGCCGGGAACCTACCGCACGCTCGCCGAGCGGCACGTGCCGAGTTCAGTGATTCAGTGATTCAGTGAAGATGCTCCGTGCGATGGCGATCAGGCGCTTCGCCAGACGACACCGCGCTGCTCGTACTCCATGACGGACTCGACGCTTGCGGCGATGGATGCGCCGCACTCGCGGGTGATCATCCATAGCGACAGATCGATTCCGCTGGTGACACCGCCCGTGGTCACCAGGTTCCCATCGTCAACGACTCGTGCGTCGATCACCTTGCCTCCCTGGGCGGCCAGAGCGGCCTTGGCGAGGTGGTGTGTCGTGCACGGGCGGCCTTTGGTCAAGCCCGCCGCGGAGAGCACCATGACTCCTGTGCAGACACCGGCGACGATGACTCCGGCCCGCTGCGCCCGTACGAGGTCCCGTAGGACATCCGGATCGTTGATCAGCCGGTCGCTGCCGCCCGGCACGATCAGGAGATCGGTGTCGGTGGGCTCCCATGCGGCCGGCACCGTGACTTTGGTGCCGAAGAAGCATGTCACCTCCCCAGGAGCCGATGGCCGCACCAGCGTCGTTCGTATCTCGCCGCCCGCCGCCTCGGCGTGCCCGAGAACGTCACGCGGCCCGATGACGTCCTGTTCCTCCACCCCGTCGTACATGAGGATCTGAACGCGTAGAGGCATCGGCCATGTCTCCTTGGTTGGTTGGTGTAACGTCCGCGGATGCTGTGGGCGCTGCGGGCACTGCGAGGGTCCCGACCGAACGACCGAACCGAGACCGGCCGTCGCGGCTAGGGAGTGCTGCCCTGCCCTACAAGTCGGCCGCACCGGCCGAATAGTTCCCGTCCGGCCATCCCCGGGGCCCGTGGCTGAGGATCACCGCGTCCTTCTGGAGGTACAGCTCAACTGTTCGGCCAGGATCGGGAGTCAGGTGTAGTTCCGCTGCAGTCCGGTGCCACGCGCAGTACGCTTCTGGTCACGCAGGATGATGGGATTGCGTCGTGGACGACCTGATCCGCCACCCACTTGCCCACGCCCGGTTCGGGCGCGGATGGACCCAGCCCGACCTTGCTGGTGAGGTCCGGTGGGCGGCGCCGCGGCGCGCATTCCGTTCCGGCGTCGAACGACAGCGGATCCGGAAATGGGAGACTTGCGGGCGGCGAACTGGACACTGCCTGGACGGCCTGCGAGGACCACGATCACAACCCGGAGACCGGGGCGCCTTGCGGCGACTCGTTCCTCGACTGCTTCCACTGCGGAAGCTGCCTGGTCACCCGCACTCACCTGCCCAGACTCCTCAGCCTCCTCGACAGCCTTGGCGCCCTGCGGCAGCAGATGAACGAGATCGACTGGTGGAAGCGCTACGGCCCGGCCTGGCTCGCGATCCGGCGCGACATCCTCACCAAGTTCACCCCTGCCGAAGTCGACAAAGTACGCCAGCATCCCCTGCCCGACGCCCTCCTCGACCTCGTCGAAGCCCCCTGGGAACAGCCGTGAGCCTCGCCACGTTCGCCGCCTCCCCGCCCGCCGGCCTCGCCCTGCAGAACATCTGTGTCCTGCACGGCCGCCAACTGCGGCCCACGGCCCGGCTGGAAGAAACCTCCCGCTACGGCGACGACATCTGGCGCCTGTGGCCCGCACAACTCAAAGAGCACGACACCGCGCTTATCGTGAACTTCCCCACCCTCCCGCAGCGTTTCCGGCCAGCCGCGAAGAAGCTCTTCTACCACCTGCCGTCCGTCGCACCGCCCGACGGTGAAGACCCACCGAGCATCACCACCATCCGGATCACCTTCACCCACATGAAGGCGTTCTTGACCTGGCTGGACAAGCGCTGGGAACCGCACCGCACGGACCTGTCCACCCTGACCGCGGACGACCTGAACGACTACCGCAAGCGCCTCACTGTGGTCTATCCCCGGTCCTCCGACCGCCGGACACTCGCCCGCGGCGTCGTCCGCATTCTCTGGCGCTGGCGGTCCCACCTCGATGAACACGCGCTCTCCTTCGACCCGCTCCACCTTCCAGAGTGGGGCGAGTCGAAGGCAGTCCGCCGCAGCGAGAACGCCACCGACCGCCTTCCCGAGGAATCCATGGGGCCCCTCCTGGGTTGGGCCTTGAAGTTCATCGACGAGTTCGCTCCCGACATCCTGGCCGCTGACAGCCACTGGCGGGCCACCCGCACCGACACCTTCCGGCAGCCGGACGACCTCGCGGACATCGGGCTCCGCATCCGCACCCTCATGGACAAGCACATCGCGGCCGGGCGCCCGCTGCCCGGCTATCGAGGGCGCCCCAACGTGATTCATCTCGCCCGCACTCTGCGATGCGACCGCACCAGCGTCGACCGTCACGTCGACGTCCTGGCCGCGACCGCCGAGATCGTCGGCATCGGCACCGACAGCTACTTCGACAGCCCGATCAACGGCCGACTCGACGGTGTCCCCTGGATCGAAGGGATCGCGACCCATCACACGGCAACCCACAGCCTGGCCCGGCTGGGCCGTCACCTGCAGGCTGCCTGCTACATCGTGATCGCCTTCCTCAGCGGCATGCGCGACTCGGAATCGAAACATCTCCGGCGCGGATGCCTAAACATCAAGCGGGACAAGGACAAGACCCCCTACCGCTGGACCATCACCAGCCTGGCCTTCAAAGGCGAGGACGACGACGCAGGAGTCGAGGCGACCTGGGTCGTCGGCGAGCCCGTTGCCAGGGCCATCAACATTCTCGAAAGCCTCCAGCCATCCGAGACCGACTACCTCTTCGCCCGCCTTCGCCACGGGTCCGACGCCAAGAAGGGCTCAGCCGAGGCTCTCACCACCAAGGCGACGGGCACCCAGATCAACAAGTTCATCACCTACGTCAACCAGCTCTGTGCGGCCGCCAACCGATCCGACACCATCCCCGCGGCCGGCCGAAGCCGCACCGGGTTCAAGACCAGCATTTTCCGCCGCACACTCGCCTGGTTCATCGCCCGGCGCCCCGGCGGAGTCATCGCCGGCGCCCTGCAATATCGGCATCAATCAATCCAAATGTTCGAAGGATATGCAGGCACCAGCGCCTCCGGGTTCCGGGCCGAGGTCGAGAGCGAACAGGCCCTCGCCCGCGGCGAGACCTACATCGCGATGATCGACGCCCACGAGCACACCGGCCTGACCGGCCCCTCCGCCGAAGAGGTCGCCCGTCGGCTGGACGAGTTCGGCGAACGAGCCCAGTTCCAGGGCCAGATCGTCCTCGACAAGCACCGGCTGAAGAGGATCATGAAACGACACGATCCGGCGATCTACCCCGGCGAATACATCACCTGCGTCCACGACCCGGCCAAGGCGCTCTGCGAGAAAGCGAAACGCGGGAGAAGCGAGGGACTCCCCAGCCACGGCGGCTGCAAGCCCCTGTCCTGCAGAAATGTCGCTCTCACTCCTGAAAACGTCGCCGCATGGACCCGGGAACTGGCTCGCCTTGAGAAGAGGATGGCCACCCGTCCGGCCATGCCTCCCCTCTTGCGGCATCGCCTCCAGGAACGTCGCACCGAGATCACCGAGTTCCTCACCAACAACGCACGAACGGAGCCACTCTCATGACCACCCGCGTCTCGGATCCGCCAGAGGCCCTGGCCCGCAAGCGGATGAACGAGATGCTCGATATCTGCCAGCAGACCAACACCAAGCCCAGCGTCCTGAAGCTGGCCCGCCAGCTTGGCCTGAGCAACACCACGTTTCGCCGACGCTTCCCCGACATCGCTCGCGAGCTCGGCACCCTCCGATCCGCTCCGGCCATTCCCGCCGACGGGCCCAGCGAGCACGACAGGCTCATGGCCAGGAACGCGAAGCTCCGCCGCCGCAACCAAGAGCTGGCCTCCGAGCTGGCTCTCGCAACAGCCCAACTCCAGCACCTCGCCATGACCAACGAACGACTTCGAGAGGCACTGGAGAACGCTTCCACGATCACAAGCATCCGCGGCAAGAGGCCCCCTAGCTGAGCCAATGACTCGGGGCACCGACGGAATCTACTGATCAGCGCACATGGCTGCGGGTTTCCGTGGCAGTTCCCACGCGCACGTTGATCGTTTCCCGGCCTGCATGGTGTGACCCATCGGTGGATGTTCCGAAACCGGGAACGCTCAAGGCCGACGTCGCCCCGGATCCAGGTCGTCAGCAGGTCCTGCCTTCATCTGCGCATCTCGGACGACTCCCTGTGCGAGCCACCCATTGCGAACGGGTCGTCGTTGCGGAGGACCGGTGTCCGAGGTGACAATACGTGGAGGTGCCGGGTGGTCATCCCGGCGAAGTGTTGGAGGCGCTGCTTGTGAACACCGCATCGCGGTGCGCCTTGCTATGCGCGCCAGACGCTGACCACTTCGCTTCGCCCACCGGCTGACCTGCTTCGTTCGCGGTGGGCGCTTCCCCTTATGGGAGACCACCGTAGTGCCCGAAGACTTCTTGACGGGTGATCGCCGTGCTCTGACAGCGGTTCTTGCCGCCAACCTCGTTTCGATCACTGGGAATTGCCTCACGTACATGGGCGTGCCGTGGTTTGTGCTGCAGAGCACGGGCAGTGCCGCCAAGGCCGGGATCGTCGCGTTCTGCACACTGCTGCCCGTAGTGCTCGCTGCGCTCGTCGGCGGTCCGGTCATCGACCGGATCGGGCGACGGCGGGTGAGTGTCGCCTCGGATCTCGCCTGCGGGATCGCGGTTGCGGCGATCCCGCTGCTGCAGTTCGTCGGCATCCTGCAGTTCTGGATGCTGTGCGTGCTGATGGCGATGACAGGGCTGTTCCGTTCGCCGGGTGAAACGGCCCGCGGCGTGCTGTTGCCCACACTCGCCGAACGCGCCGGAATGCCGCTGACCAGGGCTGCCGGGTTGTACGACGGTGCGGCACGCTGTGCGGCGCTGACTGGATCCGCTCTCGGAGGTGTGCTGATCGCCGTACTCGGTGCCGAGAACGTCCTGTTGGTGGATGCCGCGACCTTTGCTGTGTCCGCGCCGCTGTTCGCGTTCGGGGTGCGCGGCCTGCCGGAGGCGCAGGCCCAACGGCGGGTCGAGCCAGCATCCTTGCGTGCCTACCGTCGTGAACTCGCGGAAGGCTATCGCTTCGTGGCGGCCACGCCGTTGCTGCTGGGCCTGTGCCTGATGACGCTGATGACCAGAGGCCTCGATCAGGGCTGGAGCGCCGTGCTCCTCCCCGTGGATGCCCGTCAGGAGCTTGATGGTTCCATCGATCTCGGTCTGCTGAACGCGGCGTTCGGGGTCTGCGCGCTCACGGGGGCGCTGGTCTATGGGGCGGTGGGCAGCCGCTTTCGGCGGTGGCCCGTGTTCACGATCGCGTTTCTCATCGTGGGCCTGCCGCGCTTCGTGGTGGCCGCCTCCACCGACACCTTCGCACCGCTGGCCATGATCATGGCGGTTGAGGGCCTCGCCTGCGGTGTGCTCAACCCCATCATGGCCACAGTGACGTATGAGACGGTGCCGGAAGAACTGCGCAGCCGCGTGCTGAGTGCGACGACAGCCGCAGTCCAGATGGTCACTCCGCTGGGCGGACTGGCTGCGGGCTTCCTTGTGGATTCGGTCGGCCTGCCCTCCACGCTGCTGACGGTTGGCGGTGTGTATCTGCTCGCCACGCTGTGCCCGGCGATCTTCCCGGCCTGGAGGCAGATGGACAGTACCGGATCTCCCCACGGCAGGGCGGAAAGCTCGCCGCCGCGTGTTTCGGGACCGAAGGGGGTGTAGAGGCGCGGGCCGCTTGTGCCTGGGCTGTCTTCCGCCTGCGGACCACCGCCCGGAGCTGCCCGGCCGCCGCGACGATTGACAACACGGAACGGGTGGCATCGTGACCACGATGCCACCCGTTCCGTCGGTGCGTCAGCAGCACTTTCGTCGGTGCTCCGACTCTGGCGAGATGTGATAGGAAGCGCCTCGCCGTCGGAGCCAGGCCAGGAAAGCGGTCAACGGTCAGTTCTCAAGGACGGCCACAACCTCGCTTACCAGGCCACCTGGCTCAACGAGCCGAAGGACGCGGCGAACATTCTGCACAGCGCCATCCTCCACACCCGCCACCCCACCGCCCGCTCCCTGCTCCACCTGCGGCTCGCACGAGCCCAGGCCGCGCTCGGGGAATCCCGCGCATGCCATCGCTCCCTATCCACGGCCGAGGCCGAACTGGAGGCCGCAGGTGGCGAGCCCGCACCAGCCTGGTGCACCTGGATGCAGTCGGCCGATGTCCTGGTGGACTCCGGCCAATGCCTGCTCGATCTCGGACAGCCCGCGCGTGCCCACCAGTTGGTCGGGGAAGGGATGCTGCTGCTTCCCGGAGCCCGGAACAAGACGCGCGCCGTCTTCCTGACCTATCAGGCCGGGAGTTTCCTCCAAGCCGGCGAAGCCGACCACGCCGCAGCCGCCGCGAAGGAATCGCTCCTGCTGGCCAATCGGATCGGCGCCCCGCGCTGCGTCACCCTCGTCCGCGACCTGCTGCCCGGGTTCAAGAAGTTCGCTGGAGCCGAAGGCGTCGAAGAACTCCTGGAACTCGCACGGGCCAATTGACCTCCTGCCCTGTCCTGGGCGTCGCGTACCCAGACATGGGAGGACCAGCAGCGCGTAGACATGGTTCGGCGACAGCGCCCGTCCGGGCACCGCGCACCTATCCGAGTCGGCAGCCCGCGACCACCTGGTAACCGTGCAGGTGGTCGCGGGCTGCCGGGGCGGAACTCGCGTGGGGTCGGGTCAGCGCAGTCCGGCGAAGAGATCGTTCTCGGGTAGGGCCGCGCCGGTGGCGTCCTGGACGCGTAGGAAGGTCTCCATGCCCATAAACTCGCCGAACCTCTCCTTGCCCATTTTGAGAAAGAAGATGTTCTCGCCCTGACTGGAGTGCGCGGCCAGCGAGTCGAACTTCTGATCGCTGAATGCGGTGGTGTCCACCCACGTGGTGACCTCGTCGTCGGGGAGGCCGATCTCGGGCACCGCGGCGGCCTCGGCGGGATCCGGCTCAGGCATGTCCTCATTGAACTCGCGCATGATCTCGCCGAACCGCCGCATCATCGAGTGGGGCATCGTCGTCCAGTACACCTTCGGTGTCAGCGCGGTCATCTCCAGCGCCGCCATCGTGATGCGGTTGGCCTGGATGTGGTCGGGGTGGCCGTAGAAGCCGTTCTCGTCATAGGTGACGACCACATCGGGGCGGTAGTGCCGCATGAGTTCCGCGAGTCGGGCGGCGCCTTCCGCCACGGGGGTCTGCCAGAAGGATCCGGGGGCGTCGTTGCTCGGCCAGCCCGTCATCCCGGAGTCGGCATAGTCCAGCATCTCCAGATCGCTGATCTTCAGGACCTCACAGCTCGCTTCGAGTTCCTGACGGCGCATCGAGGCAACGGCCACCGGATCGTGCCCGGGATCGCCCGGCTTGATACCTCCCGGTCCATCACCGCAACCGCCGTCGGTACACGTCACGAGAACCGTACGGATGCCTTCCGCCGCGTACCGCGCGAGGACCCCTCCGGTTTGGGTGGCCTCGTCGTCGGGGTGGGCATGCACTGCCATCAGCGTCAAGGGCCGGTCAGTCATAAAACAGTCCTCCTGCATGAATACGTCTTGGTCCGAGTGCGCGGCGGGCGTTCCGCGATCCCGGGGCCCGGATTCTCTCGGGGCGGATGACCTTGTTCCCACCCGTGCGACGCCGGTCCTCGGTCGATGCAACATGCCGGCCGGACCGGCTGTTCCCGGCGCGGCCGCTTGGCCCTCCCCGGCGTGGGCGTGAGAACTCTGGCCTCGGCGAACTGCGACCGGGCGATGGGGATGCAGGTTCTCAAACCTGAGACGGCCGGTGCAGACAGCGGCCCTCCTCCAGCGCCGCAGCAATCTCCTCCAGCCAGGCCACCAGCGGCCAACCGCCGCGCCCCAACGGGTAGCCGGTGCTGACCGGTGGCCAGGGGCTGACCTGGATTGATCCCAGGGATCCACGGGTGTTCCCCGACGGGATGATCAAACTGGACCGTCCCCGTCAGGGCCGACAGCCGGGGGCCGCACCGTGCTTGACGGGCTGCTGGGGAGGCGGGGGATCGGCGGGCCGGGCGAAATGCTCCGGATTCTCCCCAGGGCTTATGGCAGCGGATTTCTCGGTCTGTTTCTGCCCGGAGTCGATTGTGAATTGCAAGGTCAGTATGTCGGATAGCCTGGGAAAATGTTGACCGAAGTCACCGCGATTCGCTATGTCACGCCCTTGCGTGAGGGCGGATCGCTGCCGGGCATCGTCGAGGCCGACGATCTGGGCACCTATGTCATGAAGTTCACCGGCGCCGGGCAGGGGCGCAAGACGCTCGTCGCCGAGGTCGTCTGTGGCCAGTTGGGCCGTCGTTTGGGGCTGCGGGTTCCGGATCTGGTGCGGATCCAGCTCGACCCGGTGATCGGTCTGAGCGAGCCCGACCAGGAGGTGCAGGAGCTGCTCAAGGCCAGTGGCGGGCTCAACCTGGGCATGGACTACCTTCCCGGGTCGCTCGGCTTCGACCCGCTCGCCTTCGAGGTGGGTGCGGAGGAGGCCGGCCGGGTGGTGTGGTTCGACGCGCTCATCGGCAATGTGGACCGCTCCTGGCGCAACCCCAACATGCTGGTGTGGCACGGGCAGTTGTGGCTCATCGACCACGGCGCCACGATGATCTGGCACCACGGCTGGCGCGGCCTGGACAAGGCCGCGGGCAAGCCCTACGACGCCTCCGAGCATGTGCTCGCGCCGTTCGCACCGGACGTCGCCGCGGCGGCCGAGGCACTGGCGCCGCAGATCACCGAGGAGCTGCTCACCGAGGTGGTGGCGGACGTCCCCGACGAGTGGCTGACCGATGAGCCGGGCTTCGACGGGCCGGACGCGGTGCGCCGCGCCTATGTCGAGGTGCTGTTGGAGCGGGCGGCCACGGTCGGCGCGGGGATCACGCTCGGCGAGCGCGCCGGTGAGGAGCCGTCCAGGGCCCCGGAGTGGCTGCGGGTGTGGGTCGATGGAAAGGCGTCGAAGTGAGCGGGTTCCACAACGGCCGGGATGTCTTCGAGTACGCCGTGCTGCGGGTCGTGCCCCGGGTCGAGCGCGGTGAGCAGATCAACGCGGGCGTCGTCGTCTACTGCCGCGCGACGTCCTTCGTGGCGGCCCGGGTCCATCTGGACGAGGACCGGCTGCGCGCCCTCGACCCCTCGGCGGACGTGGAGGCGGTACGGGCCGCGCTGCGCGCGGTGGAGTGCGTCTGCTGCGGGGGAGAGCGGGCCGGTCAGGCGGCGGAGGACGACCCGGGGCGGCGCTTCCGCTGGCTGGTGGCGCCGCGCTCCACGGTCGTCCAGCCGGGGCCGGTGCACACGGGGCTGACGGCGGACGCGGAGGCGGAGGTCGAGCGGTTGCTCGATCTGCTGGTGCGGTGACACACCGGCTGCTGGTGCGGTGACACACCCGGTGCCGGCGTGGTGACACACCGGGTGAAAGCGCCCCGAGGTGAGCGAGTACATAAGGGCGGTCGTTGACAGGCGGTGGCGGGCCTCATAGCGTCTCGTGCGCAGGAGAGACTAAGCGGTTGCTCACTCCCCGGGCCGGGACGGTGAGCCGCCATCGATGCGAGGGAGAACCCGCATGTCCACCACCGAGCAGCGCGTTGCCATCGTGACGGGCGCGGCCCGCGGCATCGGCGCGGCGACCGCCGTGCGCCTGGCCGAGGAGGGTCGCGTCGTCGCCGTGCTCGACCTCGACGAGGGGTCCTGCGCGGACACCGTGGCGAAGATCACCGAGGCGGGCGGCAAGGCCATCGCCGTGGGCTGCGATGTGTCGGACGCCGAGCAGGTCGAGGCCGCCGTCGCGCGTGTCGCCGAGGAACTCGGCGCGCCGACGATCCTGGTCAACAACGCGGGTGTGCTCCGCGACAATCTGCTCTTCAAGATGAGCGAGTCCGACTGGGACACCGTGATGAACGTGCATCTGCGGGGTGCGTTCCTGATGTCGCGCGCCTGCCAGAAGCACATGGTGGACGCCGGCTTCGGCCGGATCGTCAATCTCTCCAGCAGCTCGGCGCTGGGCAACCGCGGCCAGGTCAACTACTCCGCGGCCAAGGCCGGAATGCAGGGCTTCACCAAGACCCTCGCCATCGAACTCGGCAAGTTCGGCGTCACCGCCAACGCCGTGGCCCCCGGGTTCATCGCCACCGACATGACCGCCGCGACCGCCCAGCGCGTCGGCATGGGCTTCGAGGACTTCCAGAAGGCCGCCGCGAGCCAGATCCCGGTGCAGCGGGTCGGCGAGCCCGGCGACATCGCCAACGCGGTCGCCTTCTTCACCGGCGAGGCGGCCGGATTCGTCTCCGGCCAGGTCCTGTACGTGGCCGGCGGCCCGCTCAACTGATCAGGAGTCACCCACCAGATGACCGCGCAGATACAGGACAGCGGCAAGGCCGCGCTCATCACCGGGGCGAGCCGGGGGATCGGCTACGCCATCGCCGAGGCGATGGTGGCCCGCGGCGACCGGGTGTGCATCACCGGGCGCAACGAGGACGCGCTCAAGGAGGCCGTGGAGCGGCTCGGGCCCGACCGTGCGATCTACGCCGCCGGGAAGGCCCACGACCAGGCGCACCAGGCGGCCGCCGTCGAGCGGACGATGGAGGCGTTCGGCCGGATCGACCACCTGGTCAACAACGCCGGCACCAACCCGGTGTACTCGCCCATCGCCGATCTCGACCTCGATGTGATCCGTAAGGTCTTCGAGACCAATGTCGTCTCGGCACTGGGCTTCGCCCAGCGGACCTGGAAGGCATGGCAGCAGGAGAACGGCGGCACGATCGTCAACATCGCCTCGCTCGCCGGGATGTCGTCCTCGCCGTTCATCGCGGCGTACGGCGTCAGCAAGGCCGCCATGATCAACCTCACGGTGCAGCTCGCCCAGGAGTTCGCCCCGCGGGTGCGGGTCAACGCCATCGCGCCGGCGGTGGTGAAGACCAAGTTCGCCACCGCCCTGTACGAGGGGCGGGAGGAGGAGGCCGCCGCGGCCTATCCGCTGAAGCGGCTCGGCGCGCCGGAGGACATCGGGGGCGCGACCGCGTTCCTCACCTCCGACCAGGCGGCGTGGGTCACCGGCCAGACGCTCGTGGTGGACGGCGGCATTCTGCTGGGCGCCGGGATCGGCTGACCGGCGCCCGGTCCGGCCCCGCGCCATGGGCGCCGCGGGCCGGTGCCGGGTCCAGATGAGGCTGGGCACCGTGGACCGGTGCCCGGTCCATACGAGGCGTTGTGTCAGTGGCCACCGGTAGGTTCTGTGCCCTAGACGGAACACGACCGGAGGTTGTAGACGTGCCCTATGTGCTGCCCGAGTCCTGGCGCGGGGTCCTCGGCGAGGAGCTGGAGAAGCCCTATTTCAAGGAGCTCACCGAGTTCGTCGAGGAGGAGCGGGACAAGGGGCCGGTGTACCCGCCGCGCGAGGAGGTGTTCGCCGCCCTGGAGGCCACGCCGTTCGACCAGGTGAAGGTGCTCGTCCTCGGGCAGGACCCGTACCACGGCGAGGGCCAGGGCCACGGTCTGTGCTTCTCGGTGCGGCCGGGCGTCAAGACCCCGCCGTCGCTGCGGAACATCTTCAAGGAGATGAAGGAGGAGCTCGGCCACCCGGTGCCCGACAACGGCTATCTGATGCCGTGGGCGCGGCAGGGGGTGCTGCTGCTCAACGCGGTGCTGACGGTCCGGGGCGGCGAGGCCAACTCCCATAAGAGCAAGGGATGGGAGAAGTTCACCGACGCGGTGATCCACGCGGTGGCCTCGCGCCCCGATCCGGCCGTCTTCGTGCTCTGGGGGAACTACGCCCAGAAGAAGCTGCCGCTGATCGACGAGTCGCGGCATGCGGTGGTGAAGGGGGCGCACCCGTCCCCGCTGTCGGCGAAGAAGTTCTTCGGCTCGCGCCCCTTCACCCATATCGACGAGGCGGTCAAGGCCCAGGGACACACCCCGATCGACTGGCGGATCCCGGACCTCGGCGCCTGACCGGACCACCCTGCTAGAGCGTGTAGTCGAAGCTGTAGGGGATCTCGGTCTCCCCGCGTACGGCGGCGAAGGTGCCCGATCCGGTGAGTCCGGTCAGCTCGCCGGTGCCGGATCCGGGCACCACCTCGAAGGTGCAGTGGACGGTGGCGTCCTCGCCCCAACTGCCGTGCTGTAGTACGACGAAGCTGCCCGCGCGCCCGTCGAGGGTGCCGGTCAGCAGCTCGTAGCCGCAGCAGACGCCGGTCTTCTCGGACAGATAGGTGATCGCGTAATCGCAACTGGTCCGGGGTGCCTCGATGCCGCCCGAGAAGGCGTTCGTCACCACGGCCTGGGCCAGCTTCACGCCGCCGTCCTGGGCCTCTTCGAGGGCGGTCTCCTTCCAGTCGGCGTAGGTGAAGTGGCCGGTGGTGTGCGTGGTCATAGCGGATGTCCTTTCAGGAGCCGGTCAGGGTCGGTCGGAGGCCGGTCAAGGCCGGTCAGGGGCTGATCAGAGGCCGGATCGGCTGTGGATCGGCCGTGGAAACCATCCTGGCCGCCGTACCTGACACCCTTTGTCAGGTACGGCGGCCACAATGGACCGCATGCGTGCCGACCGCCTTCTCTCGCTGCTTCTGCTGCTTCAGAACCGGGGCCGGATGACCGCGCCCGAGCTCGCCGCCGAGCTGGAGGTCTCGGTGCGCACCGTCTACCGCGATGTGGAGGCGCTGAGCGCGTCCGGTGTGCCGGTGTACGCCGACCGCGGCCCGGCCGGGGGCTACCGGCTGCTCGACGGCTATCGCACCCGGCTGACCGGGCTCACCGGCGACGAGGCCGACTCGCTCTTCCTCGCCGGGATGCCGGGCCCGGCCGCCGAGCTGGGCCTGGGCGCCGACCTCACCACGGCCCAGCTCAAGCTGCGGGCCGCGCTCCCGGCCGAGCTGGGGGAGCGCTCCCGCCGCATCCAGGAGCGCTTCCACCTCGACGCGCCGGGCTGGTTCCGGGACGCCGAGCCGGTGCCCCATCTGGCGGCGGCCGCCGAGGCCGTATGGGAGCGGCGGCTCCTGCGGGTGCACTACCGCCGCTGGCGCGGCGAGGTGCGGCGGGAGCTGTGCCCGCTGGGCCTCGTCCTCAAGGGCGGCATCTGGTACCTGGTGGCGAGGGTCGAGGACACCGTGCGCAACTACCGGGTCTCCCGGATCCTCACCGCCGAGGTGCTGGCGGAGGTCTTCGAACGGCCCGCCGGGTTCGACCTCGCCGCCTACTGGGAGGAGTCGTCCCACCGCCTGGAGTCCTCGCGCTTCCAGGGCGAGGCCGAACTCCTGCTCTCCGAGCGCGGGGTGAAGCTGCTCCCGATGCAGTTCGGGGCGGTGGGCGCGGAGGCGGTGGCCGTGGCGGGCCCGCCCGACGACCGGGGGCGCCGGCGTGTCGTCCTCCCCGTGGAGTCGCTGCCGGTCGCGGTCCACGACATGCTGCGGCTGGGCACCGACGCCGAGGTGCTGGGGCCGCCCGAGCTGCGGTCGGCCGTCGCCCGCGCCGTCGCCGAACTCGCCCGCCGCTACGGCGCGCCGACGGACGACACCCCCGGGGCCCCGCCGATCCACGACACGCCGAACGGGGCCGGGCGAACGGTGCATGATCCGCAGGACACCCCCTAGCTCCGCTCGAAGGACGGGAGGCCGCGATGACGGAAGCGCAGCGGGAGGCGCCCAAGGGCGATGCCGTACTGACCCGGATCGGGCAGGCGGTCATGCTGCACCGGGGCGGTGACCGGGAGGAGGCGCGCAACCGCCTCGCCGCACTGTGGCAGGAGATCGAACGGGACGGCGCCCCCTTCCACCGCTGCGCCCTCGCCCACTATCTGGCCGACACCCAGGACGATCCGCTCGACGAGCTGATCTGGCACCTGCGGGCCCTCGCCGCCGCGGACGGGCTCACCGGGGCCCTGGCGCCGCGCGCGTTCTTCCCCTCCCTCCACCTCAATGTGGCCACCGGCTATCTGAAGCTGGGCCAGAAGGAGGCGGCCCGGGGCCAGTTGGCGCTGGCCCGGGCGGCGGCCGGTGCGCTCGGCGAGGACCCGTACGGCGACGGGGTGCGAGCCGCCATCCTGCGGCTGACGCTGGCTCTGGAGGGCGCCGTCGAGGATTAGGGCCCTTCTGACGGATCTCGGTGGCCGACCAGGGCCGAGGCTGCCGCTACGGCGACGGCTACTCGGCCGCTCCGTCGCGGGTGCGCTGGTAGTGGCGCCTGGCCTTCATCCTGTTGCCGCAGACCGCCATCGAGCACCAGCGGGCCTTGTTGGTCTTGCTGCGGTCGAGGAGGAAGCGCCGGCACTCCGGGTTGGCGCACGGCCGCAGCCGCCCGGACATCGTCTCCCGCAGCGCGCTCCAGGCCAGCACCGCCTCCACCGCCATCCGGCGCTCCTCCGGGGCGTCGAGCTCCCAGGAAACTCCCTCGGAGGAGACCCCGGGGCGGGAGGTGACCCCGTCGAGGAGCGGGGCCAGCGAATCGGCCGGCCGGCCGCCGCGCACCACGTCCTGGAGCGCGTCCCGCGCGCGCAGGAGCCAGGCGTGCTCCTTGGCGGTGCCGCTGCCGCCGTGCGCCTGCTGCCAGGGCCTTGCCGTCTCCGGATCCGCCAGTTGGTCCTGGACGACCCCGCAGACCACCGGTGTGCTGTTGAGGAGTTCCAGCAGCGTGTCCTGCTGCTCCTGCGTGGTCACCATGACACGTCCTAACCGTTTTGCCTCGTGTGACAGGTTAGCACAGCGTGCGAGCGGTTGTATCAGGTGTCGCGGGGCGACTCGGCGCCGACCGCGCCGACCGCGCCGACCGCGCTGGCCGACGGTCGCGGACGGGCGGAGGCTGGAATCAGGGCGCCGCTGCACGGAGACGGCGACCCAGGATTCAATCTAACCCTCTAAATCTTCTTGACTGGTTAGCTCGGCCGTGCTCGACTGGGTTTGTAACCGCTGAAGCCGCGTAGAAAGGTTAGAGTGATGACTGCCGTAGTCCACCACCGCACCGCCACCGTCGATGGCCTGGAGGTCTTCTACCGGGAGGCCGGTGACCCCGAGGCGCCCGTCGTGGTGCTGCTGCACGGCTTTCCGACCAGTTCGCATATGTTCCGGCACCTGATCCCGGCGCTCGCCGACCGGTACCGCGTCATCGCCCCCGACCACATCGGGTTCGGCCAGTCGGCGATGCCCTCCCTGGAGGACTTCCCCTACAGCTTCGACGCCCTCACCGAGGTCACCTCGGGCCTGCTGCGGAGCCTGGGTGTCGACCGGTTCGCGATGTACGTACAGGACTACGGCGCCCCCATCGGCTGGCGGCTCGCGCTGCGCGACCCGGACCGCATCACCGCGATCATCACCCAGAACGGCAACGCCTACGTCGACGGCTTCGTCAAGCCGTTCTGGGACGGTGTGTTCGCCTACGCCGAGGCCCCCGGCCCGGAGACCGAGGGCCCCGTGCGCGGTGCCCTGACCGCCGAGATCACGCGCTGGCAGTATCTGAACGGAGTCGCCGACCCCACCCTGGTCAGCCCCGACAACTGGGTGCACGACCAGGCGCTCCTGGACCGGCCCGGCAACGACGAGATCCAGCTCAGGCTCTTCCGCGACTACCCCACCAACGTGGACCTCTATCCGCGGGTCCAGCAGTACTTCCGCGACTCCCGGGTCCCGCTGCTGGCGGTCTGGGGCGCCAATGACGAGATCTTCGGCCCGGCGGGCGCGGAGGCGTTCGGCCAGGACCTGCCCGACGCCGAGATCCACCTGCTCGACTCCGGGCACTTCGCCCTCGAAAGCCATCTGGGGCCCATCACCGACTACATCCGCGACTTCCTCGGCCGCGTCCTGGTCTGACCCGCCCAGGTGCCGGGACCGCAGCGTTCGGGTGCGGTCCCGGGGCCTTCGCGGCGCCGTCATCGCGGCCCGGATGACACCCGTCGCATACGATTCGGGCCCATACTTACGTTATGTGGCCATATGGGGAGGCATGCCATGGAGGGCATCGCTGATATGGGCGGCACCCCGGGATGGGGCCCCGTTCATCCACCGAGGCGCGATGAGCCGGTCTTCGACGAGCCCTGGCAGGGCCGGGCCTTCGCGCTGGCCACCCTCTCCAGCCGTATCGCCTCCGGTGGCATCAACGTGGACGCCTTCCGGCACGGGCTCGAGCGCCTGGACCGCGCCGCCTACCTGGACGACGGCTACTACGGGCGCTGGCTGGGCGGCGCGGAGCTGATGCTCACCGACAGTGGCATCCTCGCGCCGGGCGCGATCGGTGCCCGCGCCCGCAATCTGCGGGGCGAAGGCGTGGCGGAGCCGCCGATCCCCGAGCCCGCCGTGCCCGACTACGCGCCGAGCGCCGCGGGCTCGCTGCGCCCGGTGGACCGCGAGCCCGCCTTCGCCGCCGGCGAGCGGGTGCGGACCAAGGCCATGCCGGTGCCCGGGCACACCAGGCTGCCGGGCTACGCACGGGGACACACCGGAGTCGTCGAGACCGTCCGGCCCGCCTTCGTACTGCCGGACACCAACGCCCACTTCCAGGGCGAGAACCCGCAGTACGTCTACTCGGTGCGCTTCGACTCCCGTGAGCTGTGGGGCGCCGGCGCCGAGCCCTTCGCGGTCACCGCCGAGCTGTTCGAGAACTACCTGGAGGCCACCTCATGACACCCCCTGTGTCAACCTCAGACCGCTTGAGCGAGTGGTTGTGGGGTTGTGAGACGTTGCAGTCCGCCGTGTCGGTCGGGCTGGTAGGGCTCGTGGTTGAGCCAGCAGCGGTGGATCACGCGGATCCATGCGCGGGCCAGGACACGCACGGCGTGCGGGTGGTCCAGGCCCCGGCCCCGGGCCCGGGCCCGCTGGTAGATGTCCGCCGCCCACGCGCTCTCATGGCGGCTGTTGTCGGCGAAGGTGGTCACCGCCCGGCGGAGGCGCTTGTTGCGGGCCCACCGGTAGGACACCCCGCGCATGCGTCCGGATGCCTTGGTGACCGGGGCGACACCGGCGAACGCTGCGATGGCGTCCGGGCCGTCGTAGGCGGTGCGGGAGTCGCCCCACTCGGCCAGGATCTGGGCGGCGTTGACCTGTCCGGCCCGTGGCAGCGAGGCGAAAATGTGTCCGTCGGGGTGCTGGCCGAGGTGGGCGTTGACCGACCGGTCGAGGTCCTTCTTCACGGTACCCACCGTCCGCAGCACGGTGACCAGCGCGATCACCGCGTCGCGTCCGGCTTCGGTCTCGGCTTCGCCGGTGACGCCGGCGGGCGCCGAGCGCAGGCGTCTTACCAGGTCGGCGGGGCTGCGTCGGCCGCTGTAGGAGTGCTTGGCGCAGAACGCGGCCATGCGCTTCTCGCCCAGGGCCGTGGCGGAGGCGGGGGTCGGGTAGCGGGTGAGGAAGTCCAGCGCGATCGGCGACTCCACATCGGCGAACAGGGTTTTCGCGCCGGGCCAGAAGGCGTCCAGCAGCGCGGAGAGCATGTTGGTGGCCATCTCCCGCAGCCGCACTACGTCGTCGCGGGTGCGGACCACGGTCCGCAGGGCCTTGGTCTGCCCGGTGAACGGGCGGGCGGCGGAGAGCTTGTGGTGCCGCAGCCGCAGGTACTCGGCGATGACCATCGCGTCGCCGGGGTCGGACTTCGCCCCCGACAGGACCTCGGCGTCCCGCCATACCTTGATGGCGTTGGACTTCACCGGCACCACCGGGTGCCCGGCCTCCAGCAGCAGGTCGACCAGCCGTCCGTCGGGCCGTTCGATCGCCACGGGTACGGCCTCGGCATCCCCGAGCCTGGCGAGCCTGCGGGCCAGGTCGGCGAACCCGGTTGCGGTGTGGGTGATGGTGAACTCGGTCTTGACGCGGCCGGCTTCGGTCAGGACGCAGACCGCGTGCTCGGCCGAGCCCCAGTCGATCCCGACGTAGTACGCGCTCTCGGGCAGTGCCACAGCTCTCCTTGGGCCTATCAGCGACAGGCCGGTGACGGAGCTGGTCCCCGGGGGGTCACTGACTGGCGCTCTGCGGCGCGTCCCTCTGTTGCCGGTCGACAGCTCCGGAAGAGCCGGGGGCGGCAGTGTCATGCGGGCCCTGAACGGGCGACCACCACGGGCCGTCACCCCGGCTCTCACCGGCATCTAACCACGAACCTCTCAACGAGGCCCGCAGCAAGGAGGGTCCACCAGTGACCACCACCGACGGCGGACCGGGCGAGGCCCCTCCCGTGGCCCTGCGCACCGAGGCGCTCGAGCAACTGCTCACCGAGCGGGGCCTGATCGACCCGAAGGTGATGAACGAGATCATCACCACCTACGAGACCAACGTGGGCCCGCTCAACGGCGCCAAGGTCGTCGCCAGGGCGTGGACCGACCCGGAGTACCGGCGGCGGCTGCTCCAGGACGGCACCGCGGCGATCGCGGAACTCGGCTTCTCCGGGCCGCAGGGCGAGCACATCGTCGTCGTGGAGAACAGCGCGACCACCCACCATGTGGTGGTGTGCACGCTGTGCTCCTGCTATCCATGGCCGGTGCTCGGCCTGCCGCCGAGCTGGTACAAGGACCCCGCCTACCGCGCCCGCGTGGTCAAGGAGCCCCGTACCGTGCTGTCCGAGATGGGCCTCGAACTCGACGACGATGTGCGGATCACCGTCCACGACTCCACCAGCGAGGTGCGCTGGCTGGTGCTGCCCGAGCGTCCGGCCGGCACCGAGCACCTCTCCGAGGAACAGCTCGTGCCGCTGGTCACCCGGGAGGCGATGGTCGGCGTGGCCAAGGTGGCGGCACCATGACCGCGCCACTGGACATCGAGGGCCCGGCCGCACCACCGCGCTTCAACGGCGAGTTGGTGTTCGCCGAGCCGTGGGAGAGCCGTGCCTTCGGCATGGCCGTCAGCCTGTCCGAGGCGGGCGTGTTCACCTGGCCGGAGTTCCAGGCCGCGCTGATCGCCCGGATCGCGGCCTGGGAGGCGGCGGCACCCGACGAGCCGTACCACTACTACCGGCTCTGGCTGGCCGCCCTGGAGGACACGCTCGCCGGGCGGTGTGCCGTGACCGCGGACGAAGTCACCGCCCGCACCCTCGCCCTGGCGCAACGGCCCCCGGGCCACGACCACCGCGCCGGCCACGGCCACGACCACGACCACGGCCACGGCCACGGCCACGACCACGACCACGACCACGAGCACCACCACGCCCACTGACACCCCGGGGCGCCCTCGATACGTGTCTTATTCGCCGGTGACGCCGTCGATCCGCTCGCGTATGAGGTCGGCGTGGCCGTTGTGGCGGGCGTACTCCTCGATCATGTGCACATAGATCCAGCGCAGGTTGTAGTCCCCACGGCCGGGACGGGTGACGACCTCGTCCAGGGAGTGGCCCGCGGCGGCCTCCCTGGCCTTGGTGATCTCGTCCCGCCAGATGGCGAAGGCGCTCTGCGCGGTGTCCCCGTCGGCGATGTGGAAGTCTCCGTCCGGGTCCTGGTCGCTGTACCAGATCGGCGGCGTGTCCTCGTCAGCGAACACCCGCCGGAACCAGCTCCGCTCGACCTCGGCCATATGCCGTACGAGGCCGAGCAGGGTCAGTTCGGACGGCGGCGCCGACGCCTCGCGCAGTTGCTTGTCGTCCAGCCCCTCGCATTTGAGGGCGAGGGTCGCGCGGTGGAAGTCCAGCCACCCCTCCAGGCTGGTGCGTTCATCGGCGGTCCGGGGCGGCTCGGGGCGTTCTGTGGTCGTCATGGCGGTCATGATGGCGGTCCGGCCACCCGGCCCGCCACGCGTTATTCGTTCAGCATCCCGCGCAGCAGCTCCGTGAAGCCGGTGCGCAGTGTCGTGCGGTCGGGTACGGCGTCGTGGTCGGCGCCCGCGGCGCAACTGAACATCAGCCCCTCGCACCAGGCGACCAGCGACCGCGCGTGCCGCCGGGGCTCGGTGGAGCCCAGCGCCGTCATCATCGCTTCGAGCGGCTCCCGGAAGCCGCGCCCCGTCGCGTCGTAGAACTCCCGCAGCTCGGGGCGGCGGGTCGCCTCCAGTGCGAGTTCATAGCGGGCGATCAGCAGATCGCGCTGGCCGGTGAGCGAGCGGTGCAGGGCGAGTGAGAGCGCGTCGGCCGGCTCGACGACCGGATCGGCCCCGTCCGGCGCCGCCTCGGCGGAGCGCGGCATCTCGTCCGGTGTCAGCACCTCCGCCTCCCGCTGGGCCAGCCGCCGGACCGCCGCCTTGAGCAGGGCGGCACGGGTCCGGGCGTGGTTGGAGGTCGAGCCGAGCGGCAGCCCGGCCGCCTCGTCCACCGCACGGTGCGTCAGCCCCCGCATCCCGCGCTCGGCAAGCAGCCCCAGGGCGGTGTCGGCGATCAGCTCGGCACGGGAGGCGGCGGACGTGGCCGATGCGGAGACGGACGCGGCCGATGCGGAGACGGACGCGGCCGATGCGGAGACGGCGGTTCGATCAGCGGTCATGGGGCCAACCTAAGCCCATCCGCCGCCCGCACTACAAATGTAGTAACATCATGAGTACTACACCTGTAGTTGGCTTGGAGGAGTCATGCAGCAGCCCCGTGCCATCGTCATCGGTGCCGGAGTCGGCGGGCTCACCGCCGCCGCGGCCCTGCACCGCCGCGGCTGGTCCCTCACCGTCCTGGAGCGGGCCGCCCGCCTCGAGCCCGTCGGCGCCGGTATCTCGCTCGCCCCCAACGCCCAGCGCGCCCTGGACGCCGTCGACCTCGGCGACGACGTCCGCGCGCTCGCCGCCTGGCAGGGCGGCGGCGGGCTGCGCACCCCC
>NZ_JAHLEM010000839.1 GCF_018883605.1 Streptomyces niphimycinicus | reverse complement strand
GTCCACACCGTCCTCGCCGTCCGCACCGGGCCGCGGCTCCGCGCCCCGCGGGTCGCCGACGCCCTGCGGATCGCGGCCCAGATGCGGCAGCTCACGGACCGGGACGGCGGGCGCCCACTGCTCGTACAGCTCCTTGAGCGCGTCCTGCTGCTGGCCGGAGAGCGCGGCGAGCCACGGGTCGGAGGTGCCGGTGGGCAGCAGCCGGTTCGCGATCACCGCCTCCACCCGGCAGCCGTGCAGCGCCAGCCCGGCCCGGGCGGTGCGCAGCGCCCGGTCGGCGAGCGGCCCGGGCTCCACGACCAGCCGTACCGTCGTGGCCTCGGACTCGATCACCCCCTGGACGGCGGCCAGTTCCCGCTCCCAGCGCTCGGCCGTCTCGTACAGCTTCTGCGCGGGCATCGGCACCCCCGCCAACTGGGCCAGCATCGGCCGCAGCGCCCGGGCCGCCTGCCGTTCGGCGGGCAGCAGCCGCCGCAGATAGCGCCGCAACTGCTCGGGCAGCGCGAGCAGCGCGACGGTGTCCGGCGCGGGCGGCATATCGACGACGAGGACGTCCCAGCCGGTGCCGGGCGGGGCGGTCTGGGCGGCGCGCAGGGCGCGCAGCAGCGCGATGGACTCCACTCCGGGGAGGGCGGTCAGCTCCTCGCCGTCCAGCGGGGTGGCGCCGAGCAGGTCGAGCAGGCCGTGGCCGCGGTCCTGCAAGGCGGTCAGCTCACCGCGGAACCACTCGTCCGTGATGATCCGCGCGGCCCACACCCCGGGGGCGAGCTCGACGGGTACGGACCAGGGCAGCCGGTCCGCCGACCGCCCGGGGGCGGACCGCAGCGAGCGGATGCCGAGCAGTGCCTCGGGGGTGCCGTCCGGGTCGGCGGTGAGCAGCAGCGTCCGCTGCCCCTCACGGGCGGCGGCGAGGGCGGTCGCGGCGGCCACGGTGGTGCGGCCCGCGCCGCCGGTACCGGTGACGAGGACCGTACGCATGAAGGGAGCCTCCGGCAGGGTGATGCGTCAGATGCGCGGCGCGGGTTGGATGATCCGCCCGGCCGGAGCGTACCCCGCGCCGCGGACCACCCCGGGCACCGTCGGGGCCCGGGCCGGCCCGCCCGGGTCAGGCGCTCTCGACGCGCTTCTTCAGGCCCGCGAGCGCGCGGTCGATGATGACCTTCTCGGCCTTGCGCTTGATCATGCCCAGCATGGGGATCTTGACGTCGACCGTGAGCTGGTACGTCACCTCGGTGCTCTTGCCGCCGTCACGCGCCGAGAGCCGGTAGGAGCCGTCAAGGGTGCGCAGCATCTGGGACTTGACCAGGGACCAGTTGACCTGGTCGTCGCCGGTCCAGGAGTACTGGAGGGTGTAGTCGTCCTTGATCGCCCCGGCGTCGAGCAGCATCCGCACCTGCTCGGCGCGCCCCCGGTCGTCCTTGGTGAGGATGTCGGCCTCCTTCACCTCACCGGACCACTCCGGGTAGCGGTCGAAGTCGGCGATCACCTCCATCACGTCGGCCGGGGCCGCCTCGATCGTGATGCTCGAGCTGGTGTGTTCCGCCATCGCCGTGGCTCCTCCGTACCGGTCCGCCGCATGAGCTCTCTGCCGCTGAAGGCTACCGCGCGCGCGTCACCACTCCAGGGCCCAGGGGGTGCCGGAAGAGGCGAAGTGTCCGACATTGACGCACTCGGTGGCGCCGATCCGCATACGGCGGACGAGCGGCTGATGGACATGGCCGAACAGGGCGTACTTGGGGCGGACGGTGTGGATCGCCTCCAGAAGGGCGGTGCTGCCGCGCTCGAAGCGGCGGGCGACGGTGTCGTAGCAGAGGTCGGGCACCTCCGGCGGGATGTGGGTGCAGAGCACATCCACCTCGCCGAGCGCCGCGATCTTCGCCGCGTAGGTCGCGTCGTCGACCTCGTAGGGGGTGCGCATCGGAGTGCGCAGCCCGCCGCCCACGAAGCCGAAGACCAGTCCGCCGATCTCGGCGCGCTCGCCGTCGAGGACGGTGGTACCGGACTGGGCGTACTCCGGCCACAGTGACGGCATGTCGACATTTCCGTAGGTGGCGTACGTCGGGGTGGGGAACGCGGCGAAGAGCTCGGCGTACTGGCGGCGGACCGCGGACTCTATCGCCGCATGGCGGTCGATCCCCGCCCACAGCCGGTCGCCGAACACCCGGGCCTCCTCGAAGCGGCGGGCGGTGCGCAGCTCGACGAGGCGGTCGGCGTTCTCCACCCCGAAGAGGTCGGGGAAGATGCCACGGGCGTGATCGGCGTAGTCGAGGAAGAGCACGAGGTCGCCGAGGCAGATCAGGGCATCCGCCCCGGCACCGGCCTTCTCGAGGTCCTCACTGTTGCCGTGCACGTCACTCACCACGTGGACTCGCATGCATGTCACCCTAAGAGGTAAGGGCCCGTGCCCGTAAGGTGTTCTGCCCGTAGCGACCCGCGTCCACCTGCGGTTCCTCAGCGGCCACGGCGTCCGTCGACTAGTGTGCGGGCAGCATGAAGGCGGTGTGTGACGCATCAAACATCTGGGCAGGAACCCCTATCCCGGAAGCGTACCGATGGGTAACGTCCGGGCCGTCCACCACCCCCCATGCCCTGTAGCGGCGCCGGCGCCCCATGAGGAGCAGCAGTCTTGCGCGAGTTCAGCCTTCCGGCCCTGTACGAGGTTCCGGCCGACGGCAATCTGACGGATCTCATCCGCCGCAATGCCGCACAGCATCCCGATGTCGCCGTGGTCGGCCGCAAGGTCGACGGCCAGTGGGAGGACGTGACCGCGACCGCGTTCCTGGCCGAAGTGCGGGCCGCCGCCAAGGGCCTGATCGCGGCCGGGGTCGAACCGGGCGACCGGGTCGGCCTGATGTCGCGGACCCGCTACGAATGGACGCTGCTGGACTTCGCCATCTGGAGCGCCGGCGGGGTCACCGTGCCGGTGTACGAGACGAGTTCACCGGAGCAGATCCAGTGGATCCTCAGCGATTCGGGCGCGGTGGCCGCGCTGGTCGAGACCGGGATCCACGAAGCCGCCGTCGAGGCCGTACGGGACACCCTGCCCACCCTGAAGCAGGTCTGGCGGATCGAGGGCGATGCCATCGGAACGCTGCGGAAGCTGGGCGCGGACGTGCCCGAGGAGAAGGTGGACGAGCGCTCCTCGATCGCCAACGCCGACTCCCCCGCCACCATCGTCTACACCTCGGGCACCACGGGCCGGCCCAAGGGCTGTGTGCTCTCGCACCGCAGCTTCTTCGCCGAATGCGGCAACGCGGTGGCGCGGCTCAAGCCGATCTTCCACACCGGTGAGTCGTCGGTGCTGCTGTTCCTCCCCGAGGCCCATGTCTTCGGGCGGCTGGTGGAGATCGCGGCGGTGCTGGCGCCGATCAAGCTCGGCCATGTGCCCGATGTGAAGTCCCTGACCGAGGAACTGGCCGCGTTCCGGCCCACCTTGGTGCTGGGCGTGCCGCGCGTCTTCGAGAAGGTCTACAACTCGGCGCGGGCGAAGGCCCAGTCCGAGGGCAAGGGCAAGATCTTCGACAAGGCGGCCGACACCGCCATCGAGTACAGCCAGGCGCTGGACGCCCCGGGCGGGCCGTCCTTCGGGCTCCGGCTCAAGCACAAGGTCTTCGACCGGCTGGTCTACAGCAAGCTGCGGGCCGTGCTGGGCGGCCGGGCCACCCACGCCATCTCCGGCGGTGCGCCGCTGGGCGCGCGGCTGGGCCACTTCTACCGGGGCATCGGCTTCACGGTGTTGGAGGGGTACGGCCTGACGGAGTCCTGCGCGGCGACCACCTTCAACCCCTGGGACCGGCAGAAGATCGGCTCGGTCGGACAGCCGATGCCGGGCACGGTGGTGCGCATCGCCGACGACGGCGAGGTGCTGCTGCACGGTGAGCACCTCTTCACCGAGTACTGGAACAACGAGACGGCCACCGCGGACGCGCTGTCGGACGGCTGGTTCCACACCGGGGACGTGGGCACCCTCGACGAGGACGGCTACCTCACCATCACGGGCCGGAAGAAGGAGATCATCGTCACCGCGGGCGGCAAGAACGTCGCCCCGGCGGTGATCGAGGACCGGATCCGCGCCCATGCCCTGGTCGCCGAGTGCATGGTCGTCGGCGACGGGCGTCCCTTCGTGGGCGCGCTGATCACGGTGGACGAGGAGTTCCTGCCGCGCTGGGCGGCCGAGCACGGCAAGCCCGAGGGCGTGACGGTGGCCGAGCTGCGCGAGGACCCGGAGCTGCTGGCCGAGATCCAGCAGGCGGTGGAGGACGGCAACGCGGCGGTGTCCAAGGCGGAGTCGGTGCGCAAGTTCCGCGTCCTCGCGACACAGTTCACCGAGGACTCCGGGCATGTGACGCCCTCGCTGAAGCTGAAGCGGAACGTGGTGGCGAAGGACTTCGCGGCCGAGATCGAGGCCATCTACCGCGGCTGACGACGCCGGGGCGCGGGGCGATGCCCTGGGCCCGGACCGTCACAACTTCGGGGACCGCACGGCGCGGCGTCGGGGAGCGTCACAGCACGCCGCAGGGGCCGGTCACAGCAGCGACTTCAGGCGGTCGGCCAGCAGGTCCCAGCGCCAGCGCTGCTCCACCCAGGCCCGGCCCCGCTCGCCCATCCGGCGGCGCAGCTCGGCGTCCTCCAGCAGGGTCACGACGCGCTCGGCGCTCTGCTCGGCCGAGTCGCCCCGGACCACCCACCCGGTCTCCCCGTCCAGCACCGCGTCCGGCGCCCCGCCCGAGTCCCCGGCGACGACCGGCAGCCCGGTCGCGGACGCCTCCAGATAGACGATGCCGAGGCCCTCGACGTCCAGCCCGCCGCGCCGGGTGCGGCAGGGCATGGCGAAGACGTCGCCCGCGCCGTAGTGGGCGGGCAGCTCCTCCCAGGGCACGGGGCCGGTGAACCGTACGGAGTCGGCCACGCCCTCGGTCTCCGCGAGCCGGCGCAGATCCTTCGCGTACGGCCCGCCGCCGACGATCAGCAGCACCGCGTCCGGCACCCGCCTCAGGATCCGCGGCATGGCCCGGATCAGCGTGTCCTGCCCCTTGCGCGGCACCAGCCGGGAGACGCACACCACGACGGGCCGCTCGGCGAGGCCGAGGCGGGCCCGGATCTCGTCACCGCCCGAGCCGGGGTGGAAGGTCTTCTCGTCCACACCGGGCGGCAGTTGCACCATCCGGGCGGCGTCCCGGGGGTCGAGCGCGGCGGCGATACGGGAGCGGGTGTACTCACCGAGATAGGTGATGGTGTCCGTGGACCCGCCGATCCGCCGCAGCAGCCGCCGGGCGGCGGGCAACTGCGCCCAGGCCGCCTCGTGGCCATGCGTCGTGGCCACCAGCCGCCGCGCCCCCGCCGTACGTAGCGCGGGAGCCATCAGCCCGAGCGGCGCGGCGGCGCCGAACCACACCGCGGTGCAGCCGTGCTCCCGCAGCAGCGCGGTCGCGCGGCGGGTGACCCTCGGGGTGGGCAGCAGCATGGTCGTCCGGTCGCGGACGACCTGGTACGGCTGCTCGGCGTCGAAGCGTGCGGTGGCCTCGGCGCCCTCCTGGCCGCGCTTCCAGGTGGAGGCGTAGACGACGATCCGGTCCGGGTCGAGGCGCAGCGCGATGTTGTGCAAAAACGCCTGGATGCCGCCGGGGCGGGGCGGAAAGTCGTTGGTCACGAGCAGGGTCTTGTCCATCGTGGCCGACAGTACCGGGTGCCGCGGCGCGCCCGCCGCGGCCCACCCGGGCCGGGCACCGGGGCGGCGCTCAGCCCAGCTCGGTCGCCACGTACTTCCGCCACAGCTCCGTGAACTCCGTCAGGCTCACCCCCAGCACCTTCCGCAGCGCCGACTCCACCGCCCCCGAGCGCTCGGGGGCCCGGCCCACCGCGCGGTAGAAGTCGACCAGCTTCCGCTCGCCCCACCGGTCCGCGATCAGGCGGCAGGCGAGCCAGCCCTGTTCATAGGCGCGGGAGAGGCGGTCGGGGTCGCTGCCGAAGCGGAAGTCGTCGTCGCGCGGCAGCGAGGTGGGCGGATGCCCGGCGACGACGGCGTCGGTGAGTTCGGGGGCGACCTGGCGGGGGGTGCGGCCGGGGGTGCGGTAGCCCACCCAGTCGGCGAAGCCCTCGGAGAGCCACAGCGGGGTGGCGGCGCTGGTGGCGGTGCGGGTGGCGACATGGGCCGTCTCATGGGTGAGCACGACGCGGCGGCCGAAGTCGCCGAGGACCTGGTACGCCTCGGGGTTGACGATCACCCGGTCGGCGGGCGCCTCGTCACCGGCCCCGCCGACCTCGCCCGTGGTGACGGCGGCGATCCCGCGGTAGCCGTCCGCGGAGGCGCCGAGCAGGGCCGCCATCCGGTCCAGGGAGCCGGGGACCTCGACCACCACGCGTCCGGCCCACTCATGGGGCCAGACCCGGCCGAGGATGGGCACCGCCCGGTCCGCGATACCGGCGACCGCGCGCAGCACCCGCCGGTCCTGGCCGACGCCCAGGACGAGGCTGTGGGCGCCGCGGACGACGTCGACCGTGCCCTGGTCCCAGAGCTGTTCCGTACCGCGCTTGCCGTCCACCACGCCGTCGTCGGAGGCCACGTACCACCGCCCGGCGCGCCGGGCGAGGGTCAGGTACTGGGCGGAGACGACCGGCGCGGTGTCGTATCCCGTCAGCCGGTACCGGAGTTCGACCTGTGCGGCGAGGCTGCGGCCGCCGACCGGCGCGGGGGCGAAACCGCCGGTGCGCACCAGCCGGTAGGTCCAGGAGCGCAGCGGTACGGCGGACATCTGCCGGAACACCCGCCGCTGCTCGGCCACATAGCGGGCGGAGCCGCGGTCCACGGTGGCGAGGAAGGCGTCCGCGTCCCGCTCCCGGACCGCGGCGGCCCGCTGGTCCAGCAGGCGCTGCACGGCCCGGCCGTCGCGCCCCTCGGGGTCGTCGGGCGCGGGGGCGGGGGCGCAGCCGCCCAGCGCGGTCAGGGTGAACGTGCCCACCAGCGGCAGGCACAGCAGCGCCCGCCATCCGCCCGATCTCCACCGACCCGCCACGTCTTAGATCGTACGAGCCCGCGCGCCGGCTTCAGCTCCGTCTCGCGAGGAACCCCGGCTGTTCAGGCCCGGGAGGAATCGCATCCCTCGGCCCCGGACCGGCCAGCGGTCCAGTAGTCCCGTCGCATCCGCTCGTGAGCCCGCAAGGCACGAACCGGCTTGCCGGGGACACGGCTCAGATGGCGCTGACCGGGCGGATGTCGCCGGGCGATGCCTGGCGTGGGGCCCC
>NZ_JAHLEM010000838.1 GCF_018883605.1 Streptomyces niphimycinicus | reverse complement strand
GTAGTCCCGTCGCATCCGCTCGTGAGCCCGCAAGGCACGAACCGGCTTGCCGGGGACACGGCTCAGATGGCGCTGACCGGGCGGATGTCGCCGGGCGATGCCTGGCGTGGGGCCCCGTCAACGGTCCCGCACCGCAGACCTGCGGTGGATGTGACCCCGGGCGCGGAAGCCTGCTGCGCAGGAGAGCGTGAATCGGTGTGACCGACTGAGTCAACAGCTTGGTCCGTTCACGGCCGAGAAGGTGACACGCGAGTGATGGAAGAGATCGGCAACATGTCCACCGGGTCGTAGCGGACCCGCGCCCCGGGATAGGGGGCGTGGATCACCTGTCCGTTGCCCGCGTACATGGCGACATGGCTGGCATCCGAGCGGTAGACCACCAGATCGCCGGGGCGGGCCTGGGACAGCGCCACTGGCTGCCCGGCGTGCGCCTGGGCCTGTGAGGTGCGCGGAATGGCCACCCCGGCGTGGGCGTAGGCCCATTGGGTCAGCCCGGAGCAGTCGAAGGCGGTGGGACCGGCGTGGCCCCAGGCGTACGGCAGCCCGAGGGCCGCCCGTGCGGCGCCGAACGCCGCGGCGGCCCGCCCCGAGAACGGCGCGGCATGCCGCCCGACGGTGCGGCCACCGGGAAGCTCACCGGG
>NZ_JAHLEM010000837.1 GCF_018883605.1 Streptomyces niphimycinicus | reverse complement strand
GCACGGCGCCCCGCCCGTCGGAGCGGACGCGCCGGCCGCTCGGGCGGTCCTCGCCGCGGTGGCCTACCACGCGGACGAGGCGGACGTGGACCTGGGGCAGTCGCGTACGGCCGACGACCGGCTGCGGACCGCCCGCGCCTTCGGTCTGCGCGGCTGGTCGGTCCTCGTCCTCGTGGACACCCTCGTGGCCATCGGGCGGTTCCCGGAGGCCGAGACCGTGATCCAGGACGCCATGACCGAGGCCGCGGTGTTGCGCCTGCCCCGCGTCCAGGCCGATCTGGAGGCTCAGGCCCTGACCGTGCGGGCGCTGCGCGGAACCCTTCCGGCGGCACCCCGGCTCACCCCTGCCGTCTGGCGCGCCGTCTGCCTGGACGAGAACCGGGCCACCCACGCCCGTCTGCTGCGTGCCCGCGGACTCGCCGCCCTCGGACAAGGAGACATGGAAGGCGCCTGGCGGCAATTGCGCCAACTGTTCGCCGCCGACGGAGCGCCCCTGCACCCCTACCTGTCCGCGCGGAGCATCGCCGAACTCGCGGTCACCGCCCAGCGGACCGGACGGTCCGCCGAGGCCCTGCCGATCCTGGAGCGGGTCCGTGCGGAACAGGGGGAGCGCCCGAGCACCAGGATGACGCTGCTCCTGCACCATGCCACCGCCATGGTCGGCCCGGACGACGAGGCCGAGGAGCGCTTCCAGCTCGCGCTCGTCAACCACGGGGCGAACCGGTGGCCGTGGGAGTGCGGTCACGTCCGCCTCAACTACGCCATCTGGCTGCGCCGTTGCCGCCGGACCCTGGAGGCGCGCCAACAGCTCACCACGGTCCTGGAGGCCGCCGAACGCCTCGGCGCCGGCGCCCTCGCGGCCGCCGCCCACATCGAGCTGCGCGCCAGTGGCGCCGCGCCCGCGCCCGAGGACGGGGGTCCACTGGAGCGGCTGACGGCACAGCAGCGGCAGATCGTCAAGCTCGCCGCACGCGGACTGTCGAACCGCGAGATCGGTGAGCGGCTCTTCCTCTCGCCGCGCACCGTAGGCTCGCATCTGTACAACGTGTATCCCAAGCTCGGCATCAGCAGCCGCCATCAGCTCCGTGACCTGGTACAGGGCCGGTGAGGGGGCGGCGGACCGGTCGGAGGAGAGCCCATGAGGCCCGGACAACCGGGTAGGGCCGTGGTCCTCGACCGCGTGGTGCAGCGCCTGATCACCGCCTCGGCCGCGCCGCCCTCCCTCGACGACCTCGGCCCGGACGCGGGGCGGCAGGCGCTGCGGGAGACCCAGGCCGACCGGTTCGAGGACTTCGACGTGGACGCGGTCTTCCGCGTGGCACCGGTCGGCCCGTCGCGGCTGCTCGGCTTCTGGACCGTCCGCCCGGCCGGGGCGCCCGGCATCCTCCCGGCCCTCCTGTATCTGCACGGCGGCCGGTGGGCGCTCGGCGACGCACAGACCCACGCCCGTCTCATCAGCGAACTCGTCATCGGGGCGGGTGTGTGCGCCGTGGTCCCCGAGTACCGCCGCGCCCCCGAGGCCCGCTACCCGGTGGCCCTGGAGGAGTGCTACGCCCTGCTGACCTGGGCGGTCTCCCACGCCGACGAACTCGCGCTGGACCCGGGCCGGCTGGCGGTGGCGGGGGACTGCGCCGGGGCCACGCTGGCGGCCGCCGTGACCATGCTGGCGAAGAACCGGCACGGGCCGCGGATCGGCGCCCAGTTGCTCTACTACCCGCTCACCGACGCCCGCTGCGACAGCCCCTCGCAACGGCAGTTCGCCACCGGCTACCTCCTTACGCGGCGGGCACTGCGCGCCTATTGGGCGCGGTACGTCGCCGATCCGGCCCGGCGGACCGAACCCACCGCGGCACCGCTGCGGGCCCGCCCGGAGGAGCTGGCGGGGCTGCCGCCGGCCCTGGTCGTCACCGCCGAGGCCGACGTGGCCCGCGACGAGGGCGAGAGTTACGCGCGCCGGCTGTCCGAGGCCGGGGTCGAGGCGCTGTCCCTGCGGTTCCTCGGGACGATCCACGACTTCGTGGCGCTGCACGCCCTGGCCGACAGCGTGCCCACTCGGGCGGCGATTCCGGCCGGATGCGCCTTTTTGCGTGCCCGTTTGAGGTGATGAGAACCGGAACGACCGAGGACCAGTCGGCCGACTGATGCGCCTACCGGCGCCGCCACGACAGGCTGACGGCATGTCAACCGCGATCGACTCCTACGAGGAGAGACGCCGGCGTTCGACCGTAGCGGCGAGTGAGCGAACCATTGTGCTGACCACCCGCTCGGTTCCGCCGAGCGAGAGCCTGGACTACTGGCACGACGCCGTGCTGGACACCCTGGTGGGGATGGACATCGCCACCGAAGGCCGTACCTACGACGCGACCCTGCGCACCGACCGCCTCGGGGACCTGCGGATCACCACGGTGGAAGCCGACCCTGGCCAGGTCCACCGGGCGCCGCGCTTCATCGCTCGCGGCGACGGGCGCGAGGTGTTCGTGGCCGTCCAGAGCACCGGCCGCGCCCAGGTCGAACAGGACGGCCGCACCACCGAGCTGCGGACCGGTGACATCGGGTTCTTCGAGACCATCCGCCCCTTCCGCAGCACCTTCCCGGAACGCTTCCGGCTGAAGATCTTCGCGGTCCCGCGTCCGCTGCTGGAGCTCCCGGAGGCCGGCCTGCGGGAGCTCACCGCGCGGTCGGTGCGCCCGAGCGGCGGACTCCCCGCCCTGCTCGCGCCGCTGCTGGAGCGGCTGGCGGACACCTCCGAGTCGTACCCGACACCGACGGCCGAGCGCCTGGCCGAGAGCGTCATCGGCCTGGTGGCGGCGACGGCGGCGGACCAGTTGGGGGCGGACCCCGCCGAACTGCCGGGTGCCGACGGCGTCCTGCTGCTGCGCATCAAGACGTACATCCGCTGGCACCTGTCGGACCCCGGACTGGCCCCCTCCGTCATCGCCGGGGTGCACGGAATCTCGGTCCGCTATCTGCACCGGCTGTTCGAGGCCGAGGGCAGCACCGTGTGCCAGTGGATCCGTGAGCAGCGCCTGCGGGAGTGCCGCAAGGAGCTCGCCGCGCAGCCGCCGGGTTCCGTCAGCCTGGGCCAGGTCGCCCGGCGCTGGGGGTTCGCCAGTCCGGCCGCGTTCGGCAAGGCATTCCGCAACTCCTTCGGGCTGTCACCGACGGACTGGCTGGGGCGCGTGCGGGAGGGAAGGGTGCCATGCTGACCGGCCACCCGCCAGGGGTGTCCTGCGCCACCCGGGAGCCGGCCCCCGGCGACCGCCTCGACGCCTGGCAGCGCGCCCTCTCGCGGACCTTCGTGGACATCGAGGTCACCGTGGAGCACGACCGCCCGTGGACCGGCGAACTGGCCGCCGAACGACTCGGTGCCCTCCAGATCGCCACCGAGGAGTTCGGCCCCGGAACGATTCTGCGCGGCGCCCGCTCGGTGGCCGCCGACCCGCGGACCCACATCCTGGTCCGCCGGCAGGTGGAGGGCACCGCACTGCTGCTCCAGGATGGCCGCACCGCCCAACTCCACCCCGGCGGCCTGGCCTTCCACGACGCCCGGCGCCCGTTCCGGATCGTGCTCCCCGAGCGGCAGCGGGCGCGGATCCTCATGGTGCCCCGCGCCCTGCTGCGCCTGGAGGAATGGCAACTGCGCGCCCTCACGGCCACCGTGGTGGACGACGCCGGCGGGGGAGCGGCGGGCCTGTTGCTGCCGCTGCTCGACGGGCTCGTCGACGAGGTCATCCGGGCCACCCCGACCCGGCGCGAACAACTCGCCCGTACCATCGTGGGGATCCTGTCCACCGTGGCCCTGGAACAGGCCGGCGGACAGCCCGAATCGGCCCTGTGGGAGCGGATCACCGCGTCCGTCCGGACCCGGCTCGGCGAATCCGGACTCGCCCCGCAGGACATCGCCGACCAGCACGCCATTTCGCTGCGCTATCTGCACCGGCTCTTCCAGCGCCAGGGCACCACCGTGGGCGCCTGGGTGCGCACACGCCGGCTGGAGGCGGCCCGCGAGGAGCTCGCCCGGCCCGGCGCCGCCCACCGGTCGATCGCCGCGGTGGCCGCCCGCTGGGGCTTCACCAGCCCCTCTCACTTCAGCCGGGCCTTCCGCGAGACGTACGGGATGTCGCCGGCGCAGTGGCGCAGGGCGGCGGGCGCGGTCCGGGCGGACTGACACCGCCGGCTGTTCCTTGTCGGACCGCATCCCGGGCGCTCTCGGAACGATTGTCCCCGCCCTCCCCGCCTACCGTGCGGATCACCGGGTTTCGGCAGAAAGGGACGACATGAAGCACAAGGCGATGGCATGGACGCTGCCCGCGGTGCTGGTGGCGCTGAGCGTGGTGGGCTCCGGTGCCCCCTCCTCGGCCCGGAGCACCGGCCGGGCCCCGACCACGGCGGTCGGCCCCCAGTACGACACCACGCACGTCTATGTCACCCACGGCAAGGAGGACGCCTTCGTCGACAGTTGGCTGGCGACCTTCGGCGGGACCCACACCACGAAGGTCGTCACGAACGTCACTCCGACGCCCAGCGAGGCCGAGTCGGAACTGGTGCTCTCACCCGTCGGCACCCTGTCCGTCTTCGACTTCCGAACGCCCGTCCCCTATCCGTTCGGCGCCGAACGGACGGGCTGGCTCATGAGCGACTTCGACCGGGGTGTCCGGCTGGCCAGGCAGAGCGGCGCGAACACCGTCGTGGCGCCGTTCGACGACCCGATCGGGCGGGACGCGGTCGTCCAGTTCCCGGGTGGCGTCAACGTCCAGCTCTACTGGCACACCAAGGCCCCGTCGTACGCGCCCCTGGAGACCGTGCCCGACAACCGCGTCTATCTGACGCCGGACTCGGCGACCGCCTTCCTCCGCTCCTACCTGCGGTTCACCGGCGGCCGGACTGTCTGCGACGACCGCGCGGCGGACGGCGGTGACATCGGTCTGCCCGGGCGGACCTACCGCCGTATCGCCCTCCGCTCCCCGTTCGGCAACACGGTCGTCAGCGTCACCGACGGCCACCTGCCCTACCCGTTCGGGCGGGAGGCCACCGGCTACGCGGTCAAGGACCTCACGGCGACCCTGCGCAAGGCCGAGGCGGCGGGTGCACAGGTGCTGTGGGGCCCGTACGACGGCAAGGGCCGTAGCAACGCGATGGTGCGGTTCCCCGGCGGTTACGTCGCCGAACTGCACCAGGGCAGCGATCTCTGATCACCTCCTGGAGCCCTCCATGGCCTCGTCCTCCGTCGTGGAACTGTCGCGCTGGCAGTTCGCGATCACGGCGATCTTCCACATGACCTTCCCGGCGCTCACCGTCGGCCTGTCCCTGCTGCTCGCGGTCGCCTACACCGTGTACGTCCGCACCGGCAACCCGCTCTACCTGCAAATCTTCCGCTTCTGGAAGAAGATCTTCGCCGTCGGCTTCGGCCTCGGCGTGGTCGCCGGCACCGTGATGACCTTCGAGTTCGGCCTCAACTGGGGCATCTACGCGCACGCCGTCGGCCCGGTCATCGGCGTCACCATCGGCATGGAGGTGATCACCGCCTTCTTCCTGGAGGCCGGTTTCATCGGGATCATGCTGTACGGCGACGGCCGGGTGAAGCCCCGCACCATGGCCCTGGCCTCCTGGATGGTGGCCGCGGGCACCCTGCTCTCCACCACCTGGATCCTGTCCGCCAATAGCTGGATGCAGGACCCGGCCGGATACCGGGAGGTCGACGGCCAGTTCCACGTGACCGACTGGTGGCAGGTGCTCCTCAACCCGGCCTTCAGCCACCGCTTCCCGCACATGCTGCTCGCCGTACTGATCAGCGCGTCCTGGTTCGTCGGCGGCATCAGCGCCTGGTATCTGGTCAAACGCCGCGCGTCCGCCCTGCCGTTCGCCCGGCGCACCCTGTCCATGGCCCTGGGCGTGCTCGCGATCCTGATGCCCGTCCAGCTCTACGTCGGAGACGCCACCGCCGTCTTCATGGGCGGGCGCCAGCCCGCCAAGCTCCAGGCATTCGAGGGCAATTGGACGACGGACAACAACGACTACAACCTCGTCGTCATCCCCGACACGGACCAGGGGAAGAATGACTTCCGCGTCGGGATACCGTACCTCGGCGCCGCCATCGGCCACGACCTGACCGGCGAGGCCAAGGTCCCGGGCCTGCTACAGACCCCGCCGGACGAACGCCCCAACATGTGGAGCGCCTTCTACGGCTTCCGGGCCATGTACTTCACCGCCCTCGCCATGTTCGCCGCCGCCTTCGCCGGGCTCGTCCTGCGCCTGCGCGGCCGCCTGTTCACCTCTCCGCGGTTCCTGCGCTGGCTGGTGTGGATGACCCCCGCCGGGGTCATCGCCATCACCGGCGGCTGGATCACCGCCGAGAGCGGCCGCCAGCCCTGGGTGGTCTACGGCAAGCTGCGCACCGCCGACGCCGTCTCCCACCTCACCCTCACCGAGGCGGCCCTCAGCCTGACCGGGTTCGCGCTGCTGTACGCGACCCTGCTCACCCTCTGGATCCGCTACATCATCCGTACCGTCAAGGCCGGCCCGGAACCGGTCACGGACCTTCGAACCGCGCAGCCGGAGGGCTCCGTTGTCTGAGTACCTGACCTACGCACTGGTCCTGCTCTCGTTCGGGGCCTATGTCGTCCTGGACGGCTACGACCTCGGCGTCGGCATACTGAGCCTCTTCGACCGCAGTGAGCGGCGCCGCCGCGAGTACAACGAGCTCATCGCCACCGCCTGGGACGCCAACGAGAGCTGGATCATCCTGGGCGGCGTGGCCCTGTGGGCCGGACTCCCCGGGGCGTACGCGACCGTCCTGCCCGGGGTGTACCCACCGCTGATCGCCATGCTCTTCGCGGTCATCCTGCGCGGCATGGGCCTGGAGTTCCAGAGTGCCTCCGGCACCTACCGTCGCGGCTGGGGGCTGCTCTTCGGGCTGGCCTCCCTCGCCGTGACGCTCTGCCAGGGCCTGGTGATCGGCGCGGTCCTGTCCGGACTCCCGCAGCGGGATGGTCACTTCACGGGGGACGCCCTCGCCTGGCTCACCCCCTACAGCGTGCTGTGCGCGCTCGGCCTCGTGTGCGTGTACCTGCTGGCCGGTGCCGCCTGGCTCCAGGACAAGACGGAGGGCACGGCCCACGAGTGGGCGGGCCGGCTCGGCCGTCCGCTGCTCGGCGCGACCCTCGTGGCCGCGCTGATCCTCGGCTTCGGCCTGGAGGTCGCCGACCCGCAGCACTTCCCCTTCGAACAGCCCCTGCGTGCCACGCTCTTCGGCCTCGCCGTGGCCGCCGCCCTGGTCTGCTCCGCGGTGGCCTGGTACGGCTTCGGGCGGCGGCCGGACTGGCGGCCATTCGCGGCGGTGCTGGGCGCGGAGGCCGCGGGGCTGCTGGCGCTGGTGGCGGCGACGGTACCGGTTGTCGTACCGCCGTCCCTGACCCTGCACGAGGCGTCCAGCCCGCAGGGTTCGCAGGTGTTCCTGGTGGTCGGGGTCGGGCTGTGCATGCCGTTCGTGCTGGCCTACAACATCTATGCCTGGTGGGTCTTCCGGGGGAAGTTCCGGGAGGCCGAGCGGCAGTCGCCGACCACGACGGCACCGGACGACGGATCGGCCGGCCCGTTCGTGCCACCACCGGAATCCCGGATCGTCGTCATCGTGCGCCGGACGCTGCTGACCCTGCTCGGCATCCTGCTGGCGGCCGTCTCCCAGGACATCTTCGGCGGTGAGTCGGCCTGGGTGGACCCCCTCGGCATCGCCCTGCTGTCCGGCACCGCGCTGGTCGCCTGGATCCTCGGGGACCGCCGGGCGCGGCGGCTCGGGGAGTACGACCTGCCCGGCGGTGAGCGCCCGTGACCGACACCGCGGCCCTGGTGGCGGAGCTCGCCGACGGCGACGGCGCGGACGAGCGGGCCTCGACGCGCCGGCT
>NZ_JAHLEM010000836.1 GCF_018883605.1 Streptomyces niphimycinicus | reverse complement strand
GGCGCTGGGCGCGGGCCGCCCCGGACCGCCGTTGCGCCCGTCGTCCGGGGCCCGGTCGTCGGTGGCGCGGGCACGTTCGGCCGTCCGCTGACCGCCGTCCCAGGGTCCGGCCACGAGCACCGACACCACGGCGACCGCCAGACCGGTCGCGGCGGAGACCGTCACCAGTTGCCAGGTCCGCTGCCGCTCCCGGGGCATGCGCCGCCATTCGCGCCGGATACGGGCGCGCACGCGGTCCCATTCGTACAGTCCACGACCGCGCGCGCGGTCGAACTCGCGTCGCCCACGGCTCACCCGATGCCGCAGCCACTCCCTGACCTGCCACGATCGGGCTTCAGGCACGACCGACCAGCCCCTTTCGCCACCACACACCTGCGTGGGGGACACTTAATCACCAGACGTATGTGTTGATCATGGAGGAGCCACCCGTGGAGTTCGACGTCACCATCGAGATCCCGAAGGGTTCGCGGAACAAGTACGAGGTGGACCACGAGACGGGTCGCATCCGTCTTGACCGGCGACTCTTCACGTCGACCAGCTACCCCGCGGACTACGGCTTCGTCGAGAACACCCTCGGCGAGGACGGCGATCCGCTGGACGCACTGGTCATTCTCGACGAGCCGACGTTCCCCGGCTGCCTGATCAAGTGCCGTGCCATCGGCATGTTCAGGATGACGGACGAGGCGGGCGGCGATGACAAGCTGCTTTGCGTACCGGCCTCGGACCCCCGGGTGGAGCACCTGCGTGATATTCACCACGTTTCAGAGTTCGATCGCCTGGAAATCCAGCACTTCTTCGAGGTCTACAAGGACCTCGAGCCGGGCAAGTCGGTCGAGGGGGCCAACTGGGTGGGCCGCGCCGAGGCCGAGGCCGAGGTGGAGGCGTCCATCAAGCGCCTCGAGGCCGCCGGCGGCCACTGAGTCCTGATC
>NZ_JAHLEM010000835.1 GCF_018883605.1 Streptomyces niphimycinicus | reverse complement strand
AGAGTTCGATCGCCTGGAAATCCAGCACTTCTTCGAGGTCTACAAGGACCTCGAGCCGGGCAAGTCGGTCGAGGGGGCCAACTGGGTGGGCCGCGCCGAGGCCGAGGCCGAGGTGGAGGCGTCCATCAAGCGCCTCGAGGCCGCCGGCGGCCACTGAGTCCTGATCACGCCGGAGGGCGGGACACCCGGTGGGTGTCCCGCCCTCCGGCGTTTCCGGGCCCGGGACGGCGGCGGCCCGGGGCGGGCGCGGCCCCGGTCGGCGCGCCCGTCAGAAGCCCCTCGTGCGCTTGGCGGCGCGGCGGCCGGAGGGGTCGATGGTGGCGCCGGGGGTCTTCAGGAAGAGGCGCGCGGCCTCGCCTCCCAGGTTCACTCCTATGGCGATCGCCAGGGCCAGCGCCGCCGCCTGGGTGAGGAACGGAATGCCGCGGTCCAGGTTGCCCTGGGCCAGGGCGAGCAGGCCGAAGTAGGTCGCGCTACCGGGCAGCAGCGGCCCTATCGCCGCCGTGACATACGGCAGCGCCGAGGCGTACCGATAACGCGAGAGCAACTGGCCGAAGAGGCCGACCAGCCCCGCGGCCACGGTCGTGGCGGCCACCGGCGGGACATTGGCGGTATCGGCCAGCGCGGCGTAGACCACCCAGGCGACCCCGCCGTTGAGCGTGGCGAACAGCACGGTGTGACGTTCCTGCTGGAGCAGGATGCAGAACGTCAGCGCGAGCAGCATCGCCGCCAGGATCTGGATCACCGGCCGCTCCACATGGCGCAGCGCCGCCTCCGGGTTCAGCTTGGCGTCGAGCTGGACGCCCCCGTAGAGCACCGTGAGCACCCCGCACACGATGCCCACGATCAGATAGCCGACCTCCAGCAGGCGGGCCGCCGCGGTGATGTAGTAGCCGGTCAGCCCGTCCTGGACACCCGCGACCAGCGCCCGCCCCGGGATCAGGGCGAACAGCCCACCGGTGATCACGGCGGACGCCTGGAGTCCGGAGTTCAGGAGGCTGAGCGCCACGCCCATCGCGGCGGGCGGCATCGCCGCGGCCACGAACTGGTAGAACTCCGGAAGCCCGCGCCCCGAGGCCAGCCACGCCAGCCGGTCGCCGAACATCGCCCCGATGGCCGCCGCGAAGAACACCGGCCAGTCACCGCCGACCAGCATGCTCGCCGCGCCGGCCAGCCCGCCGCCCGCCACGGTGAGCGCCCAGCCGGGGTAGGGGTGGCGGTTACGGCGTATCTCGGCGAGCCGCCGGTACGCCTCCTCGAGGGTGAACTCCTCCTGCGAGGTGATGTCGTCCACCAGCCGGAAGACCGCGGACAGCCGGGTGTAGTCGGTGCCCCGGCGCCGCACGGTCCGGCTGGCGGTGACCGGATCGTCCACCAGCGAGGGCTGGTAGCTGACCGACAGCAGGGTGAAGGTGACGGTCGGCTCGCAGCGGTCGAGCCCGTACGCATGCGCCACTCCGAGCATCGCCGCCTCGACGTCCTCGGCCCCCTCGCCGCCCGCGAGCAGCAGCTCGGCGATGCGGAGGGTGAGGTCGAGCACCCGCGGCACGGCCGGCCCGGTCTCGTCCTGCTGCTCCACGCGCTCGGGCGTCGGGCGCTCGCTGATCGGCATGCGCAGCATCGTGCGCATCCGGTCCTGCCAGGGGGCGTCCTTGGTCAGCCGGACGACGGGGAAGCCGTTCGGCGGGGTGATGGCGGGGAAGCCGCCGGTGGTCTGGTTGCTCTGCGCGGTCTTCACCCCGGGGGGTGGCACGAAGGCCGAGCCCTCGGGTTCGACGGTGGTCTCCGCCGTCAGCCCGCTGGGCACGGCGAACTCCGATGTCGGGTGCTCGTCCTCGGGCGGAGGCGGCATGGGTATGCCGAGGGGTGGGGTGAAGGCGCTGTGCGCCTCGTCGGACTGGGGCTTCTGGCTCTCCCCCGTGTCCGTGTCCACCGCGCTCGCCCCGCGCGGCGTCTGCTGACGGTCCGGCCTCACGTCTCCTCGCTCCTCACCAGCCCTCCCCGTATGGTTCCCAGCGGCCAAGGATGCAGCATCGGCGGCCACCGGAGCCCATTGTGCGGGGCGGTGGCCGCCGAAGGGGAGTGGGGGCGGCTGTGTGTGATGTGCGTGAACGCAGGTGAACGAGGTGCAGGCGGGACGGGAGACGCCGGGGTGACGGGGAACGCCACGGCGGCGGGAGACGCCGGGGCGCTCGGCGGCCCCGGCGCTCGGCGGCCCCGGCGCTCGGCGTCAGCGCTTGCCGCTAGGCGTCAGCGCTTGGCGTGGCGCCCGCGCGGCCCCTGGGAGGGGGCGCCCGCGGCCGGGCCCTGCGGATCCGGCTCCGCGGCGGCCTCCTTCTTCGCCTTGCCGCGGGCCCGGAGGAACTCGATCACGATGGGGATGATCGACAGCAGCACGATCGCGATCAGCATCAGCTCGATGTGCTGATGGACGAAGTCGACCTTCCCGAGCGCCGAACCCAGCAGGGTGACGCCGGTGCCCCACAGCACACCGCCGATGATGTTGAAGATGATGAACGAGCGGTAGTTCATCCGGCTGACGCCCGCGATGATCGGCGTGAACGTCCGCACGATGGGCACGAAGCGGGCCAGGATCAGCGACTTCGGCCCGTGCTTCTCGAAGAACTCATGAGCCTTCTCCACGTTCTCCTGTTTGAAGAGCTTGGAGTCGGGGCGCCGGAACAGCGACGGCCCCACCTTCCGGCCGAAGAGATAGCCGACCTGGTCACCGGCGATCGCGGCGACCGCGACGGCCACGCACACCACCCACAGATCCTGCTTGATCACATCGGTGGTCACCAGCAGGCCGGTGGTGAAGAGCAGCGAGTCGCCCGGCAGGAAGAAGCCGATGAGCAGACCGGACTCCGCGAAAACGATGGCCAGGACGCCGAGCAGACCGAAGGTTTCGATCAGATAGTCCGGGTCCAGCCACTGAGGGCCGAGCGCGAGGGTGTTCACGGGTGGGAGGCTCCTGGGTCGAGGGAAGCAGGCTCGTGCGAGGCCCGGCCGCAGGGTCGGGGCGGAACCGAGGTGTTCTTCGCAGTGTGCCGCCCAAAGCTATCAACGCCGTGTGCGTGCCCTTGGTTCCCATCGCCCAGGACGCCCGCCCCCGGCCCCACCCTCCAGGGATGGCCCTAGGGCCCTGGGCCCTAGCGGTGCCGCTCCGCGTTGGCGAGGATCGCGTCGCGGAGGTAGACCGCCAGCCCCGGCCCGGCCTTGTCGATGTTCTCCGTGAAGCGGTGGTCGGAGACGTACATCCGGCCCAGGCAGGCGTGCATCTCATGGCCGCACTCGTAGTGGTTACGGCTGATTCCCTGCCGGTGCTCCTCGGCGAGGTCCATCGCCGCCTCGGACGTCGGCGGGGTGCCCGCGCGCATCAGCGCGACAAAGCGGTTGCCGAGCTCGTCCGCCTCCTCCTGGATCCGCTTCCAGTCCTCCTTGGTGTACGAGGCGGCCCTGCGCTGGGACTCCCGGTACGCCTCGGTGTTCCCCCAGCGCTGCTCGACCTCCTCCTGGTGCTCGTCCGGGTCGAAGTCCCCGAAGACCTCGAACTTCTCCTCCGGGGTCAGATTGATGCCCATCTTCCTCGCCTCCATGGCCTGTTCGACGGCGGCGGCCATCTTCCGCAGCCGCTCGATCCGGTCGGTCAGCAGCCGGTGCTGACGCCGCAGGTGGGCCTGCGGATCGATATCCGGGTCGTCGAGCAGCACCGCCACCTCTTCGAGCGGAAAGCCCAGCTCCCGGTAGAACAGGATCCGCTGGAGCCGGTCGAGGTCGGCGTCGCCGTAACGCCGGTGCCCGGCCGCGCTGCGGGCGCCGGGGCGCAGCAGTCCGATCTCGTCGTAGTGGTGCAGCGTGCGCACCGTGACACCGGCGAAGCCCGCGACCTGTCCCACGGAGTAGCTCATGGCCTGATCCGCTCTCCTTCAGTTCGGTACGGGTTCCACGGTGCGCCCTCACGTCGCGTGAGGTGCAAGTCCGGATGGCGAAACCCGCTGGGCGGCGCGGGGGGCGGCTGTCATCCTGCCGGTTGTGCTGGGGATAACCGATCTTTCGACCTATCTGGCCGGTCTGGCGCTGATCATCCTGCTGCCGGGCCCCAATTCGCTCTATGTGGTGTCGGTCGCGGCCCGCCGCGGCCCCCGTACCGGCTATCGGGCAGCGGCCGGGGTGCTGTGCGGCGACACCGTGCTGATGGCGCTGTCGGCGGGCGGGGTGGCCTCGCTGCTGAACGCCAGCCCGGTGCTCTTCGCGGTGGTCAAGTTCGCGGGCGCGGGCTATCTGACCTGGCTGGCGGTGGGCATGCTGCGCGGGGCGCGGGCGCTGTGGCGCCGCCGTCCGGGGAGCGCGGAGGGGGCCATGGACGCGGCCATGGAGTCCGCGGATGGCTCGATGGAGTCGGCGGACGCGGCCAAGGGGTCTGCGGAGGGCGAGCGCCCGTACCGCAGGGCGCTGGTCATCAGCCTGCTGAACCCGAAGGCGATCCTCTTCTTCATCTCCTTCTTCGTGCAGTTCGTGGATCCGGACTACGCCCATCCCGCGCTGTCCTTCCTGGCGCTGGGCGCCTGGGCGCAGTTGTTCAGCATCACCTATCTGTCGGTGCTGATCTTCAGCGGCACATATCTGGCGGCCACCTTCCGGCGGCGCCGGCGGCTGAGGGCGGGGCTCTCGGCGGCCGCGGGCACGGCGTTCCTCGGCTTCGCGGCCAAGCTGTCGCTCAGCAGCGCGGGGTAGCCGTCACTCAGCAGCGCGGGGTAGCGGGGGCGGGGCACGGGGGCACGGCGCGGGATCGGGGTGTATCGCCGATATGCCCCTAATTTAACGAAGATGGCACTTCATCACGGCACCCCCACCCCACCCCACCGGGGACATCGCTCTGCGTTCTCCGTCAATCCGGTCTACGGCGAGGCCAATCCGGTGAGCGGGATGACCGGCAGGCCCCCGCACCACTGCATCCCGGACGAGCCGATGGCGCCCACGACCGCGTATCAGTTCGTCCATGACGAGCTGATGCTGGACGGCAACGCCCGCCAGAATCTGGCCACCTTCGTCACCACCTGGATGGAACCGCAGGCGGACAGGCTGATGGCGGACTGCTTCGCCAAGAACATGATCGACAAGGATGAGTACCCGCGCACCGCCGAACTGGAGCGGCGGTGCGTGGTGATGCTCGCCCATCTGTGGCACGCCCCCGATCCGGACACGGTCGTGGGCTGCTCCACCACGGGTTCGAGCGAGGCGTGCATGCTCGCCGGAATGGCCTTCAAGCGGCGCTGGGCCAAGCGGAATCCGGTGAGCTATCCGGCGACCGCCCGCCCCAATCTGGTCATGGGGACCAATGTCCAGGTGTGCTGGGAGAAGTTCTGCGACTTCTGGGAGGTGGAGGCGCGCCAGGTGCCCATGGAGGGCGACCGGTTCCATCTCGATCCCCAGGCCGCCGCCGAGCTGTGCGACGAGAACACCATCGGCGTCGTGACGGTCCTCGGCTCCACCTTCGACGGCTCCTATGAACCCGTCGCCGAGGTGTGCCGGGCGCTGGACGACCTCCAGGAGCGCACGGGCCTGGACATCCCGGTGCATGTGGACGGCGCCTCGGGCGCGATGGTCGCCCCCTTTCTCGACCCGGACCTGGTGTGGGACTTCCAGTTGCCGCGGGTCGCCTCCATCAACACCTCGGGGCATAAATACGGCCTGGTCTACCCCGGGGTGGGGTGGGCGCTGTGGCGCACGGCGGACGCGCTCCCCGAGGAGCTGGTCTTCCGCGTCGACTACCTGGGCGGCGACATGCCGACGTTCGCGCTCAACTTCTCCCGCCCCGGCGCCCAGGTGGCCGCCCAGTACTACACCTTCGTGCGGCTGGGCCGGGAGGGCTACCGCGCCGTCCAGCAGCAGACCCGCGATGTGGCGCGCTCGCTCGCCGAGCGGATCGCGGCGTTCGGGGACTTCACCCTGCTCAGCCGGGGCGATCAGCTTCCGGTGTTCGCGTTCACCACGGCGGAGGGGGTCGGCGCCTTCGATGTCTACGACGTCTCGCGGCGGCTGCGCGAACGCGGCTGGCTGGTGCCCGCGTACGCCTTCCCACCGGGCCGGGAGGATCTGTCCGTGCTGCGGGTGGTGTGCCGCAACGGCTTCTCGGCGGATCTCGCCGATCTCTTCGTGAACGACCTGGGGTCGCTGCTGCCGGAGCTGCGGTCACAGTCCGCGCCCACGGGGAGGACCGCCCAGGCGTTCCACCACTGAGCCCGATCCCGGTGTCTCCGGTCCTGGGGAACGACGGCGGTCAGCCCGTCCCGGCCAGAGGGGCGGTCAGCGCGTCCCGGCCAGAGGGGCGGTCAGCGCGTCCCGGCCAGAGGGGCGGTCAGCCCGTCGCGGCCAGAGGGGCGGTCAGCGCGTGCGGGCCGGGGCCCGGAGCAGCTCGGCCCGGCGCCGGACCGCCTCCAGCGCGCCGGGCTTGCGTCCGGGCACCCTGCTCCGCAGCTCGATCAGCGGCGGGGCGAGGGCGCCGGCCCTGGCCCGGTCCGCCACGAACTGCCACTGGTGGTGCGCCCGGTCCACGGCCCCCTCGACCTCGGGGTGGCCGACCGGCTCCCCGTTGCCCAGCCGCGCCTCGGCCACCGCGAGCCACAGCTCGCAGGCGCGGGCCGGGTCCCCGGCGATACGGGAGAGATCGGCCCGGACCTCCAGCCAGTGGATCGCCTCGTCGGACCGGGGACCGGCGGTCCGGAGGGCCTCCTGCTCCCAGGCGGCCGCCATCGAGGCGGCCTCGCTGTGCCGCCCCGAGTTGGCCGCCTCGAATATCGCCGCATGCGTGGCGGCGAGCGGATCGGCCACGGGCGCCCGCCCGGGCGGCGGGGGCAGGGGGGCGTGCGTCGGTTGGGGCGGGCGCAGTGATGGTGGCGCCGGTCGGGGATCGGCGGGGAGGAACGTTTCGGGAGGGCCCGGCGGCATGCGCGGCGGCGTGACCCCCACCGGCCCGACTGCCCCGGCCGGT
>NZ_JAHLEM010000834.1 GCF_018883605.1 Streptomyces niphimycinicus | reverse complement strand
CTGGCGCTGCGCGCCGCCCGGCCGCGGCGCTGGTGGCAGCGGCCCCCGGCGCTGCCGCAGGTGTTCGGGCTGCGGCTGTTCCCGCGCTCCGGCGGGGCCGATGAACTCGCCCTGGAGCGGGCCCTGTCGGAGCTGTCCGGCCCCGGCCGCGCCGCGTACGTACTGCGGGAGCTGGAGCGGCTCGGCGAGCACGAGGCGCGCACCCTGCTGCGCGCCGCGGGGGTCGACGACGCGCGGGCCGCGCTGGACGAGGCGGATTCGGTGCCGGAGCAGACCGGCAGCCGGGACGAATCGCTGCTGGAGTCCGCCGAGTTCGACCCGTGTTCACTCCAGGCGCGGCCCACCGATCTGATGCGCCGCCGTCAGCATGTGCGGGCGGTGCTGGTGGCCGTGGTGGCCCTGGTGGTGTGCGGAACGCTGCTGGGTGTGCCGGGGCGGGGCTGGGGGCCGAACGGTGCGGCCGCGCCCTCGTACGCCCGTAATCCATCCTCCGAACGGGCCCTGGATCCGGCTCGGTTGACGCGGGCCGCGCCCGACGCCTGGCGCAACGCCTCCCGGGCCGGGTTCTCCTCCTGGCCCGCGCGCGGCGACCGCGTACGGGACACCGCGCTGCTGCGCCGCGCGCTGGCCGTGTGGGCGCGGCCGGGCCGTTCGGTGCGGGTGTCGGCCACCCTGGGCACGCAGTCCGGGCCGCCCTCGGGGCCGCCGCAACTGCTGTTCGCGGGCGAGGTGGACCAGGCCACGGTGGTGCTGCTGTACGACGGGCTGCGGGTGGCGCGGTACGCGGAGGCGGGCAAGGGCAGTGCCGTCGCGCTGGACTTCGCCCGGCTGGACGCGGCCGACGCGGCCACCTCGACCGCGCTGGTCCTCAGCCGCACGGACGGCAACGTCCGCTATCTGACCGCCCCTTGGGTGCGCCATGCCTGGGTGCGGGATCTGCTCCACCCGGCCAGGGCGCCGCGTCCGCTGCACCGCACCGGGCACGGGGTGACCGACCCGGTGCGCACCGTTGCGCAACTGCGGCCCTGCCGTGGCTGGCCCGCCCTACAGTTCGGCTCCCGGCTCGTCGCCGACCTGGGCGAACTCGCCCCGGCCCGGCTCACGTACGGCGCCCCCGGCGCCGGTGTGCGCGATGTGGCGGGGCGGGCGGCCCGCGCGAGCTGGGCCAGGACCGGGTGCCGGCTGGCGATGATGCGCGGGCGGGGGGTGCGCTCGGTCAACGCCTGGCGGTTCGCCGCCCAGGCCCTGCCGGAGGCGGGCGGCCACGCGGCCTGGCTGTGCACCCGCGCCGACACCTGGCGGGACACGGGCAGCAAGGTCCTGGCCCAGTTCCAGCCGTGGGACACCCGCCGGGGCGCGACGGGCGCGGTCGTCTCCAGCGCCAACAACTCCCCCGCCTGCGGCCCGCGCGAGCCGCGGGTGCTGGCGGGGGTGCTGTGGAAGGCGCGATCCGGCCGGTGGTATCTGCTGGCCGCCGGAAGCCGCCAGGTCACCGGGATCGTCGCCACCGGCGGCGTCCGGGGCCGCGGTTACGGCCGCGGCCTGACCCTCCCCGCGAAGGCAGGCGCCCGCGCCGACCTCAGGGCTCGGCTGGCGGATGGTGGCCGCCTGAGCCCATTGCGCTGACACTCCGCTGGACATGCCCCGACCCTTGAAGGCGGTGCGGTCGCCGAGCCGACCGGCGATCTTGTAGCTGACGGGCTGGTAGGACGTCCACCACTGGCCGCCCTGGATGTGCTCGGTGGCCGGGGACACCTCGGCATAGCCGTATCCGGCGGGGTCGAGGGTGCTGGTGCACTCCTTGGCGACGGAGCCGTACTTCCACTCGAAGAGTTCGGCGGTGACGTCGTTGGGGGCCCGCATCAAGGGCCCCACGCGCCCGGCCGGTCGGATCGGTTCGGGCGGACACGCCAAGAGCGAAGGGATCAATCGCGTGATCAAGCTCGTCGCCCGCAACGCGTTCGGGTTCCGCAACGCCGACAGTCAGCGTCTACGGACACGCTGTGTCACCACTCGCCGAGCCAGACACGGCCGGCACCACCGGTAAGCCTCAACTCACCCACCCCACCAGCAAACTTGACACAGCAGGGTAGCGCTGGAGAATTGATCTTCGGTTGCGAAGAAAAGGATCGGCGGCACATGCACGAAGCCTGGGTGACCGATGTACTGGCGGGCTACGCGAACGACCACCGGCCCGCCCATGAATACCTCCGCGAAAACGGCGAATGGACCGCTGTCAGCCGGCACGACCTTCTCCGGGGCGTCTGGTCGGCCGCACGGGGATGGCGTGAGGCCGGCCTGAGGCCCGGCGACCGGGTCGCCGTCGAGGCGACCGACCCGCAGGTATTCGTCCCGGCCTTCCTCGGCGCCCTGTGGACTGGCGTGGTCCCCGTTCCCTTGCCACCGCCGCCCGCGGCGGGGCGTCACGCCGCGTGGAGCGCCCACGTGACGGCGATGGCGCGTATCGCGCAGCCCCGGGTGATCGCGCTGCGCGGTGACACCGAACCGCCCGAGGGCAGTGGGAGGCCGGTCGCCCTGGACAGCGTCGTCGCCGCGCCGCCGGAAGAGTTACCACCCCACAACCCCGAGCCGGACGCGACCGCGTACCTGCAGTTCAGCAGCGGCAGCACCGGAAATCCCCGTGCCGTCCCGGCGCGCATGGAATCGGTACTCGCCAACGGCCTGGCCATCATGCACGACGGCCTGCGCAGCGACCCGGCCATCGACCGAGGTCTTTCCTGGCTCCCACTCCACCACGACATGGGACTGGTCGGATTCGTGCTGGCGCCCCTGCTGGCCCGCGTCCCCGTCTCCTTCATCCCGACCCGCTTCTTCGTGCGGGATCCCGGGCTGTGGCTGTCGTCGATGTCCGAACGGCGCGCCACGATCAGCTTCGCGCCCAACTTCGCCTTCGCGCTGAGCGCCCGCCGGACCTCGGCCGAGCGGACCGCCGCCCTGGACCTCGGCCATGTGCGCGTGCTCGGATGCGGCGCTGAGCCCATCAACCATGCGGTGCTGGAACGGTTCTTCAGTGCCTTCGCCCCCACCGGCCTCGCTCCCGAGGCCCTGATGCCGTGCTACGGGCTGGCCGAGGCCACCCTCGCGGTCGCGCTCTCCCCACCGGACCGCCTGTACCGCGTGGACCATGTCCGGACGGCCGCGTTGTCCGCCGGGCAGGCCACCCCCGTCGGCACGGATCCCACCGGTGAGGCAGACCCCACCGACGGTGGGGCCGGGCTGCCGGACCCAGCCGACGGCGTGAGCACCCTCGTCGGGTGCGGACCGCCCCTGCCGGGCTACGAGATCGTCATCCGTGACCCCCACGGCGACGCCCTCGGTGAGCGCGCCGTCGGTGAAGTCTGGGTGCGTGGCCCCTCCGTCGCCCACGGCTACGTCGCGGCTCCACAGGAGACCCGCACGTCCTTCCTGCCGGACGGCTGGCTGCGCACCGGAGACCTCGGTTACCTCGCCGAAGGGGAGTTGTTCGTCACCGGACGCGTCAAGGATCTGCTGATACTCAACGGCCGCAATATCGACCCACAGCGCGTGGAGTGGCTCGCCGAGACCGTTTCCGGCGTCCGCGCGGGCGGCGTCGTCGCCTGCACCCGCCCCGGTCCGCAGTCCGAGGAATTGGTGATCGTCGTCGAGTGCCGCACCTCGGCCGTTTCCGGCTTGGCCCCCGCCGTGCGCGAGGCGGTGGCCACCGCTCTGGGCATTCCCGTCCACGACGTTGTCGCCGTCCGGCCCGGCACCGTCCCCAAAACGACCTCGGGAAAGCCACGGCGGCAGGAAACCCGCCGCCAATACCTGGAAGGTGTCCTCCATGTCCAGCAGGGCTGACATAGCCGTCAGTTACGACCTCGATCCCGAGTTCTTCCAGTTATGGCTCGACAGCCGGATGAACTACACCTGCGGCGTCTTCGACGACACCGACGACCTCGACACCGCCCAGCTCGCCAAGCTCGGCATCCTGCACGACTTCGCCCGCATCACACCGGAGAGCCGGGTGCTGGACATCGGCTGTGGCTGGGGGAACAACCTCGCTTACCTCACTGAGGAACGCCACGTCGCCCAGGCGCACGGCATCACCCTCTCCGAGGCCCAGTACAACGAGATCTTGCGTCGCGACATGCCGGGAGTAAGCGTCTCCTGTGTCGACTACCGCGACTTCACGCCGTCCCACACCTTCGACGCGGTGCAGTCCATCTGCATGATCGAGCACGTCTGCACTCCCGAGGAGGCCCGCGCGGGCCGCGCTGTCGCGCGTTACCGCGACTACTTCCACAAGGCGTGGACGTGGACTGGCCCCGGCGCCCACTTCGCGCTCCAGACCGGGCTGCGCGACCGCCTGCCCCGCCGCCCCGAGGAGGCGCGGGAGCTCCAGTGGCTCAGCAGGACGATCTTCCCCGGGGGCATGACACCCCGTGCCGAGGACATCATCATGGCCGTAGGGCCCTACTGGGAAGTCATGCATCTGCGCACCAGGCGCGAGGACTACGAGCGGACCACCACCCACTGGCGCACCCGGCTGCGCGCCCACGAAGAAGAAATCCGCGACCGCTGGGGCAACGAACTCTTCGAGACCTATGACCGGTATCTGAGCTGCTGCATCAACTCCTTCGCCCGCCGGCACATGACCCTCTCCCAGTGGTGCCTGCGCCGGGTCGACGATCCCGAGTGAAAGCACTGCGGCCCACAGCCGTCGAACAAGGCGGTGGTGCTCACGCCGTCTCACGAAACACCGGTACTACCGCACAGGAAAGGGAACCCCGATGACACAGGACGACCTGCTGGCCCTCCTCGACCGCGGTCTGCGACAGATCACGTCCGCCGAGCAGCCCCCGCTCACCCTGGAATCCGACCTCCACTCGGTCGGCATCGACTCCCTGCAACTGCTGGAGCTGGTCACCTGGACCGAGACGGAGCTGGACATCCGCCTGCCCGACGAAAATCTCTACTCCGTGACCGATTTCCAAGGGCTGTGTGACCTGATCTCCGCCGAACTCGTGAACCGCACCGCCTCATGAACAGAAACCTGCGCGAATCCTTCCACCGCTCCTACATGACGTTCTTCGAGAACGCCGAGCGCACCCGCAGGTGGAATCTGTTCAACGACATCGACTGGGACGCGCTGGACAGCTCGAAGAGCGATCCGCAACTCGCCACCAACGCCGAGACGTTCTTCGGCGTGGAGATGTTCCTCCCCGATTATCTCAACACCCATCTGGAACTCTTCGGCCGCAACTACGCCCAGGCCTGGTTCGCGGCCAACTGGGGGTACGAGGAATCCAAGCATTCCCTCGCCCTGCGGGAGTACCTGCATCGCAGCGGTCAGCGCACCGAAGAACAACTCCACGACTACGCCGACACCGTGCTGGCCAAACGCTGGGAGCGCCCGTACGAGAGTCCCCGCGAAATGCTGATCTACGGCATGATGCAGGAACTCACCACCTTCGTGGTCTACCGCTCCCAGCGCGCCCTGGCCCTGGAGACCGATCACCAGGTCCTCGCCGACATCTACCGCCTCATCGGCCGCGACGAGATGGCCCACACCAAGTTCTACCAACACATGGTCGCCCTCCTGCTCGACGACGACCGAGAAGGAACCCTGGCCGATCTGGCGCATGTCCTGCGGACGTTCCACATGCCCGCGGAACAACTCCTCCCGGATCCCGATGCCCGCACCGCCCTGATGCGCTCCACCGGCATCAACGGCCAAGTCTACCTCCGCGACATCGTGGCTCCCACCCTCAAGGCCCTGGACCTGACCCGCCACGACCTGCCCGTCGCCAAACCCGGCACGACGGCCCCGCCGCACGGTCAGGAGAAATGACGTGCCCGGACCCGAAGCGCCTGTCACCGGCTTTCTCGTCGAGCCCCTCTTCGATCCGCTCGCCCGGTACGAACTGGGTGTGGACGAGTTGATGCTCCTGACGGTCGAACGCGCGAAGGCGTTGCACGCCAAGGGATTGGTGGGAAGCGAGGCATGGTGCGGGGGAAGCCGGGAAACCCGGTTCCCCGACCTGGTGCGCACCCTGGGCTGGGTCAGCGCCTTCGACATCTCGCTGGTCTCCACGATCGGCAACCAGCAACTCGCAGGCAGCGCGCTGCTCTCGCACGGCAGTCCCGCACAGGTGGCGGCGTACCGCGACGAGATCGACCGGATGGAGCGGGTGTACGCCTTCGCGGTGACCGAGATCGGCCGGGGGACCAACCTCCTGTCCATCGGGACCGAAGTCCACTACCGGCACGAAGACCGGTCACTGCGCGTGATGACACCCTCCGATGACGCGGCGAAGTACTGGATCGGCAACAGCCTGTTCTCCGCGACGCACGCGATGCTCCTCGCCCGGCTGGTGGTCGACGGTGCCGACGAGGGCCACCATTGGTTCCGAGTTCCGCTGCGGCCGACGGAAGGCGCGCTGCCGTTCCCCGGCGTGCGCATTCGCCGTGCCGACCCCAAGGGCGGGATCGCGGGGAACCAGACGGGAATGATTCATTTCGATCAGTACCGGATTCCGCCGGACGCCCTGCTGAGCGCCTGGGCGCACATCGACGACTCCGGCAGGTACGTCTCCGAGATCGCCAGGCGAGGGCGTTATCTGCGCTGCCTGGAGACGTTCTCTCAGGAACGCATCTTCCCCGTGACGGGAGCGGCCGGGGTGTTGCGGCGCTGCGCGGCGATCACTCTTCGCTACAGCACTCACCGGGAGACCTTCGGCAGCACTCTCCTGAGCTACCAGCACTACCGCGAACGCCTCATGCCCGTCGTCGCCGGGGCACTCGCCCTCCACCACCTGACCGAGCACCTCATCGAGGAGTGGACCAGTCGCTACGCGGCAGAGCCGGTCACCCGCAACCGGCAGACGCTCTACGGACTGACCTCCGGGGCCAAGGCCCACGCTTCATGGGCGGCCAACGCGGCCCTGGTCGTTCTGCGGGAGCTGTGCGGGGGCCACGGGTTCCACAGCCACAACGAGATCGTCACCGCACGCGTGGACGGCGAGATCAACACCACCTTCGGCGGCGACAACACTGTCCTGTGCTACGAGAGCGTCCGTGTCGCCGCGAAAAACACGAGAATGGACGACGCCTCTCCCACCGTGCCCGCCGTCACCGAGGACGGCCTGCGCTCGTGCGGCCACGGCATCGACCTGCTGGAAGCGCTGGCGGAGCGTCTTCTCCGGCGCTGGAGGACGTCGCAGCGCGGCGCACTGTGCCGACCGCAGGTCGACGCGCGCTGCGCGGCCCTGCTGCTCCGCCGGTGGACGGACCGTTCCCGAGGCGCCGTCGACGACACCGTACGACAACTCTACGCCGTGACCTGCCTGCTGGGCCTGGCTGACCATCTGTTGGCGGAGGGACTGCTGGACGGCGCGGGGATCCGGGGACTGATGGCGCAGCGCGGCGCGCTCAGCGACCGATGCGCCGGCCGGCACACCGAGGTACTCGATCTGCTGGACGTGCCCGCGGCACTGCTCGACGTGCCTCTCGCGCACGCCGACTACGTCCGTCGCACGGTCACCGCCGCCCGGGACTCCGATCGGGTGCGGCCGACCTGACGCCGCTCGCCGGGCGTCGCCGCGAGCGCCATGGCCGCGACGAGTGCGGTGGCCGCTATGCCACGTCGCATGTCAACTACCCGGCGCTAAAGCGTCGGGCTTGCGCAACGGGCACCACTGGCGATGGTGCTGCGTTCGCGTCCAGCCCCGTCCCGCTGACGCGGTGGTGGGGCGGGGGCCGTTGACGGGGCCCCGCATCGCCGCAACTCCCACGCACGGGCGCGGATGTTGCGGGAGCCGTTCCGGTCTGCGTGATCAACGAATCCGCAGGACCGGCACGCGAACCAGGCCTGGGAGACCCGGTTCGCCCTGTCGATGTGCCCGCATTCGGCGCAGGTGCGCGAGGTGTATGCCGGATCGACGTACACCACCGGCACTCCCGCC
>NZ_JAHLEM010000833.1 GCF_018883605.1 Streptomyces niphimycinicus | reverse complement strand
AGGGCCCCTCGGTGGCGACCGGTCAGCGCACCGTGCTGGCGCCGCTGCGCGGCCGCCGCCGGGTGATCGGCGCGGCCGTGTTCGTACGCCGCCCGGACCGGCCGCCGTTCGAACCGGACGATCTGCTGGTGGCCGCGCAGCTCGCCACCCACACCGCGCTCGGCGTCGACAAGGCGGTGCTCTACGGGCGCGAGGTGTACATCGCGGACGAGCTCCAGCGCACCATGCTGCCCGACTCGCTGCCGCAGCCCACCGGCGTCCGGCTGGCCAGCCGCTATCTGCCCGCGGCCGAGACCGCGCGGGTCGGCGGCGACTGGTACGACGCGATCCCGCTGCCGGGCAACCGGGTGGCGCTGGTGGTCGGCGATGTGATGGGCCATTCGATGACCTCCGCCGCGATCATGGGCCAGCTCCGCACCACCGCACAGACCCTGGCCGGGCTCGATCTGCCGCCGCAGGAGGTGCTGCACCACCTGGACGAGCAGGCCCAGCGGCTGGGCACCGACCGCATGGCCACCTGTCTGTACGCGGTCTACGACCCGGTCGCGCACCGCATCGTGGTCGCCAACGCGGGCCATCCGCCGCCCCTGCTGCTGCACCGGGGCGGCCGCGCCGAGGTGCTGCGGGTGCCGCCGGGGGCGCCGATCGGGGTCGGCGGGGTCGACTTCGAGGCGGTCGAACTGGACGCCCCGGCCGGGGCCACCCTGATGCTCTACACCGACGGTCTGGTCGAATCGCGGATGCGCGATGTGTGGACCGGGATCGAGCAGTTGCGGGAGCGGCTGACCGCCACCGCCCGGCTCACCGGCCCCAACCCGCCGCCGCTGGAGCCGCTGTGCGACGAGGTGCTGGACATGCTCGGCCCCGGCGACCGCGACGACGACGTGGCGCTGCTCGCGGCCCGCTTCGAGGGCATCGCGCCCAGCGATGTCGCCTACTGGTTCCTGGACCCGAAGGCGCAGACCGCCGGGCAGGCGCGCCGGCTGGCCCGCCGGGCGCTGGCCCGCTGGGACCTGGACGATCTGACCGACGCGGTGGAGCTGCTGGTCAGCGAGGTGGTGACCAACGCGGTGCGCTACGCGGAACGGCCGATCACCCTGCGGCTGCTGCGTACGGACGTGCTGCGCTGCGAGGTCGGGGACGACGTCCCGCAACTGCCCCGGCTGCGCCAGGCCCGGCCGTCCGACGAGGGCGGCCGCGGGCTGTATCTGGTGAACCGGATGGCGCGGCGCTGGGGCGCGACCCGGCTGTCCACGGGCAAGGTCGTCTGGTTCGAGCTGGCGATGCCGTCCTGAGCCGCCGTGCCCGGGCGCCAGTCGGTCCGGTTGTCGTTCGACTGGCGCGCGCCCGAGTACGGCATGACGGTGTGGCCCCCGGACCCGGCAACCCGGTGACGATCCGCTCCGTTCGGTCGTGCGGTCGCGGGGGCGTTCGGGGGTGGCCCCGGTCGTCTGCCACGGGGGAGACACGGCGACTGGGACCCGAGGACCGTCCGCCCGGCCCCACGGGGCGGGCACGGAACGGACGGCCGTCTCAGGTGCGCCGGAAGCGGTAGGGGGCGTTCTCCTCC
>NZ_JAHLEM010000832.1 GCF_018883605.1 Streptomyces niphimycinicus | reverse complement strand
GGGGCGTTCGGGGGTGGCCCCGGTCGTCTGCCACGGGGGAGACACGGCGACTGGGACCCGAGGACCGTCCGCCCGGCCCCACGGGGCGGGCACGGAACGGACGGCCGTCTCAGGTGCGCCGGAAGCGGTAGGGGGCGTTCTCCTCCCGGTGGCGGGGGCACTGGCACGGCGGCCACGCCTGCCCGAGCCCGTAGGTGTCGCTCTTCTCGCCGACCAGGACGGCCACCGCCGCGCGGCGTACGGTCACGATCCCGTCGCGTGCCACCGTGTAGACGCGCATCGTCATCCGGGGCTCATCGCCCCCGTTGTCCGCGCTCACCGGCCCGTCCCCTCGACCGGCGCGAGGAGCTGGAGCACGGCGCGCAGACCGCGCTTGACCGCACCGAGGTGGTAGGCCAGTTCTTCCGGCGTGGCGGTGGCCAGGCTCAGGGCTTCAGCGGCGGCGAGGCTCTGCCCGGCGACGATCGCAACGGCCCGCTCAAGGCCGTCACGGGTGGGCTTGCCCGCCGCGATGCACGCCGGGCACAGGCCCGAACGCGGATCACTGAGGTTACGGGGCCCGTAATCACCGGGGGTGGCGCACAGGGCACAGCCGGGGGCCGGGATGCGGGCGGCATGGCCGGTGGCGGTCACCGGATCACCACCATCCCGTGCGGGGCACAGATCAACTCCACGCGCGGGCCGGTCCTCGGCCGCCGTTGCTGCCGCCGCTCATCGGTCACCATGTAGGGGCGTACCAGCGCGGGCAGCTCGCCATCCAGCGGCAGGGGGATGGCGAGCAGTTCAAGGGTCGGCGAGTCGGTATACGGGCGCGGGACCGGTCCGGGCCGAACAGGCGCGGAGTCCCCGGCCCCCGCCACGGGCCGGGAAAGCGCCGGATACGACGCGGGGAGGCCCGGGACGGCACGGTGACGGCCGGACGGCCGTAAGGCCAGAACTGCCCTCACCCATACGAGCACACGGACGATAGTGTCCAGCACGTTGACGCTCCTTCACAGCGTTGGCCACGCCCCCGGACGTTCGCCGCTCCAGCAACGTCGCGGGGGTCCTTCCTGTCTCGAACTGGGTCTGTCAGACAGGTCGCTAGAGCTAATGACCTGTCCTGTTACAGGGAACCGATGCGCGGCTCAGGGCGGTACCGTGGTGTAGTCGGTCCGAGTTGAAAGCGTTGAAAGCGCGAGGCAGGGACCATGGCCACACGTGAGTCAAACGAAGATCTGCGCAGACTCATCCACGAGGCAGCTTGGACGCTTGATCAATTCGCTACGGCTGTGAACCGTGTTGGTACGGAGGCCGGCGCCTCCATGCACTATGACAAGACCACGGTGAGCAAGTGGTTGAGCGGGCACAAGCCGCGAGCGCCCGTGCGAGGATTCGCGCTTGAGGCTCTATCCCGTCGGCTGGGGCGTCCTGTTACGCACGAAGAAGCGGGCATCGAACCCGACTCCACGGCTGGGTCATGCACTCCGCCAGGACAGTCTCTGGACACTCTCGAAACGCTTATCAACACTGGGAAGGCAGACATGGACCCGGCTCGTCGCACGGTCTTGGCCAGGAGTTTGTATTCTGCCGCGCTTGCCGTACCCGCCTTCCAGGATGTCGCCGGGCGGATCGAACACCAAGCCCAGGGGCGCACCACGAAGATCGGGGCGGGGGAAGTCGCCACAGTCCGCACCATGACAGCTCGAATCGCGGACATTCTTGATGAACTCGGCGGCACCCACGCACGCCCTATGGCAGCAGCCTTTCTCGTGAATACCGTAGCGCCGTACCTTCGGGCTGCGGCTCCCGAGAATGTGCGTCAAGATATGCTCGCGGCTGCCGCAGACCTGACCTACCTCACCGGCTGGATGGCCATGTATGAAAGGGCCCACGGGCTGGGCCAGCGCTATTACCTGAAAGCACTTGAGTTGGCTGGTGCGGCTGAGGACCACGTGACCTACTGCCGCACGTTGCGGGGTATGGCTCTTCAAGCCGCCAACTTGCGGTACGCGAATAAAGCGCTGGAATTAGCGAACAGCGCCGCGGAAGCGGCACCCAAAGCCGGACCTCGTCTTCATGCGTTCTTGGCGGGTCAGCAGGCTCACGGCGCGGCTCTGGTAGGGGATCGCCGACTCGCATTCGACCGGCTCGCGGAAACTGAGGCTGCACTATCGCAAGCGGACAACCGCCGTGATGCTGTTGGTGGATACGATCAAGCGGCGTATCACTTCCATGTCTCCAGCGTCCTGTACGCCCTGGGGGATACTCCTGGATCGATCACGGCGATGCAGACCTCCAATAGGCATCGACCGGCGATGGAACGACAAGGAAGATCACACGCGTGCGGGCTGCTAGCCCAGCGTCAACTCGAAATGGGTCATCTTGAGGCGGCGTGTGCCACCTGGAATTCTTTTCTGGACGATTATGAGCGCCTTTCTTCGTCTCGCGCCGACGAGCATTTCCACAAGCTGCGGCGCAGGATTCGACCCTACTTGAAGAATGCGCATGCTCGGCAACTGAGCGAACGGGCAGTTGAGGTAGCGAGACGAAAAGCGGCGTGACGGTGCGACGTAACGAAACACGCCGCTCACCGGCAGGTGCCGGGCAGCCGCCGTGCTCGGGAGCCGTCGTCGTGTCGGCACGTTGCCGCGCCGTCTGCGTCCGGTACCCCGCTGACCCGTGGAAACGTCCTGCATCGGCTGACGGTTCCTAAGCGAACTTGACAGAGGCGAACTTCCGGCCTTCCGGCCTTCCGGCCATGCGGTCCGGGGCGGGCGTGCCTCCTCGGCATGCCCGCCCCGGAGGCGTCACGGCTGTGGTTTGTTTCGGCCCTGGTGGCCGGGGGGCCCGTCCGAGGACGAGGTCGACGGGTCGGGTGCGCTCGGGGAGCCCGGGGCGGACGGCGACCCCGAGGACGTGGCGGAGGGCGATCCGCTGTCGGACGGGGAGGACGACGGGGACGACGAGGGCGACGCGCTGTTGGACGGGGACGACGAGGGACTGGACGTCGGCGAATGTGAGGTGGCGCTCGAACTCGGCGGCGCGGGCGGCTTGACCGCCGCCCCCATGTCGGTGTCCAGGTCGAACTTCGAGGCTTTCTGACCGCTCAGCGCGGTCTTGTTGTACGCGGCCCAGATCTGGGCCGGGAAGCCACCACCGTTGACGCGCCCGCCGCCCGCGGTGCCCTTGAGCGAGACCTGCTTCTTGTCGCCCTCGCCGAACATGCCGACGGAGGTCACCAGGTCGGGGGTGTAGCCGGAGAACCAGGCCGACTTGTTGTCGTCCGAGGTACCGGTCTTGCCCGCGACCGCCTGGCCCTGCTGCCGCACCGCCTGCCCGGTGCCGTCGTCGACCACTCCGGTGAGGACGGAGGTGACGGAGTCGGCGGCGCCGCGGCTGATCGCCTGGCCGTTGACCGGATCGGGCAACTCGGGCCGCTCATCGCCCTTCTCGGCGGACTTCACGATCGCCGGGGTGACCGTCTTGCCGTGGTTGTCGAGGGTCGCGTAGACCCCGGCCATCTGCTTGGGGCTGGCGCCCATCACACCGAGCGACATCGCGGGGCGCACATCGAAGCCGTTGTCCACCCTGCCGTCCATGCCGAGGTCCATGGCGGTGTCCTTGACCTTGTTCAGCCCCACGTCCACCGCCATCTGGGCGAAGACGGAGTTGACCGAGTTGTTCATGGCCTTCTGGACGGAGATGGGCCCGTAGGACTTGTTGTCCTCGTTCGGCGGGGCGAAGGCGGTGTCACTGCCCTTGACGGGCCGTCTGCTGGTGCCGTCGTAGACGGTGCTCGCCGTGATCGGTGTGCCGTCCTGGGTTGCCGAGCCGTTCTCCAGGGCCGAGGCGAGGATGAGCGGCTTGAAGGTGGAGGCGGGCTGGTAGTCCGAGCGGGTGGCGTTGTTGATGTAGTGCTCGGTCGCGCCCGCACCGCCGTACATCGCCACGACGCCGCCGGTCTTCGGGTCCACCGAGACCGCGCCGACCTGGGCGTGCTTGTCGACCGGGCGCTTCTTCGGATCCAGTTTGTCGGTCAGCTCGGTGCGGACCGCCTTCTCCAGCGCCTTCTGCTTCTTCCGGTCGATGTTGAGGGTGACCGTCCAGCCGCCGGCCTCGAACTCGTTCTCGTTCACCCCGGCCTTGTACAGCTCCTTCTTCGCCTCCTCGACGAAGTAGCCCGTCTGGCCGTCGAGGCCCGGAATGGGGCTGGGCTCCTTGGGCACGGGGAACTTCATGCCCTCGCGCTCGCTCTTCGGCAGCCAGTCCTTCTGGACCATGTTGTCGAGGACGTAGTTCCAGCGGGCCTTCACCAGCTTCTTGCCCTTGGGCCCCGCCGCCGACCAGTCGTACTGGCTGGGCGCCTGGAGCACCGACGCGAGATAGGCGCCCTGCCCGACGCTGAGGTCCTCGACGTCCTTGTCGTAGTAGGCGCGGGCGGCGGCCTGGACGCCGTAGGCGCCGCGACCGTAGTAGCTGGTGTTGATGTAGCCCGCGAGGATGTAGTCCTTGGACTTCTGCTGGTCGACCTTGAGCGAGATCACCAGCTCCTTCAGCTTGCGGCTGACGGTCTGTTCCTGGCTCAGGTAGTAGTTCTTGACGTACTGCTGGGTGATGGTCGAGCCACCCTGCTTGCCCCGGCCCAGCGCGGTGTTGATCAGACCGCGGGCGGTGCCGGTGAACGAGACGCCGGAGTCGCTGTAGAAGTCCTTGTTCTCGGCGGCGACAAAGGTGTGCTGCACCTTCTTGGGGATCTTGGACAGCGGTACGGACTCACGGTTGACGTCGCCCGTCTTCGCCATGATCGTGCCGTCGCTGTACTTGTAGATGTTCGCCTCCGCCTTGGCCGCGGCGTTGGCGGGCGGAACATCGACCCACAGATAGAGCACGAAGAACGCCCCGATGAGCAACGCGCAGAACCCCAGGACGTAGCCGAGCACCCATTTCCAGGTGAAGAAGCGGCGTATGCCCCCCGACTTCGCCGCCCGCTTGGCTCGGCGAGCGCCCTTCTGCCGCGCGCGTCGCTCTTCCGCTCTACCCATCGCTCCTGCCGCTCCAGTCCATAAGCCCCCCAGGCCAGCTCATGAAGCTAACACCGCAACAACCCTCAAATGCTCATCGATCTAGCTTTTTCCGAAGGTGACAAAAAGCACCCACTCCAAGGGAACTGACGGCTTACGGGCGCCAAGGGTTGCCAGGAGCGCGTAATGTGCTATCACTTTGCTAGAAGCACGTACCGCCGAAGCATGTACCGCACCGCCGAACGGAAACGGGGATCCACCCATGTCCGACGCCACCTCCACCGAGGGCATCACCGACCAGGCCGACATACCGGCCCTTCCGGAGCCGCAGGTCCGGGAGCGGCCCGCGCACAACGTCAGCGGCGGGCTGGCCCTGCTCGGGGGCCTGGCCGGACTCGCGGGCGGGGTCGGCCTGATCTTCGCGGGGGCCGCCGTCGCCGCCGACCACAAGGGCGCCGGGTCCACCCTGCTGATCGTCTCCGGCATCGTGGTGATCATCGCCGCGCTCCTCACCATGTGCGGCCTGAACACCATCGCGCCCGGTGAGGCCCGGGTGGTCCAGCTCTTCGGCCGCTACCGCGGCACCATCCGCACCGACGGGCTGCGCTGGGTGAACCCGCTCACCAGCCGCGAGAAGATCTCCACCCGGGTGCGCAACCACGAGACCGCCGTCCTCAAGGTCAACGACGCGTACGGCAACCCGATCGAGCTGGCCGCGGTCGTCGTCTGGAAGGTCGAGGACACCGCCCAGGCGATGTTCGAGGTGGACGACTTCCTGGAGTTCGTCGCCACCCAGACCGAGGCCGCGGTGCGGCATATCGCCATCGAGTACCCGTACGACGCCCATGACGAGGACGCCCTCTCGCTGCGCGGCAACGCCGAGGAGATCACCGAGAAGCTCGCCATCGAACTGCACGCCCGGGTCGAGGCGGCCGGGGTCCGCATCATCGAATCGCGCTTCACCCACCTCGCCTACGCCCCGGAGATCGCCTCCGCGATGCTCCAGCGCCAGCAGGCGGGCGCGGTGGTGGCGGCCCGCCGGCAGATCGTGGACGGCGCGGTCGGCATGGTCGAGGCGGCGCTGGCCCGGATCACCGAGGAGGAGATCGTGGCACTGGACGAGGAGCGCAAGGCCGCGATGGTCAGCAATCTGATGGTGGTGCTCTGCGGGGACCGCTCCCCGCAGCCCGTTCTGAACACGGGCACGCTGTACCAGTGACGGACGAGAGCGGGCCGAAGGGTCGTCAGCCGCGGCAGCGCAAGCAGATGCTGCTGCGGCTCGATCCGGCCATCCATGACGCCCTCGCGCGCTGGGCCAACGACGAGTTGCGCAGCGCCAACGCGCAGATCGAGTTCCTGCTGCGCAAGGCGCTCGCGGACGCGGGCCGGCTGCCCGGCGCGGCGCGCCCGATCCCGCGCCGGG
>NZ_JAHLEM010000831.1 GCF_018883605.1 Streptomyces niphimycinicus | reverse complement strand
CCCGTGCCGGGCCCTGGCCCCGTGCCGGGCCCTGGCCCCGTGCCGGGCCCTGGAGCGAGCCCGGGCGGCCCTGAGCCCCCGTGGCGTGCCCCCGAAGCGGCCTGAGCCCCCGCACGCCGCAGGGGCTCAGTCGCGGGGGCTCAGACAGGGTTCAGCCGCGGAGGCTCAGGCAGGGTTCAGTCGCGGAGGCTCAGCCGCCAGGGCTCAGGGCCGCCCCGAGGTCAGCTCCCCTGGCCGCGCGGGGGCCGGAGCTGGGAGGCCCAGCGGGTCCAGCGGGGGGCTCCCCATCGCTGGACCAGCGCGGACCAGCGCTGTCCCCACGCCCACACCAACTGAGCCGCCGACCGTGGGGCCAGCAGCGCCCGCAGCCGCTCCCGTCGCCCCGCCTTGGCCCGGAATCCGGCCAGCACCTGCCGGACGTCGTCGGCGACGCCCGCGAACGGGCGCGGCTGCGGTGCGTACAGCACCTGCTCGACCGCCTCGGCCACCCGCTGCGCCGCCCGGGCCGAGTCGTCGTCGAGGTCGGCGATCCGCACCATGCGGGCCACCGCTCTGCGTGAGGTCAGCGAGTCGTCCGGCAGCACGCCGAAGTCCCAGGCCGAATCGGTGAGTTCACGCCATGCGGCGAGAATCCGGTCGGCCGCGTCCTGCTCGGTGCGCCCGCCCGAACCGTCGAGTCTGCGGGCCCGTATCCGCCGCCGCCACAGCATGGGCAGCAGGGGCACCACGATCAGCAGCACCGCCAGCGAACTCCAGCTCGTGACCTTGGTCGCCGACCAGCCCCCGCCCGAGGCGCCGTTGTCCGGCTGCTGGGCCGCGGCGCCTCCACAGGTGCCCAGCTTCTTCATCTCCGGGGTGCAACTGTCGGAGGCGGTCGGGGCGGCCGTCGGCTCGGAGGTCGTGCTGGGCTCGCTCGTCGGCTCGTCGGACGGGGTGCCCGAGGGAGTCTGCTCCATCGTGTAGTCGGGCTGGGTGCCGCGGCTCGGGGTGGGCTCGAAACGCGTCCAGCCCACGCCCTCGAAGTACAGCTCGGGCCAGGCGTGCGCGTCCTTCAGGCCCACCGACACCGAGCCGTCCGCCTGGGCGGTGCCGGGGGTGAACCCGACCGCGACCCGCGCCGGAATGCCCAGCGTCCGGGCCATCGCCGCCATCGAGAAGGAGAAGTGGACGCAGAAGCCCTCCTTCTTCTTCAGGAACCGGACGATGGCGGCCGAGCCGCTGCCGGACTGCACCTCGGTGTCGTAACGGAATCCTCCGTTCACCGCGAACCAGTCCTGGAGCTTGACCGCCTTCTCGTACGCGTTCGCCGCGCCGGCGGTCACCTCCCGCGCCGTACTGGCCACCACGGACGGCAGCGAGTCCGGCACCTCGGTGTACTCCTTCCGCAGCCGCGAGGGCGGTGCGGGCGCGGCCGCGAGCTGCTCGGCCGTGGGCTCCACCAGCAGGCTGGTGACCCGGTAGCGCGCGCCCCGGGTGGTCTGGCCGCGGTCGCCGACCAGCGTGCGGCCCTCCGGCTCATAGCGCCAGCGCCCGTCGATCTCGACCCTGGACGCGGGGTAGGGGAGGGGCAGCCAGTTCTGCGCGTACCAGTCGGCGGCCGAGATCGAGGTGTCGATGGAGGAGACCCGGACCGAGGGGCCGAGCCCGGCGGGCGACGGAAGCTGCCCGGGCACATCGGTGACATGCCGCTCGGACGACTTCCACGAGGTGCCGTCGAACCGGTCCAGCGCCACGATCCGCAAGTACAGGTCCTGCGTGGTCTGTGAGGAGGTGCGATAGCGCAGCACCTCCTTGTTCTCCGGCTGGTTCAGGCTGTCCTGGAGCGACACCAGCGGATTGACCGCCGAGATCGTGCCGCCGCCACTGCCCGACCCGCCACCGCTGCCCTGCCGGTCCAGCAGCCCGCCGTCCAGGGACGGCAGCGCCGCGGGCACCACCAGCGCGATGCCGAGCGCCAGCACGCCGATCCGGCGGCCGGTGCGGACCGGGGCGAGCGCCGGGGCGCCTCCGGCCCCGGCCAGGCCCGAGGGCGGCATACCCCCCGGATGCGGCGCGCCGCCGCTGAATACCCGGCCCCACTGGGACAGCCGGTCCCGGCCCTCGGCCAGGAGCAGCACCAGATAGCCGGCCGCCGCCAGCAGGAACCACAGCCAGTCGCTCCCGTCGTCGGACAGCCCGGCCGCGACCGAGTACAGCGCGAGCAGCGGCAGCCCGGCGGGGGCCGCGCTGCGGTACGTCACCGAGAGCGCGTCGACCACCAGGCCGATCACCAGCACCCCGGCCACCAGCATCAGCCGGATGCCATCGGTGAGCGGCGCGGGGATCGCGTACTGCCCCACGTCGTCGGCGCCGTCGCGCAGCAGCAGCGCGAACTCCTGGAGGGCCTGCGGGCTCGGCAGCACCCCGCCCAGCGCCTGCTCATGCGCGAAGACCACGGTGAGCAGCAGCAGCGTCACCACGGCCTGCGCGGCCACCGTCAGCGGGCGGGCCAGCGGCACCCGGCGGGCCGCCACGCCCGTGCCGCTCTGGACCGCCAGCAACAGGGTGGCCTGCAACAGCCAGCTCGCCGGGTCCACCAGCGGCAGCAGCGCACAGGCCGCCGCCACCGTGGCCAGCGCCGCACATATCGCGAGCCGAACGCTCCCACTCATGCCCAGCTCCCTGTCATGCCGCCGACCGTGGAACCTCCGGCGTCCGCCCGGGTGGCGCCCTGGGCGTCGGCCTGCCGCCACAGCTCTGCCAGCGAGGCCCCCGGGCCGACCGGCAGCGCCGTCCACCCCGCCTCGCGCAGCCGCCGCAGCCGCTCCTCCAGCTCCCGTGTGCCCCCGAGCTCGGCCCCGCGCGACCAGGCCGCGCCGTCCAGCACGAACGCCACCGCGGCCGTGGTGCGGTGCCGCATCCGGGCGGCCGTAGCCGCCTGCTCCTCGTCCAGCTCGCCCAGGAAGGCCACCAGCAGCCCCTCGCCGCCGCCGCGCAGCACCTCGAAGGCGGGCGAGAGCCCTTCGCCGTCGGAGTGGTCCACCACGGCGAGGGTGTCCAGCATCAGCCCGGCGGTCTCCGCCGAGTCATGGGTGGAGCCGGTGAAGCCGCCTCCGCCGTCCGGGCCCGGCACCGAGCTTCCGGAGTCGGTCAGCAGCCGGACCGCATAGCCCCGCTCCAGCAGGTGGACCGCCGTCGAGGCCGCCCCGGAGACCGCCCATTCGAAGGCCGAGTCGGGCCCTGAGCCGTAGTGCGCCGTACGCCGGGTGTCCAGCAGCACCGTGCAGTGGGCCCGCTGCGGCTGCTCCTCCCGGCGGACCATGAGCTCCCCGTAGCGCGCGGTGGACCGCCAGTGCACCCGGCGCAGATCGTCGCCTATGCGATAGCCGCGCGGGATGACGTCGTCCTCACCGGCCAGGGCCAGCGAGCGGTGCCGCCCGTCCCCGTACCCCGCGGCCTCGCCGGTCAGGCGCACCGGGGGCAGCGGCTCGACGCGGGGCACCACCGTGAGCGTGTCGTAGGCGCTGAAGGCGCGGGTGAGCTCGCACATCCCGAACGGATCGCTCAGCCGCAGTTGCAGCGGGCCCAGCGGATAGCGGCCGCGCAGATCCGAGCGGACCCGGTAGGACACCTCGCGCCGGCCGCCCGGCTCCACCCGGTCCAGCACGAACCGGGGGCGGGGCCCCAGCACATAGGGCACCCGGTCCTGGAGCATCAGCAGCCCGGTGGGCAGCCGCGAGACATTGTCCATCCGCAGATGCACCCGGGCCTCGGAGCCCGCGGGCACCCGCGCGGGCGCGAGCCGTCTGCTGCCCGCCACCCGGTACCGGGTGCGGTGGACCACGGCCACGCAGACCAGCGGCAGCGCGGCCAGCAGCAGCCCGACCCGCAGCAGATCCGCCTGGCCCAGGACATAGCTGCACACCGCGGCGGCCACCCCGGCGGCCAGGAAGGAACGGCCGCGGGTGGTCAGACCGGCGAGGGCGGCCCGCAGCCCGCCCGAGTCCTCGCCGGCGCCGGGGCCCTCGGGGCCCATGTCCGTCCCCCCTGCGGCCATCACAGCCTCCGCGCGCCCGGCTGCTGCCGGCCGAAGTCGGCCGGGGGCATGGGCGGCATGGGCGGCATCCCGCCACCCGCGCCGCGCGAGCCGGAGGTGGGCACCGGAGTGCGCTGAAGGATGTCCGCGACGACCTGCTCCGCGGTGCGCCGGTTGAGCTGGGCCTGCGCGGTGGGCAGCAGCCGGTGCGCCAGCACCGCCACGGCGAGGGACTGCACATCGTCCGGCAGCGCGAACTCCCGCCCGGCCAGCGCCGCCGACGCCTTGGCGGCCCGCAGCAGATGCAGCGTGGCCCGGGGCGAGGCGCCCAGCCGCAGATCGGGGTGGTTGCGGGTGGCGGCCACCAGGTCCACCGCGTAACGCCGGACGGCCTCGGCGACATGCACCGAGCGCACCGCCTCGACCAGCTTGACGATCTCGTGGGCGTGCGCGACGGGTTGCAGGTCGTCCAGCGGCGAGACGCCACCGTGGATGTCCAGCATTTGCAGCTCGGCCTGCGGGCTGGGGTATCCGATCGAGACACGGGCCATGAAGCGGTCGCGCTGCGCCTCGGGCAGCGGATAGGTGCCCTCCATCTCGACCGGGTTCTGCGTGGCCACCACCATGAAGGGGTTGGGCAGCTCGTAGCTCTCCCCGTCGATGGTGACCTGGCGCTCCTCCATCGACTCCAGCAGCGCGGACTGGGTCTTGGGCGAGGCGCGGTTGATCTCGTCGCCGATCACGATCTGGGCGAAGATGGCGCCCGGCTTGAACTCGAACTCCTTGCGCTGCTGGTCGAAGATGCTCACGCCGGTGATGTCGGACGGCAACAGGTCCGGGGTGAACTGGATCCGCCGCACGGAGCAGTCGATGGACCGCGCGAGCGCCTTGGCCAGCATGGTCTTGCCCACGCCCGGGACGTCCTCGATCAGCAGATGCCCCTCGGCGAGCAGCACGGTCAGCGAAAGCCGTACGACCTCGGGCTTGCCCTCGATCACACCCTCCACCGACCGGCGGATCCGCTCCGCTGTGGTGGTCAGATCGCTGAGGCTCGCTCGCTCGTCATAGGTCGTCACCCGGCCCTCCTCGGCCCGTTCTCAGGGCCGTTGCCCTCGGAACGGACCGGC
>NZ_JAHLEM010000830.1 GCF_018883605.1 Streptomyces niphimycinicus | reverse complement strand
TCGCTGAGGCTCGCTCGCTCGTCATAGGTCGTCACCCGGCCCTCCTCGGCCCGTTCTCAGGGCCGTTGCCCTCGGAACGGACCGGCCCACCGCAAACGCTGACATCGGTCCCCCGCGTGGTTGCGGGGGGCGATGTCACCTATGCATTCTTGCGGTCTCCGCGGCCTCGCGTCACTCGGCTGTGGATAACCCGGGGTTATTTGTCACGCTTGTACGAGTTCGGGTGCTGAATCCCTTCATTGACCTCAGCAACCTCGGCATCCCTCAGGCGCGCGGCGTGACCTCCCGCAGCAGACCCGTCGTCACATCGAAGACGAAACCGCGGACGTCGTCGGTGTGCAGCAGGAACGGCGAGGTGCGCACCCGCTGCATCGACTGGCGGACATCGGCGTCGAGGTCCTTGAACGCCTCGACCGCCCACGACGGACGCTGGCCCACCTCCTCCTCCAGCTCATGCCGGAAGTCCTCGGTGAGGTTCAGCAGACCGCAGCCGGTGTGGTGGATGAGCACCACGCTGCGGGTCCCGAGCGCGCGCTGGCTGATGGTCAGGGACCGGATGATGTCGTCGGTGACCACACCGCCGGCGTTACGGATGGTGTGGCAGTCGCCCAGCTCCAGGCCGAGCGCCTCGTGCAGGTCCAGACGGGCGTCCATGCATGCGACGACGGCGACGCGCTGCACGGGGCGCGCGTCCATTCCGGGGTCGGTGAACTTCTCGGCGTACGTGCGGTTGGCCTCCACGAGGCGGTCGGTGACCGTGTCTCCCGTACGGGCGTCGCGGTCGGTGGACGGATTCGGCTGCGGCGCTGCTATCGGCATGATGACGACGCTACCTCTCACCAGGGGATTTTGTCTTCTCTTTAGGTAGGGCAAACGGGGGCAACGGGGTGGGCCGAGCGGGTGATGTGAGGCAACCCACAGCCCCCCGTGCCCCTCGGTGTGGTGTCCGAGGGAGGTGATGCCACCCCCGGGGCGGGACGCGCTGGCCGGTTGGTTGACCGAAGGGACGAGTGGACTAAAGTGGCGCGAAGTGGGAGGCGTGACGCTCCCCTCGGATCCCGGAATTTCGCGTGAGCGCGGTGCGTACGTACCCCTCGGCCTCCTCCCGCTCCGGTCGCCTGACGTCACTTCCCCGGCGCCAGTAGGCCACTTCCCCTTCAGAGCGGGCGGGGACCCGGAGGTGCGTACCATCCTCGCCCGATCCTCAGAAGGGCGCACCAGCAGCGCAATGAGCAGCAACGCTCTCCATGTTCCCGTCATGCTCCAGCGCTGCCTGGACATGCTGGCCCCCGCTCTCGCCCGGCCCGGCGCGGTCGTGGTCGACTGCACGCTGGGCCTCGGCGGCCACAGCGAGGCGCTGTTGCGCGACTTCCCCGAGGCCCGGCTCATCGCCCTGGACCGCGACCCGTCCGCGCTGCGCCTCGCCGGTGAGCGGCTCGCCCCGTACGGCGACCGGGCCACGCTGGTCCACGCGGTCTACGACGAGCTGCCCGAGGTCCTCGACCGGCTCGGCGTCCCGCGCGTCCAGGGGATCCTCTTCGACCTCGGCGTGTCCTCCATGCAGCTCGACGAGGCCGAGCGCGGTTTCGCCTACGCCCAGGACGCCCCGCTGGACATGCGGATGGACCAGACCACCGGAGTCAGCGCGGCGGAGGTGCTCAACACCTATCCGCCGGGCGAGCTGGTGCGCATCCTGCGGGCGTACGGCGAGGAGAAGTTCGCCAAGAAGATCGTGGACGCGGTGGTGCGCGAGCGCGCCAAGGAGCCGTTCACCAACAGCGCCCGGCTCGTCGAGCTGATCCGCGCGGCGCTGCCGCAGGCCGCCAAGCGCACCGGTGGCAATCCGGCCAAGCGCACCTTCCAGGCGCTGCGGATCGAGGTCAACGGCGAGCTCGCGGTCCTGGAGCGGGCCATTCCGGCGGCCGTGGGGACGCTCGCGGTCGGCGGGCGGATCGCCGTGCTGTCGTATCACTCGCTGGAGGACCGCCTGGTCAAGCAGGTGTTCGCGGCCGGTGCCCGCAATACGGCGCCCCCCGGGCTGCCGGTCATCCCCGAGCAGTACCAGCCCCGGCTGAAGCTGCTCACCCGCGGCGCGGAGCTGCCCACCGAGGAGGAGATCGCCGAGAACCGGCGGGCCGCCCCGGCGCGGTTCCGGGGGGCGGAGCGCATCCGGGAAGAGGTCGGTCCATGAGTACGAGGGGGACGGGGCCGAAAGGCCGGCCGGTGCCGGGAGGCGCCACGGCCAGGCGCACGCCCTTCGTGCTGCTCGTCGTGGTCCTGCTCGGCTCCGGCCTGATCGCGCTGCTGCTGCTGAACTCCTCCCTCAACCAGGGGTCGTTCGAGCTCAGCAGGCTCGAGAAGCAGACCGGGGAGCTCACCGACGAGCGCCAGGCGCTCCAGCAGGACGTCGACCAGCTCTCCGCGCCCGCCGAACTGGAGCGGCGCGCCCGGGAGCTGGGGATGGTGCCCGGCGGCAGCCCCGCCTTCCTCAACCCGGACGGCTCGGTCAGCGGGGTGCCCGCCCCCGCCTCGGGGCAGCCCTCGGTGCTCGGCGCCCCCGGCCCGGTGCTGCCGTCCCCGCTCGGCCCCACGCCGTCCCAGGCGTCGCCCGCCCGGTCCGGGGCGTCGCCCACCCCGTCCGTCCTCGCGCCGCCGACCGCCACCCCGTCCGGTGCGGGCACGGGCACGGCGTCCGTGGCCCCGTGGGGGTTGCCCACCGCCCTCTCCGCAACCTCCTCCGCTTCCGCGCAGTCCACCCCGGCCCCTCAGTAGGTGACACGGTGACGCGATCCCCAGCCCGCGCCCAGCCCGGCCCGCCCGCGCGGAGCACCGCCCGCGCGCTGTGGGCGGCCGCCGAGCCGAGGGC
>NZ_JAHLEM010000083.1 GCF_018883605.1 Streptomyces niphimycinicus | reverse complement strand
CTCGGGCGCCACGGGTCCGTCGGCGGCCCCGGCGGGCAGCCGGCCGGCCAGCCGGGCCACCGTCCTGGCGTCGAGCAGGTCGCGCAGCGAGAGCTCCACGCCCAGTTCGGCCCGGACGCGGGTGAGCAGCCGCACGCCGAGGATGGAGTCGCCGCCCAGGCCCAGGAAGTCGTCCTCCACGCCCACCGTGTCCACCAGCAGCACCTCGGACCAGATACGGGCCAGGGCCTCCTCGGCCGGGGTGCGCGGGGCGATATGGCGCCAGTCGCCGCCCGGCGCGGAGCGCGGGGCGGGCAGCGCCTGCCGGTCGATCTTGCGGTGCGGGGTGAGGGGAAACGCGTCCAGCACCACATAGGCGGACGGCACCATATGCGCCGGCAGCACCCGGGCCGCCGCGGCACGCACCTCCGCGGCCTGCGGCGGGGTCCCGCCGCTGGGCGGCACCACATAGGCGACCAGCCGCTTCTGGCCGGGCTCGTCCTCCCGTACGGTGACCACGGCCGTGCCCACCCGGGGGTGGCGGGACAACGCGGCCTCCACCTCACCCAGTTCGATGCGGAAGCCGCGCAGCTTGACCTGGTGGTCGGCCCGGCCGAGGAATTCCAGTTCACCGTCGGCGTTCCAGCGGACCAGGTCCCCGGTGCGGTACATCCGGGAGCCGGGCGGGCCGAAGGGGCAGGCGGTGAACCGCTCGGCGGTCAGCCCCGGCCGGTCGAGATAGCCGCGGGCCAGTCCCGCGCCGCTGACGCAGAGCTCTCCCGTGGCGCCGACCGGCACCTGCCGCGCCGCCTCGTCCAGCACGAACACCCGGGTGTTGGGAAGCGGACGCCCGATCGGCGGCGCGCCGGAGCCCGCCGCCAGGGCGTCCGTCCAGGTGGCCACGACCGTGGCCTCGGTCGGGCCGTAGGAGTTGACCAGCCGCCGCCCGGGCGCCCACAGGTCCACCAGATCGGCGGGGCAGACCTCCGCGCCCACGATCAGGGTGCGGAAGTCGGGCAGCCCGTCGTGGAGTTCCTCCCAGGGCACGGTCGCCAGCGCCGCCGGGGGGATCAGGGCGTGGGTCACCCGCTTCTCCCGCAGCACCGAGGCCAGCTCGGCGCCCAGCAGGGGCCCCTCCGGGGGCACCACCAGCGCCGCCCCGGCGAGCAGCGAGGAGCACAGCTCCAGCACGGAGGCGTCGAAGCTCGGCGAGGAGAACTGGAGCACCCGGTCGCCCGGCCGGACCCGGTAGTGGGCCGTCGTCGCGGCCGAGAAGTTTCCCAGACCGGCATGCGGCACCAGCACGCCCTTGGGCACACCCGTGGAGCCGGAGGTGTAGATGACATACGCGGGATGCTCGGGGAGCAGCGGGCCGAGCAGGTCTCCCCGGCCGGGCGCGTGATCGGGGCCCGCCCCGGCCGCCACCTCCCGGATCCGCGCCGGGTCGTCGAGCACGGCCACCGGCCGGGCGTCGGCCAGCATCATGGCGCGGCGCTCCTCGGGATGCGCCGGATCGATCGGGAGATACGCGCCGCCGGCCTTCGCCACCGCCAGCTCGGCCACCACCAGTTCGGCCGAGCGGGGCAGGACCAGCGCCACCACCCGCTCCGGCCCCACGCCCTGCCCGATGAGGCGGTGGGCCAGCCGGTTCGCCCAGCGCTCGACCTCGCCGAAGGACCACTCGCGGTCGTCCGCCACCAGGGCCGGCGCCTCGGGGGTGCGCCTCGCCCATACGGCGAAGAGCTCGCCGAGCGGCGCGCGGGAGACGGCACGGTCCGTGGCGTTCCACGCCGCCGGAGGGAGGTCCGGGACATCCTGGGGTGCGGACACCGATGAGGTCGCGTAGTGGTCCGTCATGGCGGGGTGTGGCCCTTCAGAGCGGTTGAACGGGCGGATGGATGACGGCTCGGGCCTTGTGGCGCCGAGCCGGGGCGCCCGCACCCGGCCGGGGGAGATGTGGGGAGACGGCCGTGCGGGTGGGCGGTGGGGCCTCAGACCAGTGCGCTCTTACGGGCCATCCGGCCCGAGAGCTGGATCCGGTCGACGGCGCCGGTGCGCGGATCGCGGACGAAGCGCCCGCCGGGGATCCGGCGTCCGGAGGACGGATCCACCAGATCGCAGGTGAGGTCCTCATGACAGACCAGCGGCGCGGGGAGGTCGCCGTCCACGGACAGGGCGAGGCCACCGCCGTCGCCCATGGTCACCTGGTACTCGATGTCGCCGTTGAGATAGATCCCGGTGCACTGCGAGGTCACGGCCATGGGGGTGGCCAGATGGCGCGGGGTGGGGCCGGCGGGCACCCGGACGCCGGTGACCTCGCCGAGGGCATCGGTCAGTTCGTTCCACAGCTCGGTGCCGCCGCCCGCGTTGGCGGTGAAGCCGACCACCACCCCGGTGGCGGGGTCGGCCCGCAGCGAGCAGGAGGTGCCCTGGGCGTTGCCGTCGTGCCCGAACCACAGCGTCTCGCCGTGCCGGAAGAGCGCCCAGCCCAGGCCCCAGCCGTCGGCCAGCACACCGGGGTCGGCGCCGGACACGGGGCGGCGCATCTCCTCCGCCAGTTCATGGGGCGGCAACCCGCGCGGGCCGTCGCCGAGATGGGCCCGGCCCAGCGCCACCAGATCGAGGGCGCCGGCGCGCAGCGCACCGGCCGCGGCCTCGGCGGGGGCGAGGTTCTGCCGCACCGGTCTCGTTCTGCCCGTGGCCGTGTTGGCCGAGTGGCCGCGCGCGATCGACCGGTGCGCAGTGGTGGCGGTGCCGATGAAGGACGGCACGGTGCCCAGCGGATCGAGCAGCACCGACCGCATGGCCTCCTGCCAGCTCATCCCGGTGACCGCCTCGATCAGCCGGCCCGCCGCGACATAGCCCGCGTTGGAGTAGGAGAAGTCCGTGCCCGGGGGCATCACCAGGGTGCGGTCGGTGCAGTGGTCCAGCAGATAGCGCGCGGCGGTCACCGAGGCCACCTGGTCCGAGTCGGGCCCGGACGGCAGCCCCGCGGTATGGCTGAGCACCTGGCGCACCGTGCACGGCGGACCGCCCCGGCGCAGCTCCGGCACATGGTCGCCGAGCGGGTCGTCCAGCTCCACATCGCCGTCCGCCACCAGCAGCGCCACCACGGTCGCGGTGTACGCCTTGGTGACGGAGCCGATGGGCACGGCCGCCTCGGCGGTGAACGGCTCGCCGGTCTCCGCGTCCAGGACGCCGGTCTCCACGGCGAGCGTCATCCCGCCGGTGTGTACGGCGAGTTGGGCGCCGGGCACCTGATGGGCGCGGGCCAGGGCGGTCAGGCGGTCCTCGAGGACGCGGCGCATCTTCGACCGCTCGACGGACGGTGCCGGGGTCGGACGTAACACGGTGCACTCCTTGCCGGGGGACGGAACGGGATGGGCGACAGGGACCGGGTCATGGCAGTTGGCTCGTGGCCGTGACATCCCGGGGCACGATCGTGAAGCCCTGCCAATGGGTGGGCATCGGGTCCTGGTCCTCGTCCCTGGGCACATGGTGGAAATCGACGCTGACCCAGGCGACCGGGTCGGTGAGCTTCTCGTCGCCGGTGTACTTGTCGACCGAGGTGGCGCAGTTGGGGGCGGTGTTGCCGTAGGCCAGCCGCTCGCACTCCCGGACTTGCGTGAAGTACATGTCGTGGTGGGTGAATTCCTCGGTCTCGTGCGGACCCCGGTACTGATCGCTGTGGTGGTTGTCGATCTCCCAGGACTTGGCGTGGCCGTCGGAGTTCTCGGCCGTGGGGTTCACCACCCGCCAGAATCGGGTGGGCGCGAGGTCCGCCGCGGTCTCATGGGAGAGCACCGTGCGCCTGGTGGTGCGCTCGGCCGTACCGCTGCCCAGGTAGTCGTACTGCTCCACGGTGTTCGCCGACTGTCCGTCGACGTCGAAGTCCAGCCGCCAGAAGATGTTGTGCGAGTGGTCCTCGCTGAACCGGGTGGAGCCCACCCCGGTCGGCCAGCCGCTGCTCGCGTCGGAGAACTGGAACGGCGAGAGGCTCCCGGTGGCGCCCGACCGGGGAGTGATGGAACCGTCGTCCGAGAAGCGCCACTCGGTGATGTAGTCGTACCAGCCGATCTCGGAGACCGAGAAGACGACCAGGTCGGTGCCGTGCAGTACGCCCTTCTCCACCGCGCTCTTGTAGGCGAACGGCCGGGGCTGCTCCTCGGCGCACAGCACGGGGGTGTCCCGGAAGTCGTGCAGCCGCCCGTCGGGGCAGTCCTTGGCGCTGAGTGGGGTGAGTGTGCCCTGCTCCAGATCGCCGAAGCCGATCGCGGACACGTCGTAGAAGCGCGGCTGGCCGCTGTCGTAGGGCACATGCACCTCGGCGAGCGAGGCGCTCTTGAGGACCCGGGTGGGGGCGCCGCGGTTGGGGGTGTAGGTCACATCGCTGAGCACCGCACCGGTGTTGCGGTCGATGTCCCAGCACATCTGCCACCGGGCACCGTTCTTCAGGGTGGTGTCGATGCGATCCGCGGCGGGGCAGGACGGCGCCGCCGACGCCCTCGGGGGCGCGGCGGACGCCGGGCCCGGCACCCACAGGGCCAGCAATCCCACCACGGCGACCAGCACACGGGCACGCCGAAACAGACTGGACACGGACGAAGCTCCCCTCACAGGCCGATGACGGCGGCGCGCCTGGCCGACAGATCGATGACGATCCGGCTGGTGTCGATCCACTTGCCATCCGGAAGGCGCACGAAGAGCTGCACACACCGGTGCTCACCGCACCGGGACACCTTCCGGGCGCCGTCCACCCCCTTGGCGCGGGAGCCGAGGAACGACATGCTCTGGAGGCGCAGTTGGGAGGGTGAGGTCAGCCGCTTCCCGGTCTGCGAGGTGTAGGAGTCGCGCATTCCCGGGCCGAGCCGGCGGTCGGCCAGGACGACCTTCACCGCCTCACGGGCCTCGGCCAGGGTGGGAGGCGGCTGGACGCCATGCTGCCGGGCGGAGTCGAGGACCTTCTTGGAGCGCAGATCGACCAGCCGGGTGATGAGGGTGTCCGAGGCGTAGTCGTAGAGCTGGACCTCGGCCCGGCTGTCCGGCGTGGAGGAGGCCGACTTGGGCCGGGGCGGGCGGCGGGTGTCCAGCGGCTCGGCGCCGGAACCGCCCGCGGCATTGCGCTCCCCGCCCGCAGTGTCCTTCTTCTTCGTGTCCTGGCCGCTCCGCGCGGGCGCGGCCCCGGGCCGGGTGACGGCGTCGATGGCGATGCGGGATGCCTCACGCGACTCCCCGGGCGTCAGCCGGCCGGAGTGCGGGGCGACGACGGCCGCCGGCTCCGGGGCATCGGACGCGGGCGATCCGGCCGCCCGGAGGGCGGCGATCCCGCCGCCCGCCAGCACCGCCGTCAGACCCAGCGCCGCGGACACGCGCCATCGCCGATGACGGCGCCCCCTCGTGTCGTCCGCGCCCCTGTCAGTGGCGTTGTCTCTCATCACCCAGCCGTTTCCGTTGTCGGTCAGGAGAGCCCGGTGGGGCTCGCGGTGACAGCACTCGGCCGGATCCCGATTTGTCGCTGGTGCGTTCCCCGTCCACACCGACGGGATTCAAGCCGCTGACGACGGCTCGCGCGGACCCCCCGGACACTTCGCTGTCCACTGATGGCTCACGCTTTCACCACTCCGGGCGGCGTAACAGTCGCATTTGTCATCAAGCGGCTGTGAGAAACGCATGTCTCGATGGGTGGCCGAACGGCCGCAAAGCGATGACAGGGAAGGCCCGTTGGGAGCCGCTCTGCCATCATGCTCACATGAGCCATTCGATCACCATTCGATGTGACATCTGTGGCGCCACACATTCCTCCTCCGCGGCCGACAGCATCGGTGCGCTCCGCGAAGCCATCGTCAAAGTGAGCTGGTCCAGGGCGCGATGGGATGACCGGGTGATCGATATGTGCGGTGGGTGCGGCGTCCGGGAAAAGGCGCCGAGTGAGTCCGGACGACGCTGCGGCTCTTGTGAGGGGGGCGAACTTTTCGATGCCCTTGGACACGACAGAATCGGACATCGTTTGGCCAATGCATTACTCAGAGCTGGTATCGATAATCTCGAACTACTCTCCAGTTTCTCCGCGCGCCAGCTTCGCGATCTGGAGGGCATCGGCGCCGTGAGCGCACACCACGCACTCAATCGTCTGCACTCCGCACCGAGCGAAAGGCCATCGTGAACGAATATTCCACCGGAACATCCGCACGGCCCACTCTGTACAGCGGCCGGCGCCACCGGGTGCTGTGGGTGGTGGGCGTGGTGTTCTCCGCCGGGCTGCTGGCGCCGCTGTTGTTCCTCGGCGCCGCCCGTAAGGGGATCGTGCCGCCCACCGTGCCCGCCGGGTACGCGGTGGCCATCTATCCGATCGCGCTCGGACGCCAGTGGCTGCCCGACCCGGGTGACTGGATCTCATGGACACTCGCGGCCGTGGTCCTCACCGCGGCCGTCCATGCCGCGCTCCTGGACACCGGCCGTACATCCGGCGGTTGACCGTCGGGCGCGGGCCTCAGCCCTGTGCGGTGGGGCGGACCACGATCTCGCCGACGTCGACACCGGACGGCTGCTCGATGGCGAACGCGATGGCGCGGGCGATGGCGTCCGGGGAGATCGCGATCTTGTCCATGCCGGCCTGGATCTCGCTCCTCGCGCCCGGATCGGTGATGGAATGCGCGAGCTCCGTCCGGATGTACCCCGGCGAGACGGTGGTCACCCGCAGCGACTCGCCCGCCTCCTGGCGCAGCCCCTCGGAGATGGCGCGTACGGCGTTCTTGGTCCCGGCGTAGACCGACATCGTCGGGACGATTTTCAGCCCGGCGGTGGAGAGGGTGTGGACGAAATGCCCGAAGCCCTGCTCGCGGAAGACGGGCAGGGCCTCGGCGATGCCGTACAGCACGCCCTTGATGTTGACGTCGACCATCTCCTCCCAGTCCTCGACGCGCAGATCGTCGAGGGCGGAGATCGGGCTGATACCGGCGTTGCCGACCAGTACATCGAGCTTTCCGTACCGCTCGCGTGCCGTCGCGACCAGCCGGGACAGAT
>NZ_JAHLEM010000829.1 GCF_018883605.1 Streptomyces niphimycinicus | reverse complement strand
CCGGACGACGGCTCGCCGCCCTGGGCCGCGACGGCCACGGCGGCGTCCAGCCCGCGCACGAAGCGGCGGGCGGAGGCTATGTCGGGATGGACGGCCGGGCCGGTGCCCGCCACCACCGGGGCGAGCAGCGCGCGCAGCTCGGCGACCCGCATCCACCACAGGAACGGCGAGCCGATCACCAGCACCGGCGGCTGCGGGACCCGCCGCTCGGGGCGGTCCCCGATCCGGTCCGTGCCGCCGGCCGGATCGGGGGCGCCCCGTGCGGAGCGGGGCTCCTCGACCGCCAGGGCGCCGCGGTCCCCATGCTCCCGGCGCTGGGCGTGCGCCGGATGCGTACGGTCCTCGAGCCAACTGTCGCAGTCGGGGGTGAGCGCTATGGCCGAGGGCGCGGGCACCTCCAGGCGCTCGGCCAGATCGCGCACCAGCCGGTAGAGATCGGGCGCCGTCTCCTCGGCGATGGGCACCGTCGGGGTGAGCGCGGGCCTGGCCCGGACGACCACGGCGGCCACGGCCGCCGCCAGCAGCAGGACCAGCAGAGCACCCCCGGTCACCACCCAGCGCAGGGCCGTCCAGCCCTGGTCCTGGGAACCGCCGACGCTGCCGGTGGCGCTTCCGGCCAGCAGCACGACGGCGGCCGCGGCCGGGAGGAGTGCGACCGCGAGCGCCGTGCTCCGGATGCGCAGTACCGCGAGGGCGCGAGCGCGCGCCGCCAGGGCACCTGCTTCGGTACCTGCCACGGTTCTCATCACCCCCTACTGTCCGGCCGATGTTTGAACAGCGGACGACGGCGGCGTTGTTGTCTCCCCACCCACTGTCGCACTGGCCGCCCACTCCGCAATGCCGGTGGGCCAGTTGCCGCACCTCGCCTGAGCGGCACACTAGTTGGGGGCCGGGCGTGCGTCAGCAGGATGCGGAAGCGCTCACCCGATGGAATGGCCTTGGGTAAAACCGGGAACTTCGCGATGGCGACGCCCGGCCCCGTGTGAACAGGCGCGAGCGGGTTTCGGGGCCGTTCCCGGGCCCGCCTGAGACACTTCTTACAGCGTGTTCCTACGAGGCCGCTTCGGCCGCCGCCTGCGCGGCGATGTCCGAGCGGTGGTGCGAGCCCTCCAGCCCGATCCGGCCCACCGCGCGGTACGCCCGCTCGCGCGCCTTCGCCAGGTCGGAGCCGGTCGCGGTGACGGAGAGCACCCTGCCGCCCGCGCTCACCACCGCACCGGACGCGCCGTCCCGCTTGGTGCCCGCGTGCAGGACGTACGCCTTGGGGGCATCCTGCTCGGCCACCTCCTCCAGCCCGGTGATCGGGTCGCCGGTGCGGGGGGTGTCCGGATAGTTGTGCGAGGCGACGACCACGGTCACGGCGGCGCCGTCGCTCCAGCGCAGCGGTGGCTCGGCCTCCAGGCGGCCGGTGGCGGCGGCGAGCAGCACCGCGGCCAGCGGGGTCTTCAGCCGGGCCAGGACCACCTGGGTCTCCGGGTCGCCGAATCGGGCGTTGAACTCGATCACCCGCACCCCGCGCGAGGTGATCGCCAGGCCCGCGTACAGCAGCCCGGAGAAGGGCGTGCCGCGGCGGCGCAGCTCGTCGACGGTGGGCTGGCAGATCGTGGCCACGACCTCGTCCACCAGCTCGGGGTCGGCCCAGGGCAGCGGGGAGTACGCACCCATGCCGCCGGTGTTCGGGCCCTGGTCGCCGTCGTGGGCGCGCTTGAAGTCCTGGGCGGGCTGGAGCGGGACCACGGTCTCGCCGTCGGTGATCGCGAAGAGGGAGACCTCCGGGCCGTCCAGGAACTCCTCGATCACCACCCGGCCGCAGGCCAGCGCGTGCGCGCGGGCGGCCTCGACGTCCTCGGTCACCACGACGCCCTTGCCCGCGGCCAGGCCGTCGTCCTTGACGACGTACGGCGCGCCGAACGCGTCCAGCGCCTCGTCGATCTCGGCGGGCGTGGTGCACACATAGGCGCGGGCGGTGGGCACGCCCGCCGCCGCCATCACGTCCTTGGCGAACGCCTTGGAGCCCTCCAGTTGCGCCGCCTCGGCGGACGGCCCGAAGGCCGGGATCCCCCGTTCGCGCACGGCGTCGGCCACCCCCGCCACGAGGGGGGCCTCCGGCCCCACGACCACGAGGCCCGCCCCCAGGGAGGCGGCGAGGTCGGCGACGGCGGCGCCGTCGAGCGCGTCGACCGCGTGCAGCTCGGCCACCTCGGCGATGCCGGCGTTGCCGGGGGCGCAGTGCAGTGCGGTGACGTCGGGGTCGAGGGAGAGAGCGCGGCACAGGGCATGTTCGCGGGCGCCGCCGCCGATGACGAGGACCTTCACGGTATGCAGCCTATTGCCTCGGGCTGGGGCCGCTGTGCGGTGGGGGCCACCACCGTGCGCGCGGGGGCCGCTGCGCCGGGGGCGGCCGCGCTCGGGCTGCCGCACTGGGGGTCGCTGTGCGCCGGGCCGCTCCGCGCTTGCCGGGCCGACCGGCCCCGGATCCGGTGCGCGGGCCACTCTTTTGGGTGAGGAATGGGCGGTCCTATACCCGATGGGGCAGCTCTTACGGGCTGAAAACCCGTGATCGCGTCTTCGTGGCCAGCCGTTCGGCGGTAGGAATGGTGGTCGCGCATCAGCCGCGCGCCAGGAGAAACGCCGCCGCAGAGGGAGTTGCACGGTGAGTCAGCCGGAGATGCAGCCCGAGGGGCTCCCTCGGCAGGAGGGTGCGAGAGCCCAGGGTGACCTGCTCGGTCGGCCCTTCCCGCACGGCGACTGGGGAGAGCCGGCGGAGCGGCTCGACGAGTTGTACCGGTGGGTCGAGGAGGGCGCCCTGGAGGTCGCCGGGTGGTACCTCGCCGAGCGGGTGTGGAAGCGCCGGACCGCCCGGGTGCTGCGGGTGGGCGCCGCGGTGGCGGCGGTCGTGGGGGGCGTGCTGCCGCTGCTGGATCTGAACGGGGCGCTGGACGGCGGCGGCGGGTGGGGCGCGCTGGCGCTGCTGCTGGCGGCCGCCTGCGTCGGCGGCGACCGGTTCTTCGGGCTGACGTCCGGCTGGATGCGGGACGTGGCCACGGCGCAGGCGGTGCACCGGCGGCTGGAGGCGCTTCAGTTCGACTGGGCGTCGGAGAGCGTACGGGAGGTGCTGGGTCCGACCGAGGGCACCGCGAGCGAGGCCGTGGAGCGGTGTCTGTCGGTGCTGCGGCGGTTCTGCGAGGACGTGTCGGAGCTGGTCCGGGCCGAGACGGCGGGCTGGATGGTGGACTTCGGGGCCGGTGCGGCGCCGCTGGTCACGCAGGCGCTGATGACCCAGGGCTCCCGTCCGGACAGCGGGAGCCCCGCGAGCCGCTTTCCGCTGCCGCCGGGCCCCGCCCGGCCCAATATGCCGCGGCAGCGTCCTCCGGAGCCGCCCCGCTGACGGCCCGGACCGCAACGCCTGTCGTAGACGCCTGTCGTAGACGCCTGGAGGACCGGTCAGCCGAACGGTCAGCCGAAGGACCGGTCAACTAAAGACGATCATCGAGCCCTGGCCCAGGCTGCGCGTCGCCGCCGCGTGCAGCCCCAGCCAGACATGGCGCTCCCGGGCGAAGGGGCTGTCCTCGTACGGGACCGACGCCGCCGGCTCCTCCAGGCTCGTGGGGCGGGCCGGGGGCGCGGGGGCGGCCGGGGGGTTGGACGGGTCGATGCCGAGCGCCGGACCGACCGCCTCCAGCTCGCGCAGCAGGCCGTGGCTGGAACCCAACGGGCCGCCGCCCTCGAGGAGTTCGTCGTTGGACAGCGGGCTCTGGAAGTCGACGGGGACATACGCCCCCGCGTGGTCGTAGTGCCAGACCAGATGCGACTGCTGGGCCGTGGGCTCGAACATCTCCAGCAACTGCTCGTAGTCCCCGCCCAGTTCGTCCACCGGGGTCACGGCGAGTCCGCACAGTTGCAGCAGATAGGCACGGCGGAGAAAGTGCAGCGCGTCGTAGTCGAAACCGGCCACCGGGGCGACGTCCCCGGACAGTCCCGGCATATAACTGAAGACGGGTACGGGCGGCAAACCGGCGTCACTGAGCGCCTTGTCGTACGCGGCGATCTCTTCGGCGAAGGGATTGTCGGGGCTGTGGCACAGCACATCGACGAGGGGGACCAGCCAGAGGTCACATGCCACGCGATCTCACTCTCGTATCCGTACGGTCGATGGTCGGCCCAGCGTAATGCCCCGCGTACGCCTCGCGAAGAGTGCCGGAAGCCAACCCTGGCGGGTCGGTTCACCTGCCGCCGCTCCGGCCTCCCCGGCCTTCGACTCGCTCACCGCCCGGCGGAACCGCTTACCGGCCGGGCGGAGTTCGGAAAGAGTTCAGGAGGAGATCAGGGGGAGTTGACCTCCGACGTCCGGTTCTGCGCCCGCGACTCCTCGCCCGCCACCAACCGCTCGATCAGCGCACGGAAATGCGCGTTGTACGCCGCTATCAACCGCTCCGAGTCATGCGGGTCCCCGCGGGTCACCGCCGCGGTGAGCTCGGAGTGCCCCGTCCACAACTGGCCGCGCAGATCGGGTACGCGCCGCAGATACGGCACCGTGAAGACCCAGGTCTGCACGCGTAGCCGCTGAAGAAAGTCCGACACATACGGATTGCCGACCAGCCCGCAGATCTCGCGCCAGAAGCGCAGGTCGTAGCCGATGAGGATGTCCAGGTCACCGGAGCGGGCGGCCCGCTCGGCCTCCTCGGCCCGCCGCCTCACCGAGGCCATCGTCTGCGGGGTCATGGTCTTCAGCTCGACGTAGTGCCGGAAGACGCCCTCGACCACCATCGTGCGGGCGTCGACCATGTGCCGGAAGTCCTCGATGGTGAAGTCGTGGACCCTGAAGCCCCGGTGCTCCTCGACATCGAGCAGCCCCTGGGAACACAGATCCAGCAGCGCCTCCCGGACAGGGGTCGCGGAGACGCCGTACTGCTGGGCGATCTCCTTGACGGTGAACTGGCGCCCCGCAGGGAGCCGGCCCGCGAGCACCTCGTCACAGAGCGCGTCGGCGATCTGCTGCCGCAGGGTGTTCCGCTTGACCGGGCTGGTGCCGGGCACGGGCATCGAGGACCGTCTCCTTCCACGGCCGTCGATGTAAGAAAGCGGACGGCCCTCGCATCACGATATGCGAGGGCCGTTGCGCAGAACACGCAGAATGCGGCCGTGGTCTACACCGGGCAGCGGTCGGGCGGCGGCCGGAGGCCAAACGGGCAGGGGCGCGAGGACGAGCCGGGCAGCCACCCGGGGACGGCGTCCCCGGGCCCCGGTACGCCTACGCCGTATGCGCGTCGGCCGCGGCCAGCGCCTCGTCCAGGATCGCGAGCCCCTCCTTGGCCTCGGCCTCGGTGACGGTGCACGGCGGCACGACATGGGTGCGGTTCATGTTCACGAAGGGCCACAGACCGCCGCGCTTGCAGGCCGCGGCGAAGTCGGCCATCGGCTGGTTGTCGGGTCCGCTCGCGTTGTACGGGACGAGCGGTTCGCGGGTCTCCTTGTCCTTGACGAGGTCCAGCGCCCAGAAGACGCCGAGGCCGCGCACCTCGCCGACCGAGGGGTGGCGCTCGGCGATCTCCCGCAGCCCCGGGCCGATCACGTTCTCCCCGATCGCGGCGGCGTTCTCCACGATCCCCTCCTCCGCCATCGCGTTGATCGTCGCGACGGCCGAGGCACAGGCCAGCGGGTGGCCGGAGTAGGTCAGACCGCCGGGGTACGGCCGCTGGTCGAAGGTCGCGGCGATCTCGGCGGAGATCGCGACGCCACCGAGCGGCACATAGCCGGAGTTGACGCCCTTGGCGAAGGTCAGCAGGTCCGGGGTGACGCCGAAGTGGTCGGCCGCGAACCAGTGGCCGGTGCGGCCGAAGCCCGCCATGACCTCGTCCAGGATGAAGACGATGCCGTAGCGGTCACAGAGTTCGCGGACCCCGGCGAGATAGCCGGGCGGCGGGACCATGATCCCGGCGGTGCCGGGGATGGTCTCCAGGATGATCGCGGCGATGGTCTGCGGGCCCTCGAAGGCGATGGTGTCCTCGAGGTGGCGCAGCGCGCGCTCGCACTCCTGCGCCTCGCTGTCGGAGTGGAAGGGCGAGCGGTAGAGGAACGGCGCCCAGAAGTGCACCACACCCGCCGAGGCGCTGTCGGAGGCCCAGCGCCGGGGGTCGCCGGTGAGGTTGATCGCGGTGGCGGTGGCCCCGTGATACGAGCGGTAGGCGGAGAGCAGCTTGGGGCGGCCGGTGTGCAGCCGGGCCATCCGGACCGCGTTCTCCACCGCCTCGGCGCCGCCGTTGGTGAAGAAGATCTTGTCGAGGTCGCCGGGGGTGCGCTCGGCGACCAGCCGCGCCGCCTCGGACCGTACGTCCACGGCGAAGCCCGGTGCGATGGTGCACAGCTTCGCGGCCTGCTCCTGGACCGCGGCGACGACCTTGGGGTGCTGGTGGCCGATGTTGGTGTTCACCAACTGGCAGGAGAAGTCGAGGTAGCGGTTGCCGTCGTAGTCCCAGAAGTACGAGCCTTCGGCGCCCGCGACGGCGAGGGGGTCGATCAGGCCCTGTGCGGACCAGGAGTGGAACACATGCGCGCGGTCGGCGGCCTTGACGGCGGCGCCGGCCGCGGGGTCGGGGCTGGGCTGCACGGACACGTTCGGTACCTCGGATCGCTCGCGGGTCGGAGTGGGACCAGCGTACGGACCGCATCCCCGGGCCGGGCACCGACAGGCTGTCAGGGTTTCGGGCCCGCCACCGACACCTTGCCGGGCGGTGGCGCCCTCATGGTCGCCGCCGGTGATCGGGGCGCGGCGTCCGGATTTCGCTCCCCGGCCCGGGAGTGACACAGGACGGATACGGAACCGATAACGGATCGTCCGCGTCGTCCACTTCGCTCTCAGCCGCCTTTATTCTCTCCAAGGGGCTGATCAGGGGGATTCACGGGGAAGGGGCGATCGACGCATGGAAGACCTGGGGGCCGAGGACCCTCGATGGATCGGTGAGTACCGGCTGCTCCGGCGCCTTGGCGCGGGTGGCATGGGCCGGGTGTTCCTGGCTCATTCTTCGCGCGGCCGTACGGTGGCGGTGAAGCTCGTCCAGACCGATCTCGCCCAACAGGCCGAATTCCGGCGGCGGTTCAAACAGGAGGTACGGGCCGCGCAGCGGGTCGGCGGCGCCTGGACCGCGCCGGTGCTGGACGCCGACACCGAGGCCGCCACCCCATGGGTCGCCACCGGCTATATCGCCGGTCCCTCCCTGCACGCGATCGTCTCCGAGTCGGGCCGACTGCCCGAGCGGACCGTCCGCATCCTGGCCCACGGCCTCACACAGGCCCTGCGGGACATCCACGACGCCGGTCTGGTCCACCGCGACCTCAAACCCTCCAACGTCCTGG
>NZ_JAHLEM010000828.1 GCF_018883605.1 Streptomyces niphimycinicus | reverse complement strand
GACTGCCCGAGCGGACCGTCCGCATCCTGGCCCACGGCCTCACACAGGCCCTGCGGGACATCCACGACGCCGGTCTGGTCCACCGCGACCTCAAACCCTCCAACGTCCTGGTCACCATCGACGGTCCGCGCGTCATCGACTTCGGCATCGCGCGGGCGCTGGAGACCGTCACCGACGGCATCCTCACGCGCAGCGGCGCCGTCGTCGGATCGCCCGGTTTCATGTCGCCCGAGCAGGTGCGCGGCGAGCGGGTCACCCCGGCCAGCGATGTCTTCTGCCTCGGCTCGGTGCTCGCCTACGCGGCGACCGGCCGCCAGCCCTTCGGCACGGCCAACAGCGGTGTGCACGCGGTCATGTACCGCATCGCCCAGGAGGAAGCGGACCTGGAGGGGCTGCCGGAGGGGCTGCGCGACCTGGTCACCGACTGCCTGAAGAAGGCCCCGGACGACCGGCCCTCGCTGGAAGCGCTGCTGGACCGTACGGCCGGTGCGGACGACGACGGCGAACCGTGGCTGCCGGGCGGGCTCGTCGCCCAGCTCGGACGGCATGCGGTGCAGCTCTTGGAGGTGGAGACGCCCGCGGGACCGGGGGTGCCCGCCGTGCCGGGAATGCCCGCGCGGCCTGCGGTGCCGCCCATGGCCGGGGCGGCGGGCCCTGCCACGCCCGT
>NZ_JAHLEM010000827.1 GCF_018883605.1 Streptomyces niphimycinicus | reverse complement strand
GGTCCGGGCCCCCTGGGCGCCGCCCGCGTCGGCTTCCCGCTCCGCGCCGCCGTCCACCGCCGGGGCGCGGTCCGCGGAGACCACGAGCACGGCCAGGGCCGTGGTCACCGGCACCGAGGCGACGAGCCCGATGCTGCCCACCAGCGTCCGTACGATCTCCTCCGCGACGATCTCGCTGGTGGCGACCGCGCCCACACCGCTGTCCGCGATGGAGAACAGCAGCAGCAGCGGAAGCGACGCGCCCGCGTACGCCAGCACCAGCGTGTTCACGACGGAGGCGATGTGGTCCCGCCCGATCCGCATCGCCGCCCCGTAGAGCCTGCGCCGGGACACGGTCGGGTCCGCTGCCCTCAGCTCCCACACCGCCGAGGTCTGGGTGACCGTCACATCGTCCAGCACGCCCAGCGAGCCGATGATCACGCCCGCCAGCAGCAGCCCGCGTATCTCGATGTTCGGATAGAGGCCGTGCACCAGCCCGGTCTGGTCGTCCGTATTGCCGGTCAGGCTCGCCCAGGCGATGAACAGCGAGCCCAGCACCCCGATCAGCAGCAGTGACACCAGTGTGCCGAGCACGGCGACCGATGTACGGGCCGTCAGCCCATGGCACATATAGAGCGCGAGAAGCATGATCGCGCTGCCCCCGACGACCGCGACCACCAGCGGATTGGAACCCTGGAGTATCGCCGGGAGGATGAACAGCGTCAGCACGCCGAAGCTGATCGCCAGTGCCACCAGCGCGAACACTCCGCGCAGCCGCCCCACCACCACGACGGCGAGCGCGAACAGCCCCGCCAGCAGCGCCATCGGCATCAACCGGTCGACATCGGACACGGAGTACTGCAAGTTTTTGGGCGCCTTGGGGGCGTACGCCAGCTTCAGCTCCTGCCCGGCGCTGAACTGACGCGAGGCGTTGGGCTGGACTATTTCGGGGAAAGTGCGGCCTTTGTCCTTTCCCGAGGTGACCTCGATGGTGGCCTTCTCGCAGACGCTCTTCTTCCCGGCCTGCCCCGGGGCGCCGTTCTGGGCGGCGCTGTCCTGGCCGGGCTCGGTGGGTGCCTGTGGCTGGGCGTTGACGTCGGCGCAGTTCACCTCCTCGACCTTCACCACCCGTCCGGCGACGGTCTGCTGGTCGAAGCCGAGACCGCTGCGGCCGCTCGCCTTGTGGTCGGGAGTGCCGCCCGGCCAGAGCACGATCAGACCGGCGACGACGGCGACGGCGAAGGGGATGAGCACCGCCGCGATGATCTTGCGGAGGCGGGCGGAGACGGGAGCGGCGGGGCCATGACCGTGGGAGTGGCCGTGGGAATGGCCGTGGTCGTGGCCGTGGTCATGCGCCTGATCGGAGGGGCGGGGCTGCTCGGGCGGGTGGTCCTGCTGGATGGCGGTCACGGTCGCATCATCGCAAGAGGAGTGGGCCCCCTGTTCATCACTGTGGATAAACCGTTAGCGTGGGCACGAACCTTTGCAATCGCGGGAGCTCGGAGCACCGGGCTGAGAGGGCGCTGACGCTGATGGCTGCGCCGACCGCTGAACCTGTTACCGGGTAATGCCGGCGTAGGGAGTGGGTCTCATGACTCAGCAGGATGCATCATCGCGCGCCGAGACGGCCGAATTCGGCTGGCATAAGGGATATGTCGCGGGTTCGCGCCCGGACCTTCACGTCCCGGTCCGCCGAGTGCACCTCACCAACGGCCAGGATGTGACGCTGTACGACACCTCCGGCCCGTACACCGACCCCACCATCGAGACGGATGTCCGCCGTGGCCTGGCGCCGCTGCGGCAGAACTGGATCGTCGCCCGCGGCGACACGGAGGAGTACGCGGGCCGTCCCGTCCGCCCCGAGGACGACGGGATCAAGCACACCTCGCCCCGCGGGGGGCTGCGCAACCTCGACGCGGTCTTCCCCGGCCGCCCACGCCAGCCGCGGCGCGGCCGCGAGGGCGTTCCCGTGACCCAACTCGCCCATGCGCGGCGGGGCGAGATCACGGCGGAGATGGAGTACGTGGCGATCCGCGAGAACGTCTCCCCCGAGGTGGTCCGGGAGGAGATCGCGGCGGGCCGCGCCGTCCTTCCGGCCAATGTGAACCACCCGGAGATCGAGCCGATGATCATCGGCAAGCGGTTCCTGGTGAAGGTCAACGCCAATATCGGCAACTCCGCCGTCACCTCCTCCATCGAGGAGGAGGTCGAGAAGATGACCTGGGCGACCCGCTGGGGCGCCGACACGGTGATGGACCTCTCGACCGGCCGCAACATCCACACCACCCGCGAATGGGTGCTGCGCAACTCCCCGGTCCCCATCGGCACCGTGCCGCTCTATCAGGCGCTGGAGAAGGTCGACGGCAGGGCCGAGGAGCTGACCTGGGAGATCTACAAGGACACGGTCATCGAACAGGCCGAGCAGGGCGTCGACTACATGACCGTCCACGCCGGCGTCCGGCTCCCGTACGTCCCCCTGACCGCCCGCCGCAAGACCGGCATCGTCTCCCGCGGCGGCTCCATCATGGCGGCGTGGTGCCTCGCCCACCACCAGGAGTCCTTCCTCTACACCCACTTCGAGGAGCTGTGCGAGATCCTCGCGGCGTACGACGTCACCTACTCGCTGGGCGACGGGCTGCGCCCCGGGTCGATCGCCGACGCCAACGACGAGGCGCAGTTCGCGGAGTTGCGCACGCTCGGCGAGCTCAACCGGATCGCCAAGGAGTACGGCGTCCAGACGATGATCGAGGGCCCGGGCCATGTCCCGATGCACAAGATCAAGGAGAACGTCGACCTCCAGCAGGAGATCTGCGAGGAGGCCCCCTTCTACACCCTGGGCCCCCTCACCACCGATATCGCCCCCGCCTACGACCACATCACCTCCGGCATCGGCGCCGCGATGATCGCCTGGTGGGGCACGGCGATGCTCTGCTACGTCACGCCCAAGGAGCACCTGGGCCTGCCGGACCGCGATGACGTCAAGACCGGCGTGATCACCTACAAGATCGCCGCCCACGCCGCCGACCTGGCCAAGGGCCATCCGGACGCCCAGGCATGGGACGACGCGCTCTCCGACGCGCGCTTCGAATTCCGCTGGGAGGACCAGTTCAACCTGGCCCTCGACCCGGACACGGCCCGCTCCTTCCACGACGAGACCCTCCCGGCGGAACCGGCCAAGACGGCGCACTTCTGCTCGATGTGCGGGCCCCGGTTCTGCTCGATGAAGATCTCTCAGGACATCCGCCGCGAACACGGCGGCGCGATGGACGCGGCGGAGGCGGAGGCCGGTATGGCCCAGAAGTCCAAGGAGTTCGCGGAGGCGGGCAACCGCGTCTATCTGCCGATCGCGGACTGAGGCGATGGACGCGTAGGCCGAGATCGCCGGTGAAGTCCGGCAAAGCGGCGCCTGCGGAGTGAACCAGGCGATACGCTGCGGACGGGTCCGAAGCCGCAACTTCGATTTGCGACTTCGGACCCTCAGCGTGCCGCTACGCGGGCGGAAGCTCAGCCACGTAGATCGGGTTCCCGCTGTCCGTCAGCCCGTTCTGACGGATGCAGTGGTGCTTCTGGAGGAACCGCAGACAGGCATGCACCCGCTGCGGCGTGAGCCCCGTCTTGGCCGAGAGCGTCTCCAGCGAGTGGCCGATCCGTCCGGCTTCGGCCAGCGTGGGGAGGATGTAGACGGCCACCGCCCATACGTCCTCGGTGATGCTCAGCCGGGCCTTCCACTGTGCGAACAGGTCCTCCGTCCTGAGCCTCAGCTCCCGCTTGTCCGCCGCGGGCTCCTCGCCCGGTCGGCAGCCCAGCGCGTCGAGGATCTGTGACCACGCCTGCTCGGACCGGTGCAGGGAATCCAGTACCTCCGTATGGAAGCGTTCGGTCCGCATCTCCAGCCGGACGATCGCGTCCATGAGCTCGCTCGGTGGAGTGGGGCGGGAGATCTCGGAGACTTCCAGCGCGTATGAGCCCTCGCGTTGGACGGTGGCGATCACTCTCGAGACCCACTGTTTGAAGGGCAGGCACGCGGGCTTGGTGCAGCCGTTCACCAGGAGGATAAGTCCTTCGAGATCGACGAGCTGCAAGTCTCGGCGCCATTCCCTACCTGCGGGAATGCTGAGACTGTGACTGGAAGTCACAGTCTCAAGAGACTCTCGCCGCTCCTCCGGCACATGATCGAGCAGAGCTTTTCGCGTTGTGGTGTAGCCGAGCTCTCGGCATACATCGGCAGCGGGGAACCAGTGCTCTCCGTTGGGCAGGGTCAACCTTCGGACCCGGGCCCCCGTGGCCGCGTAGACGAAATCGTTGACGTCCATGGCGTCGTGCCGGGCGGATGGGCCCGGCGGTGTGTTGTGTTTGCGCATCGCGCATCACCTCCACCGATGGACGCTAAACATCACCGCCTATCAATTCCCCCGAATAGGCGGAAGTTCCCTCGATCGGTGGGTAATTGATCGATCCGAGGACAAGGGCCGGTACTTCCCGTTAGCCCGTTTCACGTGAAACATCCCCACGGGCCTCGGGGTGGGTTTATGCGGTGAGTGCGGCTACGACTCGGTTGGTCATGTCCTCCTGGGTGGTCAGTGGCGTCGGGGTGTAGGAGAGGATGAAGCGGAGCGACTGGTCGCGGGTGGTGAACATGCGGGTGCGGTAGCCGTATGTCTCGCCGGTCTTTCCCCAGAACGTCACGCCGTTGACCGTGGCCGCTTGCAGGCCGAGGCTGTAGCGGGCCGGGGTGCCGTCCAGCATTCGTACGGAATCCGGGGGCAGGGTGAAGAGCTTGTCCAGCGCGTGGGGTGGGAGCAAGGCGCCGGAGAACAGGGCTTGCTGGAAGCGGGACAGGTCGTCGAGGGTCGAGATCAACTCGCCTTCGCCCCAGGCGCTGGACTGGTTGTACACGGTGATATCGCGCAGCGACCCGTCGGTCATCCGCAGATAGCCACGCACCTGCGGACCGTGGAGACGGGGGTCCTGGCCCGGCAGCAGGGTGCGGGTCAGGCCCAGTGGGCGGAGGACGCGGGATTCGATCGCGTGGCCGTAGGGGTGGCCGGTCAGCTTTTCGATGATCAGGGCGAGCAGGACGTAGTTGATGCCCCGGTACTCCTGTGCGGTCCCCGGAGCGAACTTGAGCGGGTCGTGGGTCACCGTCTCGACCCACTCCCGCGGTGTCCACCGGTCCCATCGATGCCGCAGGGCCCCTTCCGGAGTGCTGTCGTCCGGTAGCCCTCGATGGTCGGGCAGTCCGCTGGTGTGGTTGAGCAGTTGGGCCACGGTGATGCGGCGGGAGAAGGTCGAGGGCAGCAGATCCGGGAGGTACCGGCCGATGGGGGCCTCGAGCTCCACCCGGCGCTCGGCCCACAGTTGAAGGATCACGGTGGCCACGAACGCCTTGGTGATGCTGCCCGCGCGGAAGCGGTCGTCCGGGCGTACGGCCCGCCCGCTGCCGAGGTCCGCCGCCCCGGCCGTGCCGTACCAGTGGTCGCCTCGGCGGACGACGCGCAGTTGCGCGGAGGTGGCGGGCGGATGGGAGAGATCGCTGATGGCGGCCTGTAGAGCGGCCTCATCGGACGCGGTGGTTGGTGCGGTGGTCCCTGTCGCCGCGCGGGCGACGGTGGTTCCGGTCACGGCCAGCAGTGTCGCGGCCGCGCAACCACCCATGAAGCTACGTCGGTTCAAGGAAGTCATGGACAGTCATGCTGCCGAGGCAGCCGCGCCCCGCCATCC
>NZ_JAHLEM010000826.1 GCF_018883605.1 Streptomyces niphimycinicus | reverse complement strand
AGATCGCTGATGGCGGCCTGTAGAGCGGCCTCATCGGACGCGGTGGTTGGTGCGGTGGTCCCTGTCGCCGCGCGGGCGACGGTGGTTCCGGTCACGGCCAGCAGTGTCGCGGCCGCGCAACCACCCATGAAGCTACGTCGGTTCAAGGAAGTCATGGACAGTCATGCTGCCGAGGCAGCCGCGCCCCGCCATCCGGGATGACCCCATGCGCACCCTCATGCGCGCCCGGAGCGGGCCTCCGGGGCGACCCCTAGTCCGGCTGGTGTTCCGGCCCGCCGTAGTCGGGGCTGGTGAAGTCCGGGCTGCTGTAGCGGGGGCGGGCCTTGGGCCCTTCGCCGTCGGTGCTGAAGCCGGGGCGGCTGTAGCCGAGGTGCGGGGTGCGGCTGACCGTTTCGGGGTTGGTCGGGACGTACGCGGAGGGCGACGGCGCCGAGGGGTTGGCCAGGGCCTCGCGGAGGAACGGCAGGATGCCGCGCTCCAGCAGGGCCTGACGCCAGATTTCTCTGGCGCGGTCCACCTCCTCGAGCTGCTCGCTGCGCGCCTCGCCCCGGATCGCGCTGGAGCCGTTGCGCAGCGCGGCCAGGAGCAGTCCGACGGCGGCGATGAGGATGCCCGCGGCGGTCAGCGCGGCGAAGAGCCAGCCCGCGGTGACCATCGGCTGGGCGATGGAGGGGGCTGGGTCGAGGACGTTGAGGACGTAGCCGACGATGAGGAAGATGATCGCGGCGGTTCCGGCGAGCACCGGCGCCAGGACCGCGAGCATGGCGACGAGCCCGGCCCCCGCGGCGTCCTGCATCGCACCGGCCAGCCCCACCGTGCCGTCCGGGTGCTCGCGCTCGCCCACGTCCCCGGCGAGCGGGAAGAGCGGCGCGGGCTCGCGCAGTTTGGCGCGAGTTTCGCGGTAGTCCTGATATTCGGCGGCCGCGCATGCCGCTATCGCGGCCGAGGCGCCGAGCGCCATCGTGCGCAACTGCTCGGCAGTGAGCCGCTGCCCGACACCGGTGAGGTCCGGGCGACGGTCCGCGGTGCGCAGTGCCTCGTCGAGAACCCGCTCGAACTCCGGGCGGTCCTCGATCAGCAGGTGCGGAGCGCTTTTCATGGTGCATCCCCCGATGCTCCGTAGGGCCGTGACGCCGGCTTACACCGGGCAGTCGGGCGGAAACGGAGGAGAGCCTGCGACGGATAAGCCGATGGTAGAGCCGATCCGGCGCGGGGTGACAGCAAGTTTCGCTAATTGCTCCCTCGCCGGTGAAGCTCTCTATCTGCCCCGGGCAGCGTCCGCCGAACCCTCAGTCGGTCAGGGGAAGTTGAACGACCAGCAGTTTTCCGGCCATGGTGACGCCGCCGTCCATGGCCACGGCGAGATTGTCCGCGTAGACATGCGGACCCTCGACGGCGGGCGTGCCGCCGTCCTCGCCGTCCTCGGAGCCGACCTCGCCGAGCAGATACGGAATGGGGCTGTGGCCGTGGACGATGCGCTCCCCGCCGTAGGTGTCGAGCAATTCGCGGGCCGCCATGGGCCCGGCGTCCTCGTCGCGGAAGGCGAACCGCTTGGTGAATTTGCGGAACAGGTCCCAGCACTCGTCGGCGTCGCTGCGCTGGAGTGTCTCGGTGACGGTGTCGTTGACGGCCTCGATCGAGTCGCCGTAATCCAGATAGGCGGTGGTGTCGGAGTGGACCAGCAGATGCCCGTCCTCCTCCGCCATCGCGTCCAGCCGGGACATCCACTGGAGGTGGTGGTCCTCCAGCCGCTCCATGTCGGTGCGCTGGCCGCCGTTGAGCAGCCAGGCGGCCTGGAAGGAGGCGGTTCCGGCACCGGAGTTGACGGGCGTGTCGCCGAACCGCTTGGCGCCGATCAGCAGCAGCTCGTGATTGCCCATCAGCGCCTTGCAGTAGCCGCCCGCGGCCGCGGCCTCGGCGGAGAGCTGCATGACCAGGTCGATGACGCCGATGCCGTCCGGGCCACGGTCGGTGAAGTCGCCGAGGAACCACAACCGGGCGTTGCCCGCGGCCCAGTTGCCCTTGGGGTCGATCAGGCCCTCGGCGGCGAGCGCCTCGCGCAGCTCGTCGTGGTAGCCGTGGACATCGCCCACGACGTACAGCGGGCCGGGCCCCTCGTCCTCGGCCAGCGGGCCGTGTTCGGGCTCGGGCAGCGAGGTGAGCGTGACGGTGGGGCGATCCTGCGGCGGGACGAGCGGGGTGTCCGGGATGGTGTGGCCGGGGCCCAGGACGGGGAGCCGCTCGGTGGGGGTGTACTCGGCCGGCAGTGACTCAGGGGCCGGAGCGCCCGGTGCGGGCACCCCTGGAGCCGGTGCCCCGGGCGCGGGGGCCCCTGGTGCGGGT
>NZ_JAHLEM010000825.1 GCF_018883605.1 Streptomyces niphimycinicus | reverse complement strand
CGGCGGTCCCGGCCCCGCCGACCATCGTGACGGGGCCGGTCGCGCCCTGGCCCCACCGGGCCACCTCCGGCCTTCCGTGGGGCATCGCCCTGACCGCGGCCGGACTCGCCCTGGAGGCATACGCGAGCGGTGACGCGCCCCCGCACCCCGACGCCCTGCTCGCCGTGCCGGGCCGGCTCGGCGGCAATCCGCCCGGTGTGGTGGGCGGCTGGGTGCTGGCGGCGCTCGGGCTGGTGCTGGCCGGGCCCGGCCTCACCCATCTGTGCGGCAGGCTGCTGGCCGTGGGGCGGCCCGGCGTGCTGCGGCTGCTGGCCGGGCGCATGCTCCAGCAGGAGGCCGGTCTCATCGGACGTCCGGTCGGCGCGCTGTGTGCCCTGGCCGCCGCCGGATACACCGTCCTGGAGCTGTACGGAAGGGCCTCCGGGCCATCCGGCGCCCATGCCTTCGGCCCGCTCACCGGTCTGGGCGCGGCCCTGGTCACGCTGTGCGCAGCGGCCACCACCCTGACCGCGGTCGTGGAGGCGAGGAGCGCACGCGAGCGCACGACGGCCGCGCTGCTCCGACTCGGTGCCCCGGCCCGGCTGCTCCGCGCGGCGGCCGCGCTGCGCGCGACGGCCCTGCTGGCACTGCTGGTGCCGCTGGCGTGGGTGGTGGCGCATCTCACGGCGATGCCGTTCCGCCGCTGAAAATACGGGGTGTTGGTGTCCATGCCTGGATTGTGCGACCAAGCGGCCTGGTCACGTTTGCCGCTATCCACAGCCCCCCACCTCCGGTGTGATTAGCATGTCGGCGTGCAGGAACCAGACCGCGAAATAGAGTCCATCGAGGAGTTCGACCAGGTCGTCGCCCGCGGCACCCTGGCCGGGTTCCGGGTCCAGTCCGTGGACCTGACGAGCCGTACGGCCGCGCTCCTCTCCACCGACACCAGCGAGGCGGTCTTCCTCGGCTGCCCGATGGAGTCCGAGGCGGCCGCGAAGGTCCGGGCCGGGAGTGCGCTGGTGTTCCCGCCGGTGCCGGATCTGCCGTTCGATCCGTACCGCGGCACCCTCTACTCGCCCGCGCAGCTCTTCGAGGGCCTGACGGAGCACGGCTACGAGCGGACGCCGGACGCGCTCGCCTACGCGTGGTTCCAGCGGACCAAGACGGACGGCGACATCTTCTCCTCGATGCTGCGTTCCATCCACGACGACGCGATCTCCGACGCGCTCGACGAATTCCTCGTCGGGACGCGGGTGGTGGGCGTCATGGGCGGCCACGCGCTGGAGCGCGGCTCCGACGGGTTCGCGGGCGCCGCACACCTCGGGCGGGCCCTGGCGCGGACCGGTCTCACGGTCGCGACGGGCGGCGGCCCGGGTGCGATGGAGGCCGCGAACCTGGGCGCCTACGCGGCCCCGCACGAGGACGCGATGCTGGACGAGGCGCTCGAACTGCTCGGCAAGACGCCCTCGTTCCGGCCGTCCATCGGGGCGTGGGCCGAGGCCGCCTTCGCGGTGCGCGAACGCTGGCCGGACGGCGGGGCGTCGGTCGGCATCCCCACCTGGTTCTACGGACACGAGCCGCCGAGCGCGTTCGCCTCGCACATCGCCAAGTACTTCGCCAACGCCACCCGGGAGGACGGGCTGCTGGCGCGCTCGACCGCGGGCGTCGTCTTCCTGCCGGGCGCCGCCGGGACCGTCCAGGAGATCTTCGACAACGCGACGCCGAACTACTACGAGTCGCGCGGTGAGCCCACCCCGATGGTGCTGGTGGACCGCGACCACTGGACCCGGCGGCTGCCCACCTGGCCGCTGCTCGAAGCGCTCGCCGAGGGACGGTCCATGAAGGCCCGTATCGCGCTGGTGGACTCGGTGGACGAGGCACCCGAGGCGCTGCTGTCGCTGCTGGGCTGACCCGACGCCAAGGAGGCCCCGGCGCACGAGAGTTGTCGCGCTCGGGGCCCAGCGCGCGCCGGAGCACCGGCGTCGGGCCCCTCCGCGAGCCCAGGCGTCAGACCTGAGCGGCCAACAGCACCACATCGGCCGGATCGAAGGCCACCCCCACCCGGGCCCCCGCCTCCGGGGCGTCCCGCAGGGCGCAGGACGCCTCCAGAGGCGGCGCGGCCGGGTCCGGAAGGCGCAGGATGAGCGCCACATGGTCGCCGCGGAAGGTGCGCGTCTCCACGGTGCACGCCAGCCCCTCCCCGGGGTCCGTCAGCCGCACCCCGGCCGGGCGGACCAGCAGCCTGGTGGGGCCCGGCCGGGAGCCGGGCGGAACGGGCAGCTTGCCCCAGCGGGTGTCGGCGACCTCGCCGTCCACGATCGCGTCGACCACATTGTCGAAGCCGAGGAAACGGGCGACGAACTCGGTGGCGGGCCGCTGCCACACCTCCAGCGGGGTACCGGTCTGGGCGATCCGCCCGTTGTCCATCACCACCACCCGGTCCGCGAGCGCGAACGCCTCCCCCTGGTCGTGGGTGACCGCGAGGACGGTGGTGCCCAGCCGTGCGAAGAGCTCGCGGAGCTCCACCACCAGCCGTTCCCGCAGCCCCCGGTCGAGCTGGCCCAGCGGCTCGTCCAGCATCAGCAGCTTGGGCCGCGGGGCCAGCGCGCGGGCGAGCGCCACCCGCTGCTGCTCGCCGCCGGAGAGCGAGTCGACGGGGCGGCGCTGGGCGCCCGGCAGCCCCACCAGCTCCAGCAGTTCGGCGACCCGGCGATCCGCCTCCGCGCGCCCCACCTTGCGCATCCGCAGCCCGAAGGCGACATTGCCGCCCACGTCCCGCTGCGGGAAAAGCTGGTGGTCCTGGAACATCAGCCCCACCCCGCGCCGGTGCGTGGGCACCCCGTTCTGGTCCTGTCCGGCGAGCCACACCCGGCCGTCGTCGGCGGACTGGAGCCCGGCCACCACGCGCAGCATGGTGGACTTGCCGCTTCCGCTCGGGCCCAGCACACAGACCGTCTCGTGCTCGGCGACCTCCAGGTCCACGGCGTCCAGCGCGTCGCGCCGACCGAACCTTACGGTCACCTCGTCCAGTCGCAGCAGCGTCATTCAGAACTCTCCGGAACGGTCGGTGCGGATGCGCTCGAGCGCCAGCAGCGATCCGGCGCAGACCAGCATCAGGATCGTGCTCAGGGCCATCGCCTGCCCGTAGGTGAGCTGTCCGGCCCGGCCCAGGAAGCGGGCGATGGCCACCGGGAGGGTCGGCTGGTCGGGGCGCGCGATGAAGACGGTCGCCCCGAACTCGCCCAGGGAGACGGCGAAGGCGAAGCCCGCCGCGACCGCCACGGCCCGTCCCACCAGCGGCAGGTCCACCTCCCGCCAGACCCGCCACGGGGACGCCCCGAGCACGGCCGCCGCCTCCCGGAGCCGGTGGTCCACCGCCCGCAGTACGGGCAGCATGGTCCGTACGACGAAGGGCACGCCCACCAGGGCCTGGGCGAGCGGCACCAGGACCCAGGAGGCACGCAGGTCCAGCGGGGGCTCGTCGAGGGCGATCAGGAACCCGAATCCCACGGTGACGGCCGAGGTGCCCAGGGGCAGCATCAGCAGCGCGTCGAAGCCCCGTACCAGCCTGCCCGCCTTACGGGTGAGCGCGGCGGCGGCGAGGCCGCCCACGGCGAGGGCGAAGACGGTGGCGACCGCCGCGTATCGCAAGGAGTTCCCGATGGCCTCCATGGGGGCCACGAAGAAGGTGCCTCCGCTGTCGGCGGCCGACGTGAGCGCCTCGTAGTAGCTGAATCCGTAGCCGTCCGGGCCGTTCAGCGAGCGTTCCACCAGCACCGCGAGCGGTGTCACGATCAGCAGCGCGACCACCGCCAGCACGCCCCACAGCAGCGCCCACTGCGCCGGTCCCTTCGGCCGGCGCGCCGTGCGGCCGGGGTCGACGAGCCGCAGGGCGCTCTCCCGGCGCCTCACGGTCCACGCGTGCAGGGCCAACACGGCGGCGACCGCGGCGAACTGGACGAGGGTGAGCACCGCGGCCGTGGGCAGGTCGAGCAGTTGCGCGGTCTCACGGTAGATCGCCACCTCCAGGGTGGCGTAGCGGGGGCCGCCGAGGATCTGGATCACGCCGAAGGAGGTGAAGGTGAAGAGGAACACCATCAGCGCGGCGGCGGCCACGGCGGGCGCCAGCGCGGGCAGCGTCACCCGGCGCCAGGCCGACAGCCGGCTCGCGCCGAGCACCCGCGCGGCCTCCTCCTGGCGCGGGTCGAGCTGGGCCCACAGCCCGCCGACGGTCCTGACGACGACCGCGTAATTGAAGAAGACATGGGCCAGGAGGATCGCCCAGACGGAGGTGTCGAGCCGCACCCCCCACAGCTCGTCCAGCAGCCCGCCCCGGCCGAGCAGGGCCAGGAAGGCGGATCCGGCGACGACGGTCGGCAGGACGAACGGCACGGTCACCACGGCCCGCAGCAGCCCCTTGCCGGGGAAGTCGAAGCGGGCGAAGACATAGGCGCCGGGCAGCGCGACCGCGAGCGTGAGTGCGGTCGACGCGACCGCCTGCCAGCAGGTGAACCACAGGACGTCCAGCGTCGCCGGATCGGTCACCACCTCGGCGATCCGGCCGAACCGCCACTGCCCGCCGACGCGCAGCCCACGGGTGACGATGGCGGCCACGGGATAGGCGAAGAAGACCGCGAAGAAGGCGAGCGGCACCGCCATCAGGGCGAGCCGGAGGGCGAGCGCACGATGGCCGCCGCCGGCTGCCGTGTCGGCCTTACGGTGGCCGTCGGCCGTCTTACGGTTCTCGCGGGGCTCTACAGGACCAGCGAGGACCATGTCTTGACCCACGGCTCACGGTTCTTGGCGATCTTCTGCGGCGCCAGGGTCGCCGAGTCGCCGATCCTGGCCCCGTACCGGGTGAACAGCTCCGGCAGCTTGGCGTCCTCGCGCGCCGGGTTGACGTACATGTTCAGCGGGACGTCCTCCTGGAACCGCTTGCTCAGCAGGAAGTCCAGCAGCGCCTTGCCGCCCTTGGTGTTGCCCGCGCCGTTCAGCAGCCCGGCGAACTCCACCTGCCGGAAGCAGGTGCCCGTCGCCACCCCGGTGGGGGCCTCGGCGGGCTTGGTCTTGGCGTCGGCCACCTCGGCGGGCGGGCTGGAGGCGTAGGAGACGACAAGCGGCCGGTCGCCCTTGCCGCCGCCGGCCGAGCCGGAGAAGCGGTCGTAATACGCCTGCTCCCAGCCGTCCACGACCTCGACACCGTTGGCCCGCAGCTTCTTCCAGTAGCCCTTCCAGCCGTCGTCGCCGTACTTGGCGGCCGTGGCGAGGAGGAAGCCGAGGCCGGGGGACGAGGTGGCCGCGTTCTCGGTGACGAGGAGATTCTTGTAGGCGGGCTTGGTCAGGTCCTCCAGCGTCCGGGGCGGCGCCAGCTTCTTGTCGGCGAAGTACTTACGGTCGTAGTTGACGCAGATGTCGCCGAAGTCGACAGGGGTGACGCGGTGCTCGGCCCGGTCGAGCTGGAGGGCCGCCGGGACCTTGTCGAGGCCCTTGGCCGTATAGGGGGTGAACAGGTCGTTGTCGAGTGCCCGGGAGAGCAGGGTGTTGTCGACGCCGAAGAACACATCGCCCTGAGGGTGGCCCTTGGACAGGATCGCCTGGTTGACGGCGGCTCCCGCGTCGCCCCCGGCCTGTACGCGCACCTTGTAGCCGGTCTCCTTGGTGAACTCCTTGAGAACCGCCTTGGAGGCCGCGAACGAGTCGTGGGTGACCAGGGTGACCGTCTTGGAGTCCGCGCCGCTCTTGGAATCCTCGCCGCAGCCGACGAGCGCGCCCAACGCCAGTGAGCCGAGGAGGGCGGCTGAGATCGCACGCCGAAGCTGGCTGTTCATGGTGATGCTGACTCCCTACGCCGGTATGACCCGGATCAGGTCCGAGGGTCTGCGGCCGTGCCGCACTCTCAGCGCTCTGAGCGCTCCCCTGTCGGAATGTTCATTTGTACGGATGTTCAGTTTTACGACAATCGCATGACGCAACGATGCTCAGGCACCGTATCAGCCGGTCCTCAGCGCTCCGAAGCCGCCAGTTGCCCGCAGGCCCCGTCGATCTCCTGGCCACGGGTGTCCCGGACGGTCACCGGCACCCCGTGGGCCTCCAGGGCCGCCACGAACGCCTTCTCGTCCTCGGGCCGGGAGGCCGTCCACTTGGAGCCGGGCGTCGGGTTGAGCGGAATGAGGTTCACATGCACCCGGCGGCCCTTGAGCAGCCGGCCGAGCAGATCGGCGCGCCACGCCTGGTCGTTGATGTCCTTGATCAGCGCGTACTCGATGGAGACCCGGCGGCCGGACTTCTCCGCGTACTCCCACGCGGCGTCCAGGACTTCGCGCACCTTCCAGCGGGTGTTGACCGGCACGAGGGTGTCGCGCAGCTCGTCGTCGGGCGCGTGCAGCGACACCGCGAGCCGGCACTTGAACCCCTCGTCGGCGAACCGCAGCATCGCCGGAACGAGGCCGACGGTCGAGACGGTGATGCCGCGCTGCGAAAGGCCGAGGCCGTCGGGCTCGGGGTCGGTGAGCCGGCGGATGGCGCCGACGACGCGGTTGTAGTTGGCCAGCGGCTCGCCCATGCCCATGAAGACGATGTTGGACAGCCGGGCCGGCCCACCGGGGATCTCACCGTCGCGCAGGGCCCGCATCCCGTCGACGATCTGGTGCACGATCTCGGCGGTGGACAGATTGCGGTCCAGCCCCGCCTGGCCGGTGGCGCAGAACGGGCAGTTCATCCCGCAGCCCGCCTGTGAGCTGATGCACATGGTGACCCGGTCCGGGTAGCGCATCAGTACGGACTCCACGAGCGTGCCGTCGAAGAGCCGCCACAGGGTCTTGCGGGTGGTGTCGTCGTCGCAGCTAATGTGCCGCACCACGCTCATCAGGTCCGGCAGCAGCCCGGCGGCCAGCTTCTCGCGCGCGGCGGCCGGTATGTCGCTCCACTGTGCGGGGTCGTCGGCGTAGCGCGCGAAGTAGTGGCGCGAGACCTGACTGGCCCGGAAGGGCTTCTCCCCGAGGGCGGCGACGGCCTCCCGGCGCTCGGCGGGTGTGAGGTCGGCAAGATGCCGCGGGGGCTTCTTGGCCCCGCGCGGCGCGGCGAAGGTGAGTTCTCCGAGCTTAGGCATGGTTCACCCAGTGTCGCAGACGTACGAAGGGCCCCGCGCCATGCCTGGCGCGGGGCCCGTGGGCGGCCTCGTCAGCCGCCGCCCACGAAGATCACCAGCAGCAGCCACGCGACCGGCGCGGTGGGCAGCAGCGAGTCGAGCCGGTCCATGATCCCGCCATGGCCGGGCAGCAGCTTGCCCATGTCCTTGATGCCGAGGTCCCGCTTGATCATGGACTCGCCGAGGTCGCCCAGGGTCGCGCTGACCGCGACGGCGAGGCCGAGCAGCAGACCCTGCCACCAGACGCCGTCGTCGATGAGGTACTGCATGCACAGCGCGCCCGCGACCATCGCGAAGGTCACCGCGCCCAGCAGTCCCTCGCGGGTCTTGCCGGGGCTGATCCGCGGCGCCAGCGGATGCTTGCCGAAGCGCCAGCCCACCGCGTACGCCCCCGTGTCGCTGACCACGGTCAGCAGCAGGAAGGTGAGGACCCGCCACGGGCCGTCCGCGGTGTCGAGCATGAGCGCCACGAAGGTGGCCAGGAACGGCACGTAGAAGGCGGCGAAGACGCCCGCGGTGACATCCCTGAGGTAGTTGTCGGGCGGCTCGGTCATCCGCCAGACCAGCACCGCCAGCGCCGTGAGCGCCACCGCCACCACCGCGCCCTGGGCACCGCGCACATAGCCGGCGACGATCATGGCGACCCCGCCGACGGCCAGCGGCACCAGCGGGACCCGGATGTCCTTGCGCTCGGTCAGCCGCGAGGTCAGCTCCCAGAGCCCGACCACCACCGCGACCGCCACCACGCCGACGAACACGGGCTTGTAGATGAAGAGCGAGGCCACGATGATCACGCCGAGGCCGATGCCCACCCCTATCGCGGCGCGCAGATTACGGCCCGCGCTCTTCTTCCCCTGCCCGGCACCGGCGCCGTGCGCGCCGCCGTCGGCGGAGGCCGGGTCGGGCGCGGGGTCGGGGGGCGTCGGCGGG
>NZ_JAHLEM010000824.1 GCF_018883605.1 Streptomyces niphimycinicus | reverse complement strand
CAGGCGCTGGAGCGCCACCGCGACGCGGCCGAGGCGGCCGCCGCCGCGGCGGCAGCCGCCCGTACGCCCCGGATCGCCCCGGCGACGGCGTACGCGCTGGGCGTGCTCCACGCCGATCAGCGGCATGAGGTCGAGGCGGCCCGCTTCGCGTTCGGCCGGATCTGGCGGCGCGTGGCCACCAGATCCTTCTGACGGCGGCCGCCCGACGCGAGGACGGCGGACGCCCGAGGCGAGCGGCAACAACAGACGGCGCATTCGCACGAAGAATGCGGCGGACACCGGAGACCGGGGAGGGAGACGGCGGATGAACCGGTCAGATTCCCGTGGTGACGGGGCAGCGGACACCGGAACGGTCCTGGCGGCGGGCTGCGTGCTGTGGCGACGGTCCCCGCACGGCGGCGGGCTGGAGATCGCCCTCGTCCACCGCCCCCGCTACGACGACTGGTCCCACCCCAAGGGCAAGCTCAAGCCCGGCGAGGACGCGCTGCACGGCGCGGTGCGCGAGGTCGTCGAGGAGACCGGTATGGGCTGCGCCCCGGGGGCGGTGCTGCCCACCCTCCACTACATGGCCAAGGGCCGCCCCAAGGAGGTCCGCTACTGGGCGGCGGAGGCCGTCGACGACGAGACCTTCGTGCCCAACCGCGAGGTCGACCGCCTGCTCTGGCTGCCCCCGGACGCGGCCCGCCGCCGCCTCTCCTACGACCACGACCGCACGCTCATCGACGCGCTGCTGCACGCCCTGCGACCGTCCTGAACCGCCCGTGGTGAACCGCCCGTGGTGAACCGCCCTCGGGACCGGGTCAGCGGCGGCGCAGGCTCTTGTCCGCGAGCGCCGGCGGCAGGTAGTAGCTGTCGCCCCGGTTGAGGTCCGTGCCCGGCGGGACGATCTCGTCGATCCGGTCCAGGACGTCCTGGCTCAGCTCCACCTCGGACCCGGCGAGCAGATCCTCCACCTGCGCCATGGTGCGCGGGCCGATGATCACCGAGGTGATGGCCGGATGGGCCCGTACGAAGGCGATGGCCAGATGCGGCAGCGACAGCCCGGCGTCGGCGGCCAGCTCGGACAGCGCGCCGACCGCCTCCAGCTTGCGCGCGTTACCGGGCAGCGACGGGTCGAACTTGTGCTTCTCCACGGCCGCCCGGCCGCCCGACAGATCCACATCGGACGCCTTGGTGTAGCGGCCCGTGAGCCAGCCCGCGGAGAGCGGGCCCCAGCTCAGCACGCCCATCCCGTACTTCTGCGCGGTCGGCAGCACCGCCGCCTCCACGCCCCGCGCCAGGATCGAGTACGGCGGCTGCTCGCTGCGGAACCGTACGTGCCCGCGCCGGTCGGAGACCCACTGGGCCTCCACCATCTGCTCGGCCGGGAAGGTGGAGGATCCGACGGCGCGCACCTTGCCCGCCCGGACCAGGTCGGACAGGACCGACAGCGTCTCGTCGATGTCCGTCGTGGGGTCCGGCCGGTGGATCTGGTAGAGGTCGATGTGGTCCGTGCCCAGGCGGCGCAGGCTGTTCTCGATCTCCTGGGTGATCCAGCGCCGTGAGTTGCCGCCTTCGTTGGGGTCGTCGCCCATCGGGAAATGGGCCTTGGTGGCCAGGACGATGTCGTCGCGGCGGCCCTTGAGGGCCTTGCCGACGATCTCCTCGGACTCGCCCTCGGAGTAGAGGTCGGCGGTGTCGACGAAGTTGATGCCCGCGTCGAGGGCGCGGTGGATGATCCGTACCGAGTCGTCGTGGTCGGGGTTGCCGATGGCGCCGAACATCATCGCGCCCAGGGCGTACTCGCTCACCGAGATGCCCGTCCCACCGAGGATCCTGCGCTTCATGGCTGGTGCCTTCCTCTGCTTTCCATGGCGTCCGCTGTTCGTAGCGTCGGTGTCCATGGCGTCTGCGTTCCATGGCCTTATGTGCCTTCAGCCTCGGGTCCGCGCGGACACCTCACCAGGCCCGGCTCAACCTGGGTCTGCCAGAACCACCTGTCCGGCCCAGATGCGGGCGGCGCGCGGATAATGGACGGATGGGCCATGCCGAACCGGAGATCAAGTCGTTTCTCAAGGCGCGCCGCGCCGCGCTCGACCCGGCCGAGCTGGGGCTGCCGGAGGGGGTCGTACGGCGCCGGGTGCGGGGGCTGCGCCGTGAGGAGGTCGCCCAGTTGGCCGGGATCAGCGTCGACTACTACACCCGTATCGAGCAGGGCCGGGCCCCGGCCATCTCGGACTCGGTGGTCGGCGGGCTGGCGCGGGCGCTGCGGCTGACCCCGTCCGAGCACACCTATCTGCGCAACATCACCCTGCCGCGGCGGCACGGCGCAGTGACCGACCCCGATCCGCGGCCGCGGGTGCGGCCGGAGATCCAGCAGTTGCTGAACGCGATGGACGGCACTGTCCCGGCCTATGTCTACGGACCGGCGATGGACGTCCTGGCCTGGAACCGGCTCGGCACCCGGCTCGGCATCGACTACCCCGCGATCCCCGATGAGCGGCGCAACGGCCCGCTGCTGGTCTTCCTCGACCCCCGGCTCAAGGAGATCCATCCGAACTGGGCCGAGGTCGCCGACGACACGGTGGCCGGGCTGCGCGCGGAGGTCGGGCGCCACCCCGGCAGTTCGCGGGTGTGCCGGGTGACCCATGAGCTGCTGGAGCGGAGCGAGGAGTTCCGGCAGCGGTGGGAGGCACAGGAGGTGCAGGAGCGGACGCGGGGCGTCAAGCGGTTCCGCCATCCGGAGATGGGGGAGCTGGTGCTGCGGTTCGAGGCGTTCGTCCTGCCCGCGGACCCGGGGCAGATGCTGTGCACATACACGGCCGACGAGGGCTCGGCGACGGCGGAGGCGCTGAAGGTGCTGGCGGGCGCGGCGGCGGTGGCCTGACGCGGCCCGAGCCGCCGCCCCGCGCCCCGCGCGCTGCCCCGACCCCGTTTCGTCCACCTCCTTGACGCGACTGGAAAGTTTCCTTACTTTCAACTCCTCCCACGGTGGCGCGCGGTGGCGCGCGAGGGCAATGGAGGTCCGGATGTCCGGCACCGAGGGCGGATTCGTCCGCCGTATCGGCCTGTTCCAGGCCACAGCCATCAACATGAGCCAGATGTGCGGCATCGGGCCGTTCGTCACCATCCCCCTCATGGTCGCCGCCTTCGGCGGACCGCAGGCCGTCATCGGCTTTGTCGCGGGCGCGGTGCTCGCGCTCGCCGACGGGCTGATCTGGGCCGAGTTGGGCGCCTCGCTGCCGGGGGCCGGGGGCAGCTATGTGTATCTGCGCCAGGCGTTCCAGTACCGCAGCGGCAAGCTGATGCCGTTCCTGTTCGTCTGGACGGCGATGCTGTTCATCCCGCTGATCATGTCCACGGGCGTGGTCGGTCTGGTGCAGTATCTGGGCTATCTGTGGCCCGATATGACGCGGACCCAGGGCGATCTGGTCGGACTCGGCGTCATCGTCTCGGTCATCGGGCTGCTGTGGCGGGGGGTCGAGCACATCGCCCGGATCACGGCCGTGATGTGGTGCGTGATGATCGCCTCCGTGGTCCTGGTCATCGTCGCCGCCTTCAGCCACTTCGACGCGGGGCAGGCGTTCACCTATCCGGACCACGCCTTCGAGCTGACCAGCGGTCATTTCTGGACCGGCTTCGCCGCGGGCCTGACCATCGGGATCTACGACTACCTCGGCTACAACACCGCCGCGTACATGGGCGCCGAGATCAAGGACCCCGGCCGCACCCTGCCGCGGGCCATCGTCACCTCGATCGCCGGAATCATGGGGATCTATCTGCTGCTTCAGATCGGCACCCTCGGCGTCGTCGACTGGCACGAGATGACCGAGCCCGGCTCGGTGGCCTCCCAGTCCGTCGCCTCGGCGGTGCTGGAGGAGACCTGGGGGAAGGGCGCGGCCGACGTCGTCACCGTGCTCATCCTGATCACGGCCTTCGCGTCGGTCTTCGCCGGGCTGCTGGGCGGCTCCCGGGTGCCGTACGACGCCGCCCGTGAACGGGTCTTCTTCCGCCCGTACGGCACGCTCCACCCGCGCCATCGCTTCCCCGTGCTGGGCCTGGCCACGATGGGTGTCGTCACCGCGATCGGCTTCCTGATCGGCCGCCACACCGATCTGGCCACGCTGATCCAGTTGCTGACCACGGTCATGGTGATCGTGCAGGCCCTGGCCCAGATCATCGCGGTCACGGTGCTGCGCCGCCGCCAGCCGGGGCTGCGGCGGCCGTACCGGATGTGGCTCTATCCGCTGCCGAGCGCGGTGGCGCTGGTGGGCTGGGTGGTGATCTACGGCTACGCGGACAAGAACTCCCCCGGACGGCACCCCATCGAATGGTCGCTGGCCTGGGTCGCGGCGGGGTGTGTGGCGTTCGTGCTGTGGGCGCGGGCGGAGCAGGTGTGGCCGTTCGGGCCGAAGGAGATCAGCGAGGAGTACGCGGCGGGCGCCGACCCCGACGCGGAAGGGGGCGCCCCGGGCACGCTGGGC
>NZ_JAHLEM010000823.1 GCF_018883605.1 Streptomyces niphimycinicus | reverse complement strand
ATGGTCGCTGGCCTGGGTCGCGGCGGGGTGTGTGGCGTTCGTGCTGTGGGCGCGGGCGGAGCAGGTGTGGCCGTTCGGGCCGAAGGAGATCAGCGAGGAGTACGCGGCGGGCGCCGACCCCGACGCGGAAGGGGGCGCCCCGGGCACGCTGGGCGCGGCGAAGGCCCAGGGCAGTGCGGCGAAGGCCCAGGGCAGTGCGGCGAAGGCCCAGGGCAGTGCGGGGGATGCCTGAGCGCTCCGCTGGAAGTGCGCTGAGGTGCCGTCGATCGTCTGCGGCGCCGTCGCGGCCGGGCGTGCCCCCAGCGGCGGAGCCGCACATCGACACGGCCCTGCGCCCCCACAGGGCGCCAGGGGCACTACGGCGAACGCCCAGGGGGCACGTCCAGACCACCACCGGCCCCGGCCCGCCCCGGAGCCGTCAGTCGCGGGGTGCCAGTGCCTCCCACCGCACCGTGACCTCGCCCTGGCGCCAGCGCCGCGGGCCGTCGGCGAGCGGCCAGCCCCGCGCGCGGAGCGTCTGGGCGCTGCGTAACCAGCGCTGACGCGCGCTGAGCGGGGCGTACGGGGCGGCGGCCGCCCAGGCGCGGTCGAAGTCGCGCAGGAAGGTGTGCACCGACTCGCCCGGCACATTGCGGTGGATCAGCGCCTTGGGGAGCCGTTCGGCCAGGTCGGAGGGGCGTTCCAGGGAGCCGAGGCGGGCCGCGAAGGTCACCGTGCGCGGGCCCGCCGCGTCGAGCGCGACCCACACATGCCGCCGCCCGATCTCGTCGCAGGTGCCCTCCACCAGCAGTCCGCCGGGCGCCAGCCGGGCGCACAGCCGCCGCCATACGGCGGCCACCTCGCCCTCCTCGTACTGCCGCAGCACATTGGCCGCCCGGATGAGCGCCGGGCGCACCCCGCCGGGCAGCGGCACCTCGAAGCCGCCGTGGGCGAAGGTGAGCCCCTCGCGCTCGTACGGCCGCGCGGCGGCCACCCGTCCCGGGTCGATCTCGACCCCCACGACGCGCGCGCCGGCCCGTACGGTCCGTAGCCGGTCCAGCAGCTCGACGGCGGTCCACGGGGCCGCCCCGTACCCCAGATCCACCGCCACCGGCGCCTCCCCGGCCCGCCGCAGCGCGGCCCCGTGCGCCGCCGCGATCCACCGGTCCATCCGGCGCAGCCGATTGGGATTGGTGGTCCCGCGGGTCGCCGAACCGATCGGACGGGACGGCGGGGGGACGCGGGCGGGCATGGCGCAGAGCCTATGCGGGGGCGGACGGGGCGTGGCCGACGGGTATCGGAACGTCACGCTTTGGCAAAGCGGAAATGGGAACCATGGGTTCCGGTGTTAACGCCCAAGGAGGAGCCCGCCCCGTCAAGGAGGTAACGCTCGGTGAGCCAGCACGCGCCCCGGCTCGGCGGTCTGCGAGGCCGGTCCCCTATACCGTTCGGCGCCCCGTCCCACCAGCGGCTTCGCCGCATTCCACGGCGGCCGCGGCGGATCGCGATGCTCAGTGTGCACACCTCGCCGCTGCATCAGCCCGGCACCGGCGACGCCGGTGGGATGAACGTCTACATCGTCGAGCTGGCCAAGCGCCTGGCCGCGATCGACATCGAGGTGGAGATCTTCACCCGGGCCACCACCGCCGCGCTCCCCCCATCCGTCGAGCTCGCCCCCGGTGTGCTCGTACGGCATGTGGACGCCGGGCCCTACGAGGGGCTGGCGAAGGAGGAGCTGCCGGCCCAGCTCTGCGCGTTCACCCACGGGGTCATGCGGGCGTGGGCCGGGCACCGGCCGGGCCATTACGATCTCGTCCACTCCCACTACTGGCTCTCCGGCCACGTCGGCTGGCTGGCCGCCGAGCGCTGGGGAGTGCCGCTGGTGCACGCCATGCACACCATGGCCAAGGTCAAGAACGCCGCGCTGGCGGCGGGTGACACCCCCGAGCCCGCGGCCCGCGTGATCGGCGAGCAGCAGATCGTCCGCGCCGCCGACCGGCTGATCGCCAACACCGGCGGGGAGGCCGACGAGCTGGTCCACCACTACGAGGCGGCGCGTGAGCTGGTCGCGGTCGTCCACCCCGGGGTGAACCTCGACCGCTTCCGTCCCGCCGACGGCCGGGCCGCCGCCCGCGCCCGGCTGGGGCTCCCGGCCGACGCGCTCATACCCCTCTTCGCCGGGCGCATACAGCCGCTCAAGGCCCCCGACATCCTGCTGCACGCGGTCGCCCACCTCCTGGAGGAGGACCCCTCGCTGCGCGAGCGCATGGTCGTGCCCGTGGTGGGCGGCCCCAGCGGCAGCGGTCTGGCCAAGCCCGAGGGGCTGCACAAGCTGGCGGCGCGGCTGGGGATCTGCGATGTGGTCCGGTTCCGGCCGCCGTGTGCCCAGGACGAGCTGGCGGACTGGTACCGGGCGGCGTCCGTGCTGGTCATGCCCTCGTACAGCGAATCCTTCGGGCTGGTGGCCATCGAGGCCCAGGCATGCGGCACCCCGGTCGTGGCGGCCTCGGTGGGCGGTCTGCCGGTGGCCGTACGGGACGGGGTCAGCGGCACCCTGATCCAGGGCCACGACCCCGCCGACTACGCCCGCGCCCTGCGCCCCTTCGCGAGCGAGCCGGGGCGGGCGGAGCGGATGGGCGCGGCGGCGGCCCGGCACGCGGAGTCCTTCGGATGGGACACGGCCGCCGCGGCGACGGCGGACGTCTACGCGGAGGCGATGCGTGAGCGGCGTCGCCTACGATCGGCCCATGGCTGACCCCAAGGCTGACACCGTTTCCGAGACCGACCCCCGGGCCGTCATCGAGCGGACGCTGAACGACGCCGAACTGGAGTGGGAGAGTCCGGAGGACGGCATGTACGTCGTCACGCTCCCGGGCACCCGCAAGCTGTCGACCACCTGCTCGCTCAGGGTCGGCCGGCACTCCCTGTCGGTCAACGCCTTCGTCGTCCGCCACCCCGACGAGAACCACGAGGCCGTCCACCGCTGGCTGCTGGAGCGCAACACCCGGCTCTACGGGGTGAGTTACGCGATCGACCAGCTCGGCGACATCTATCTGGTGGGCAAGCTGCCGCTCGCCGCGGTCATTCCGGAGGAAGTGGACCGGCTGCTCGGTACGGTGCTGGAGAACGCGGACGGCAGCTTCAACACCCTGCTGGAGATGGGGTTCGCGACCGCCATCCGCAAGGAGTACGCGTGGCGCACGGCGCGCGGCGAATCCACCCGCAATCTTGAGGCGTTCAGCAATCTGACCCGGGATGCGGCGAAGTGAACGTTGGTGGGGATGGGGTTCCGCTCGCGGTTGAGGCGTGCCCCTCACTCGCTTGACGTACGTCCATCCTGACGCGACCCCTTCCGCGCATCCCTGCCCCATGGCATTCTCACGCCGTCTCTCACCTGAACTGCGTTCACATCCATGGAAGGCGGGGCTGGTTCATGGGCACGGAGATCAACAGACGACGGCTGCTCGGCGGCGCGATGGGCATGGCGGCGGGCGCCACGTTCCTGGGGACGGGCACCCCGTTCCTGACCGCCACGGACGCGGCGGCCGCATCGCGTACCGCCGCCGCATCGCGTACCGCCGCCGGACCGGGCGCCGCCGCCGGACCGGGCGCCTCGGGTGGGG
>NZ_JAHLEM010000822.1 GCF_018883605.1 Streptomyces niphimycinicus | reverse complement strand
GCCCTGCGCCTGAGCCCGCGCGCCACGGCCTCGCCGAGCCGCACGCTGGCCTCGTAACCCGGGGCCCTGCGGGCGGCCGTGCGCAACCGGCTCACCTCGGGGTCCTCCCGTACCAGCGAGCCCAGGTCGGCCTCGGTGGGCAGCGCCTTGAGGTTCATCTCGACCCGCCCGTCGACGCGTTCGAGCGCGGTCAGGCAGTCGTTCTGGGACGACAGCAACTGCTGCCGCACCGACTCCTCGTCGGGGGCGATCATCCCGAAGCGCATCGGCAGCACCGGTCCGTCCACCGCCAGCGCCAGGGCGAGGTCCTGGTGGGCGAGGAGGTCGCGCCGCTTGGCGCGCGGCCGGGCCGGAGCGTCGCTGATCACCGCGGCCAGCGCGCCGGCCCGGAGGGCACGGACCGGGGCGGGCCGCTCGCCCACTCCGGTGCGGCCGGGCGGCACCGTGTGCGAGGCGCGGACGACGCCGTAGACGTACACGCTCCGGGGCGCGGTCATGGATCAGTCCTCCTCGTACGACGAACCGGAACGGCGGCGGGAGCGGGCGCCGGTGGCGGCGGTGCGCCGCCGGGGGCGGCTCTCCCGCTCCTCCGGCTCCTCCCACTCCTCTTCCTCCTCGTCGTCGTCGGCCCCGACGGCGTGCTTGACCTTCTCTCCCACGCCTTTCACCGCCTTCTTGGCCTTCTTCTTGCCGAGGCCGGTGGCCATCCGCCCGGCCGGACTCCCGCCGCCGCCCGCGACCCCGCCCAGCAGTTCGGGAACGGTCGTGCTGCTGCGGTCGAATTCGAGGTCCAAGCGGTTGCAGGCTTCGGCGAAGCGCAGGTAGGTGTCCACGCTGGCGACCACGATGCGGGCGTCGATCTTCAGGATCTCGATGCCGACGAGGGAGACCCGGATGAAGACGTCGATCACCATGCCCCGGTCGAGGATGAGTTCCAGGACGTCGTAGAGGGTGCCGGTCCGCTGAATGCAGACGACCTCTTCCGTGTACGTGCCAGTGGGCATCTCGGGGCGTCCTTTCGGCTGTCGTCTCAGCAGTCGTCGGCCGCACCGCGCCGGTAGCGGCGGACCCTCCGGTATTCCTGGAGTTCGCCCCGCTGGTCGACGCGCACCTCGTAGGTGGCCAGCAGGCTGGTGGTGTCGGGGATCCGGGCGACCTCGAGGACGTCCACGCTGACGACCCAGCCGTCCTCGTGGCGGGTCACCCCGCTGACGCCTTCGGGCTCATGGACGATCAGTGAGGCGAGCTGGTCGCATGCCTGCCGGGCGGCCTCGGCCGGCCGGGGCGGCCGGGACCTGGGGCTCGTCCTGGTGGGCGACGGGCGCGTCTCTCGCTCTGCCATGTGCATCAGTGTGATCACAGGGCGTGCCCGGCCGCCTGTCGTGATGGGCCGGACGGCCGCCTGCCGTGCTGGGCCGGACGCGGGTGCGGCTCGACAAGGGCAGCACCCGAACGCTCAAGATCAAGGAAATCCGCGGCGCGGCGTGAGCCTGCTGGAGCACCGCCTGGCGTTTGATCCGGTACGAGACCCGGTGTTCGACTTCATACGGAGCCAGGGGTGGTGGCTCACTCCGAGGGCCGGTGCCACATTCACTCGGTCCGAGGCCGCGTGACGGCGGGGGCGGCAAGAGGATAACCGCCTCACCCCTCACCCCCGCTTGCCGTACGGTGATCGAGGCATCCTTGGAGGGCAGAGGACAGATGACCACGCAGCCGGTTCACGATGGTGGGGCGCTGATCCCCAGACCTGATAAGACCTTCCCCGCACTGCGTACCGCACTCGCGCAGGTCGCGCCCTCCCGCTTGGCGGAGATGACGTCCGAGCGGGACACGGTCTTCACGATGGCCACCCAATCCAACAGCTTCGGGCCGATCGCAATGTTCCAGCTCAAGTGGGCCACAGTGATCGAGATCGAGCGGTTTCCCGATGTTGCCCGGCGCCTGCACGCTGCCGAGCAGGCCGCCCAGGTGCTCGACAAAGAGGATCCAAAGTGGCAGGTGGCCATGGATGAGATCCGGGAGATCATGCAGGCTGCACGCGCGCAGGTTGCCAATGGGTGACTGGGGCTGGGAGTACAACCCAGACGCCCACCACGTCATCGGCGAGACGCCGAATCTTGCCTTTATCGCGGAGGTCGAAGCACGCGCGGATGAGCTGGTCCGCGCAGCAGCGGCTCTCTACCTGGACGGCGTCGCCCACCAAGGGCAGTCACCTGGTGTGCAGGAGGAGGTCCTGCCCCGGGGGATGTTCCAGTATCTGACGATTGTGAGGCAGGAGCGCTTGTACATCGTCCAGGTGACTCCCTGGCCTCTGTGAGCCCGCGGCCACAGCCAAAGCACTGGGCGGGGTGAGGGGTATGCAGGGCGCCCACACGTCGTCCACTGTGAAGGCGCAATTATCTCCGGTGCAGTCGAACTGATCCAGAAATGGGGCAGGAATCGCTGGTTCCGCAGCGGAACACATGTGAAGATGGCTCGCGGCCGGTTGCCCATAATGGATGACCGGCCATGGGTGGAAAATACCGTTGGGGAATAATGCGTACACATAAGGCGGTGGCCTGCCTGGCCACCATGGTGGCCCTGTCGGCGGGCTGCTCCGACGATGGTGACAAGGGCAAAGCCGAGGACGGCGGCATGGTGACTGTCGAATTCAAGGTGACGGGGGATTCGCCGGCGAGCGTATATATCCCCGGTATCAATTCGAGTCTGTATACCGATGCCAAGAAGGGCGGCGGTGACGCCGATCTGGATCTCGAAAACGTCAAGACGCCGTGGTCGAAGAAGTTCAAGGTGAAGCCCGGAAGGTCGCTGTCGTTGCAAGCGGGTTCCGCGGAGCCGAAGAAGGAAATCGGCTGCCAGATATTCGTCGACGGGAAGCTCAAGGACGAGGAGACGCGGAAGAACAAGCCCGGCAGCACCCTCACGGCCGGGTGCTCGAGCGCGACCCCGGGCTGATCGACGCGTACCCCGGGCTGATCGGGGCGCGATCCACAGGTGCCCGGGCGGGCGACGGAGCGGCGGAGATTGTCGTCGGGTGGCCGTACTCTGGAAGACCCCCGGCCCGTGACACGTGTCGGGTCGTTCGCGTTGTCCGCCTCCGGGATGGAATACCCCTTTATGAGCCTCACCGGTCTGCTCGACGTCGTCGTCAAGGACCCCGCGCTCGCCGAGGCGGTGCGCGGCGCCGCCGATGGCAATCGTCCCCACGTCGATCTGGTCGGCCCGCCGGCCGCCCGCCCGTTCGCCATCGCCGCGCTGGCGCGCTCCGCGGGCCGTCCCGTGCTCGCGGTGACCGCCACCGGCCGGGAGGCGGAGGATCTGGCGGCCGCGCTGCGCTCGCTCCTCCCGCCGGACGGGGTGGTGGAGTACCCGTCCTGGGAGACGCTGCCGCATGAGCGGCTCTCCCCGCGCTCGGACACGGTCGGGCGGCGCCTCGCGGTGCTGCGCAGGCTGGCCCATCCGCGCCAGGACGACCCCACGGCGGGCCCGGTCTCGGTCGTCGTCGCGCCCGTGCGGTCCGTGCTGCAACCGCAGGTCAAGGGGCTGGGGGACCTGGAGCCGGTGAGCCTGCGGGCCGGGGGGACCGCCGATCTGGAAGAGATCGTGGACGGGCTCGCCGCCGCCGCGTACTCCCGGGTGGAGCTGGTCGAGAAGCGCGGCGAGTTCGCCGTGCGCGGCGGCATCCTGGACGTCTTCCCGCCCACCGAGGAGCATCCGCTCCGGATCGAGTTCTGGGGCGACGACGTCGAGGAGATCCGCTACTTCAAGGTGGCCGACCAGCGCTCCCTGGAGGTCGCCGAGCACGGCCTGTGGGCCCCGCCCTGCCGGGAGCTGCTGCTGACCGACCAGGTGCGGGAGCGGGCCGCGGCCCTCGCCGAGGCCCACCCCGAACTGGGCGAGCTGCTCGGCAAGATCGCCGAGGGGATCGCGGTCGAGGGCATGGAGTCCCTGGCCCCCGTCCTGGTGGACGACATGGAGCTGCTGCTGGACGTCCTTCCGAAGGGCAGCATGACGGTTGTCTGCGACCCGGAGCGGGTGCGCACCCGGGCGGCGGACCTGGTGGCCACCAGCCAGGAGTTCCTGCAAGCGTCCTGGGCGGCCACGGCCGGGGGCGGGGAGGCCCCGATCGATGTCGGCGCGGCCTCCCTGTGGGGCATCGCGGACGTCCGCGACCGGGCCCGTGAGCTGGACATGATGTGGTGGTCGGTGAGTCCCTTCGCGGCCGACGAGGAGCTGGACGCTGACACCGTCAAGCTGGGCATGCACGCCACCGAGAGCTACCGCGGCGACACCGCCCGGGCGCTGGCCGACACCAAGGGCTGGCTCGCCGACGGCTGGCGCACGGTCTATGTGACCGAGGGCCACGGCCCCGCCTCCCGCACCGTCGAGGTGCTCGGCGGCGAGGGCATCGCGGCCCGGCTGGACGGCGACCTCACCGAGATCAAGCCGTCCGTGGTGCATGTGTCCTGCGGCTCGATCGACTACGGATTCGTCGACCCGGCCCTGAAGGTGGCCGTGCTGACCGAGACGGATCTGTCCGGGCAGAAGGCCGCGGGCAAGGACGGGGCGCGGATGCCTGCGCGCCGCCGTAAGACCATCGATCCGCTCACCCTCGAAGCGGGCGACTTCATCGTCCATGAGCAGCACGGCGTGGGCCGCTATATCGAGATGGTGCAGCGCACCGTCCAGGGCGCCACCCGCGAGTATCTGGTGGTGGAGTACGCCCCGGCCAAGCGCGGCCAGCCCGGCGACCGGCTCTTCGTCCCCACCGACCAGCTCGAGCAGGTCACCAAGTACGTGGGCGGGGAGGCGCCGACCCTGCACCGGCTCGGCGGGGCCGACTGGACGAAGACCAAGGCGCGCGCCAAGAAGGCCGTCAAGGAGATCGCCGCCGACCTGATCAAGCTCTACTCCGCCCGGATGGCGGCGCCCGGCCATGCCTTCGGCGCCGACACCCCCTGGCAGCGCGAGCTGGAGGACGCCTTCCCGTACGCGGAGACCCCCGATCAGCTCACCACCATCGCCGAGGTCAAGGAGGACATGGAGAAGTCGGTTCCGATGGACCGGCTGATCTGCGGCGACGTCGGCTACGGCAAGACCGAGATCGCGGTCCGCGCGGCCTTCAAGGCGGTCCAGGACGGTAAGCAGGTCGCGGTGCTGGTGCCCACGACCCTGCTGGTGCAGCAGCACTTCGGCACCTTCGGCGAGCGGTACGGCCAGTTCCCCGTCAACGTCAGGGCGCTCTCCCGCTTCCAGACCGACACCGAGGCCAAGGCGGTGCTGGAGGGGCTGAAGGACGGCGCGGTCGACATCGTCATCGGCACCCACCGGCTCTTCTCCTCCGAGACCAAGTTCAAGGACCTGGGCCTGGTCATCGTGGACGAGGAGCAGCGCTTCGGCGTCGAGCACAAGGAGCAACTGAAGAAGCTCCGCGCCAATGTGGACGTGCTGACCATGTCCGCCACCCCCATCCCGCGCACCCTGGAGATGGCGGTCACCGGCATCCGCGAGATGTCCACGATCACCACCCCGCCGGAGGAGCGGCACCCGGTGCTGACCTTCGTCGGGCCGTACGAGCAGAAGCAGATCGGCGCGGCGATCCGCCGTGAGCTGCTCCGCGAGGGCCAGGTCTTCTACATCCACAACCGGGTGGAGTCCATCGACCGGGCCGCGGCGAAGCTGCGCGAGATCGTCCCCGAGGCGCGGATCGCCACCGCCCACGGCCAGATGTCGGAGACCGTCCTGGAACAGGTCGTGGTCGACTTCTGGGAGAAGAAGTTCGACGTGCTGGTCTCCACGACCATCGTCGAGTCCGGTATCGACATCTCCAACGCCAACACCCTGATCGTCGAGCGCGGCGACAACTTCGGCCTCTCCCAGTTGCACCAGTTGCGCGGCCGGGTCGGCCGCGGCCGCGACCGCGGTTACGCGTACTTCCTCTACCCGCCGGAGAAGCCGCTCACCGAGACCGCCCATGAGCGGCTGGCCACCATCGCCCAGCACACCGAGATGGGCGCGGGCATGTATGTGGCGATGAAGGACCTGGAGATCCGCGGCGCGGGCAATCTGCTCGGCGGCGAGCAGTCCGGCCATATCGCGGGCGTCGGCTTCGATCTGTACGTCCGGATGGTCGGCGAGGCCGTCGCCGACTACCGGGCCTCGATCGAGGATCGCGACGGCGAGGTCGAGGAAGCGCCGCTGGAGGTCAAGATCGAGCTGCCGGTCGACGCACACGTCCCGCACGACTACGCCCCCGGCGAGCGGCTGCGCCTCCAGGCGTACCGCGCCATCGCCTCCGCCACCGGCGAGGACGACATCCGCGCCGTCCGCGAGGAGCTCACCGACCGCTACGGCAAGCTTCCCGAACCGGTGGAGAACCTCCTCCTGGTCGCGGGCCTGCGCCTGCTGGCCCGCGCCTGCGGCGTCACCGACATCACCCTCCAGGGCTCCAACATCCGCTTCTCCCCGGTGGAGCTCCGCGAATCCCAGGAACTGCGCCTCAAGCGCCTCTACCAGCGCACGGTGATCAAACCGACCACCAAGCAGGTCCTGGTCCCCCGCCCCGCAACCGCCCGCATCGGCGGAAAGCCGCTGGTGGGGCGGGAGCTGCTGGCATGGACGGGGGAGTTCCTGACGACGATCCTGGGGCCCTGACATGCGCGCCGGTACGTCGATCGCGGCCCGCCCGGTGCCGGTGCTCATGGCCCGGCGCCGGGCGGGGACAGGGCGGGCCGCGCGGCCCGGGGGCACGATCGCGCTCAGGCGATGCGGATCTGTTGATCGTCGACTTCGAGCACGAGTGTCAGCCGGGCGCCCAGGGCCTGCGCATAGGCGCGCATCGCCGTGAGGTCCACCGCCTTGCCCTGCTCCAGTTGGGAGACGCGGGCCTGGGTGATGCCGAGCTGGACGGCGGCCTGCTGCTGGGTGAGCCCCCGCTCCCTCCGCAGCCGCTGTAGGTGGTGGCCCAACAGGTGGGCCTCTTGCTGGAGACGTGCCGCCTCCTTGCGAACCGCCCACTCGGCCTCGCCCACTTCGGGGTGGGCCTCACGACGGATCCGCTCGGCGCTCCTCTTGACCTCGTCCCACGAGGTGAAACCGCTCATTCCGCCGCCTTCTCCTTGTGGTCGAGGTACTGCCGGTAGCGCTCCTCGGCGAGTGGCACGGCGGTGTCGTACCAGCGTCGCCAATTGCCCGCCTTGTCGCCCGCCACGAGAAGGATGCACTCCCGGTCGGGGTCGAAGACGAAGAGGATGCGGATTTCGGTCCGGCCCCCCGAGCCCGGGCGTAACTCCTTGAGGTTCTTCATCGAGCTGCCGTGGATCACATCGGCCATAGGACGACCGAGGCTCGGTCCTATGTCGGCAAGCAACTCGATGGCCTGCTCCACCGAGTCGGCCGAATGCGGATCGTGAGCACATAGGGCGAGGAACCAGTCGGCCACCTCGTCATGGATGTTGATTGACCACGTCACGGACGAGTATAAGCAGTCGCTTGTAGAAGCGCATGCTTTTATTGCCGGATCATTCACTCGCATGGGTGGCTCGGCGCCGGGCGGGGACAGGGGCGGGCCGCGCGCGACACCCCCGTCGTCGCGCGGCGGCCGCCCCGGATCGTGAGGCCCGGCGGGCCGGGCCAGTTCAGGACATTAGGCGGGCGCGGCAGCGGCGGCGAGGAACGATGTGCACAGTGAGGGTGTGCGGTGGTTCCCGTTCGAACGGTGAGCGCTCTGGCGAACGGTGAGTACGGCCGCGGACGGGGAGTGCGCGGACGGGGAGTGCGCTGAGGCGCATCGCGGTGCCCCGGCTCCTCAGAGCGAGCCCAGTGCCCGCATCGCCAGCCACAGTTCGTACTTCGCGCTCGGCGCGGTCAGCAGGGACCGGCCCAGCACGTCCTCCGCCCTGGTCAGGCGCTTGCGCGCGCCCGGCAGCGAGATGCCGAGGGCGGCGGCTGCCGCGGGGAGACGGGCGTCGGCGCGCAGCCAGGTGCGTACGGTCTCCAGGCCGGCCGTGGGCCTGGCCGCTTCCAGGGGGCGCAACTGGGCCCGGGCCCAGGTCCCGGCGGCGGGTGTGCCCAGCACCGTGTCCAGCGTGGCGGTGGGCCCCGGCGGGGCCT
>NZ_JAHLEM010000821.1 GCF_018883605.1 Streptomyces niphimycinicus | reverse complement strand
CGGCCTGCGCTCCGGCCCGCTGGCCCGCACTTCGGCCCGCTGGCCCGCACTTCGGCCCGCTGGCCTGCGCTCCGGCCCGCTCGCCCGTCAGGCGCGCTCGCCCGTCAGGCGCGGCTGTCCGTCAGGCGCCTTGGCTACTCGCCGCGCAGGCTCATCGGACCGTAGATCTTCGTACCGTCCTCGAAGAGCGTCACCTGCTCCGCGCCTCCTTCGAGGAGCGCCCGCCACTCCTCACCGATCCATGACTCCGCGTCCCCCTGGGTCGGGAACTCCTCCGGCTGCACCGCGGGCTTCGTCTCCGCCCCGTCGGACTTCTCGAACCGCCATGTCCACGCCATTCCAGCCTCCTCCATCCCGCCGGCCCACAGGTGATACCCGCCGGTCCACAGGTGATGTCTGCCCGCAGCCTAGGTGACTGATCACTCCGTACGGGGTGGCCCCGCGCGACCCGTGGGATCGGACGCGAGACGATCGGGGCGTGGAACTCACTCTTCTGGGCACCGGAGCCCCCGACGGGCTGCCGCGCCACGGCTGTCCCTGCGCCTCCTGTGCCGCCGCCGTCGGCGAGGAGGCACGGGCCGCCACCTCGCTGCTGATCGACGGCGCGCTGCTGATCGACCTCACCCCGGGGGCCGCCTTCGCCGCCGCACGGGCCGGCCACTCGCTGGCGGGCGTCCGGCAGGTGCTGCTCTCCCATCCGCACGCGGGCCCGGCCGTCGAGTTCCCGGCCGGACTGCCCGCGCCGGGGCGGGTGCCGGACGGCCGCACGCTGTCCCTGATCAGCGGCCACCGGGTGCGGGCGGTCGCGCTGGACTCCCCCGGCACCGGCTACGAGGTCACCGGCCCCGACGGCACCCGGCTGCTGTACCTCCCGCCGGGCGCCGCCGCCGCGGGCCTCGCCGCCGCGGACCTCCCCGACCCGGCCGAGCCGTACGACATGGTGCTGCTCGATGTGCTGGGCCGCCCCGACGCCCTGGCCGCCCTGCGCGCCTCGGGCGCCGTGGGCGCCACCACCGACGTCCTGGCCGTCCACCTCGACCACACCACCCCGCCCGGCCGGGAGCTGCGCCGCCGCCTTGCCGCGGCGGGCGCGCGTGCGGTGCCGGACGGGCGGACGCTGATCGTCGGCGAGTACTCCGCGGTACCGGATCTGCCGCGCCGCACCCTGGTGCTGGGCGGCGCCAGGTCCGGCAAGTCCCTGGAGGCGGAACGGCGGCTGGCCGCCTTCCCCGACGTCCTGTACGTCGCCACGGGCGGCACCCGCGAGGGCGACCCCGAATGGGCCGCCCGCGTCGCCGCCCACCGCGAGCGCCGCCCCGGCTCCTGGCGCACCGCCGAGACCTGCGATCTGACGCCGCTGCTCGCCGAGGACGGCCCACCGCTGCTCATCGACTGCCTGGCGCTGTGGCTCACCGACGCGATGGACTCCGTGAACGCCTGGGACGACGAGAAGTGGGCGAACGGCGGTGAGCGCGCCCTCCGCGAGCGGGTGTCCGCCCTCGTCGCCGGGGTCCGCGCCACCAGCCGTACGGTGGTCGCGGTGAGCAACGAGGTCGGCTCCGGCGTCGTCCCCGCGACCGCCTCCGGCCGCCGCTTCCGCGATGAACTGGGCCGGTTGAACGCGATGTTCGCCGAGGAGTGCGAGCAGGTGCTGCTGGTGGTGGCCGGGCAGGCCCTCCCCCTCCGGGGCTGAGCACGGGGAGCCGCCTACGGTGCCAGGAGCTGTCCCGCGGCGAGGGCCGCCGCCACCGCGCCTCCGGCCGCCACCGCCGAGGCGGCGAACAGCGGAATCCTCGGCACCCAGGTGCGCAGCAGCGCGGACCGGGAGGCCCGGTCCAGCAGCGCGTCACGCCCGCGCAGCACGATCAGGCCGACGCTCATCAGGGTGAGCGCCATACCGGCACCGAAGGCGGCCACCATCGCCAGGGCGATGCCGGTTCTGCCGGTGAGCAGCCCGGTGAGCAGCACCAGGAAGGCGGACGGCGACGGCAGCAGACCGCCGGAGGTGCCGAGCACGACCAGACCTCGCCAGGTGAGCAGCGAGGGGGCGTCGGGGATGTGGTGGCTATGCCCGTGACCGTGACCGTGATCGTGATCGGGATGCGAGTGATCGGGATGCGAGTGACCGTGGTGCGAGTGACCGTGATCGTGGTGGTGCGGGCGATGGTGCCCGCGGTGCCGCAGATGCCGCCACAGCAGGCTCACCCCCACCCCCGCCACCACCAGCGCCGCGACCAGTTGCAGCCACCCCGTCAGCAGCTTCATGTCCGGCGCGTTCTTCGCCGCCAGCCACCAGCCGACCGCGAGGACCGCGACCGAGAGCGTATGCATCACGGCGACGATGCCGCCCAGCCACACCGCGTCCCGCGGCCTGCCCCGGCCGCCCACCAGATACCCGGCGGCCAGCGATTTGCCGTGCCCGGGAGCACAGGCGTGCAGTGCGCCCACGGCCGCCGCCACGAGCAGCGCCACCGGGACGGCGGCCCCATGGTCCAGCAGCGAGACCAGATCGGTGGTCCAACTGGTCCAGCCGCCCTGCGAGGAGGGCGAGTCGGCCGATGCCGCCGAGGTCAGCGCGAGCGTACGGGTCGGCTCCTTCGCCGTGTGCAGCCCCCCGCCGCCCTGATCGGTCACCGACAGCGTCCGGTAGGCGGGATGGACGTCCGTCAACACGGTGACCGTAAGGGTGATCCGGTCCACCGGGCGCGGGCAGACGAAGTGGAGCGTCATGCCGTCGGCCCGGTCCGCCCGGCACGGGCTGCCGTCCTGGCGTACGGCGATATGCGCGCGCAGATAGCCCGCCACATCGCCGTCGGCCTTCTTGCGCAGGGCGGCGACGTCGTCCCGCTGCGCGGACCAGGTCGTCTCCACGGCGGAGCCCGCCGCCTCGACCCTGACGACCGGTGGTGCGCCGAAGGGGTGCGCCTGGGCCGTGCCCGCGCTGCCGAAGAGCAGCGCGGACACGGCGGCCAGCACGAGCAGCACCCCGGTGCGGAGTGTTCGCACGGTGGTGCTTCCTCTCAGTCCCGGCGCGCGGCCAGCGTGTGGACCGTGCCGTCGTCCGTGAGGACGAAGATCCGGTCACCGCTGACGGAGAGGGCCGACGCGACGCCCGCGCCGAGGTTGTACGCGGAGAGCTGCCGACCGGTGGCACGGTCGAGGACGAGCAGCCGCCCGTCCCAGGTCCCCACGTAGACGAGGGTCTTGGTCACCAGCGGATGCATGGTCGGCGAGCCCGCACCGGCCTTGCAGCCCATGGCGACCCGCCACTTGTCGTCCAGCGGGCTCTTCCCCGGCAGATAGCCGGACTTCGACTCCCACACCGGCTTCGAGGGGTCGGCCGCGCTCGTGTCGTAGGCGCGGACGACACCGTCACGTCCCGCGACATAGGCGATGTCGCCCCAGACGGCCGGGCTGGTGAGCGGGGCCGGTCCCGGCTCGCAGGTGCCGCTGCCGCCGAGCTTGGACTCCCAGGTCACCTCGCCCGTCTTCGGGTCGTGCCCGCGGGCTCCGGCGGCGGTGAAGGTCACCAGTTGGGCCGGGCCCGACGCGGGGTCGGTGAGCACGGGCGAGGAGTGGCTGTCGATGCCGCCGCCGGTGTCCTTCACCCAGAGCTGGGTGCAGGTCGCGAGGTCCATGGCGATCACGGTGTTGCTCGACATGGAGTGCAGGTAGGCGGTGTTGGAGCCGGGCTCGCGGATCGCCGTGCTGTGCGCCTGTCCCCAGGAGAACGCGGCGCCGAAGCCGCCCGGGAGCTTCGCGCCGGTCTCGGCTTCCCGGCAGCGGATCGTGCCCGCGTCCTGGTAGACGGCAACCGAGCGGTGGTCCGCGCCCGCGAGCGCGAAGACGCTGACCGGTCCGCCCGCGCGGCCGTAGCGGCGCACGGTGTCACCGTGCTGCTCCTCACGGTCGATCGACTCCCAGGCGATACGGCCGTCCCGCGCGTCGAGCGCGTAGATCCGTCCGACGCCGGTCGTCAGGTAGACCTTTCCGCCGTGGAGCGTCGGCACCGATTCGGCGTCGCCGTCCAGATAGGTGCGCCAGATCTCCCGCCCGGAGGCGATGTCGTAGGCGAGCATCATGCTGTACGGCGAGTCGAAGGCGCGGGACGAGACGATCAGCTTGCCGTCCGTGACCACCGAGCCGTTCAGGTTGAACTGCTCGCCGGTGTGCCGGATCCACTTCAGGTCGAGCTGGGCGCCCGGCTCGTCGGGGCTCGCGGACCGCCCGGCCTCGTCGCCGCCCTGCCGCAGCCAGTCGTGCCCGGCCTTCGGCTGCGGAAGCTCGGAGTCCGGTACGACCTTGAAGGTGCTCTTCAGCGCGGGGAGCGCGGGGAACGCCTTGCCCCGGGTGTCGTCCACCTTTGTCTCGGCGGTGTAGGTGCCGGGCCGCAGCCCGTTCAGCGCGCCACTCGCCCGGGTCCACGCGCCGCGTGCGTCGGGGCAGGGTTCGGGCTTGCCACCCGGCGGGGTGTAGCAGTTCTCGATGCCGGGCTTGGCGGCTCCGTTCCCGAAGCGCAAGCCGGTGCGCCGCACCACGTGGCCGCGGCTGTCCCGTACGGTCAGCGAGGCCCGGCTGGGGGTGCGGCCGTCGTCCTCGGCGTACACCTCGACGGGGACTCCGGCGGCCGAGCCGTGCACACTGCCCTGCCCGGGGCTGACCAGCGCGCT
>NZ_JAHLEM010000820.1 GCF_018883605.1 Streptomyces niphimycinicus | reverse complement strand
CGCGGCTGTCCCGTACGGTCAGCGAGGCCCGGCTGGGGGTGCGGCCGTCGTCCTCGGCGTACACCTCGACGGGGACTCCGGCGGCCGAGCCGTGCACACTGCCCTGCCCGGGGCTGACCAGCGCGCTGTCGTCGTCGATGTCGAACTGCCGGTGGATGCCGGTCACCTGGCCGGTGTCCTCGTTGCGGCGGGTGTGCGGATCATCGGTGATGCCGCTGAAGTCGAGCACCTTGTAGTCGGGGTGGGCTCCGTCGATTCCGTAGGTGCCCTGGTTGTTGATCTCCACGGAGCGCTTGAACGCGCCACGGCGGTATTCCGCCTGCTGGTTGTGGCCCGCGGCGACCATCCGCACGTCGTACTTGGCCAGTTCGTCGATGGTCGGCTGCATGCCCGCGCCGGGGCCCCACTGGGTGAACAGCGAGCGGTGCGCGAAGACGAGCACCTGCTTGCCGACCGCGTGCTGGGCCAGGTCCCTGCGCAGCCAGTCCAACTGCGGCTTCAGCCCGCTCGCGTCGTAGTTGTCCTCGAGCACGACGACATGGCGGCCGTTACGGTCGAAGCTGTACCACTCGGGAGCCAGGTTGCGGCGGTAGTACTCCATGCTGCCGGCGTAGCCCTGGGAGGTGGCCGTGCCGCCGAAGTCGTGGTTGCCCATGACCGGGTAGAAGGGGTGGCCGAGCCGCCCCTGCTCCAGCCCCTTGCTGAACAGGTCGTATCCGGCTTGCCTGCGCGGCTCATCCGCGTAGTCGGTGACCGTCAGGTCGCCGGTCGAGATCTGCATCGTGGCGCCGTCGACCTCGGACATCGCCTGGACCTGCCCGGTCCATTGGGGCAGCGTCGTGCGCGCCGAGCCGTCGGTGACGTTGCTGATCTCGGGGTCGGAGTTCATGACCCAGGTCTCGGTCGGATCGGCGGCGTGCCGGTCCGGCACCAGCGCGAAGTCGACCCCGCTGCCGCCGGTCTCGGGGACCTTGTGGAAGAACTCGGGGATGTAGTCCTTGCGCAGCACCGGCGTATAGCCATCGGGCGAGACGATGCTGACGATGTCGGTCTCGCGCCGGTTCGGATCGATGGTGAGGGAGTACGAACCGTCCGCGCCGGTCGTGGTCCACACGGCGCCGTCGGTGACATCGACGCCGGCCATGGCCCGCTCCCCCTTGTCCCGCTTGCCGTTGCCGTTCGCGTCCTTGAAGACGGTGCCCTTGACGGTGGCGGTCTCCGACGCCGGGTCGTCGGCGAGGGCGGCCTGGGGCACGAGGAAGGACACCGCGACCGCGCTCGCGGCGGCGATCCGCCACCTGCGGCCGGTGCGCAGCAGCCGCCGCGACATCCGCAGCAGGGTGGGCAGTCGCAGTGCGGCCAGTACGAGCACCAGACCGGCCGCCGAGGCGAGGATGACGGTGAGCCAGGGGAAACCGGGCAGGGCGTGCGCGCCCTTGGCGTCGACGAGCGGCGCATCGGCGGAGGCGTCGACCGCGGTGCCGTCGAACTCGACGACGACCTGGGTCAGTCCGCCCTGCTGGAGCAGTCGGCTCAGGTCGAGCGAGTTGACGTGGCAGCTCCACGCCAGCTCGATCACGACCCCGCCGGGCACCCCGCCGTCGTCACCGGGAACGCCGGAGCCGGTGGCCGGGCAGCCGGCCGGCAGCAGCCCGGTGGCCCAGGCTCCGGCCCGCTCCGGGGACACCAGGTCGCGATGGACTATCAGACGGCCACTTGTGGCCTTGTCGCCTGTGGCGACGACCAGTTCGGCATGTTGGCGCGAAACATGCGCCGCAGCGGGCTGGGCGCCGATGCCCAGCACAAGGAAGAGCAGTGCGAGACAGAGCCCGATCACCGCACGTATGTTTTTCATAAGGACGGACGCTAAGCGGAACCCATCTGCTTTCAGGCAAGATCGTCCGGACTTCAGCGAGTGGCCCCCAAAAGTTCAGCAACGAAGCGTCATCCGGCCACCGGCATTCCGATGACCACGACCGCGACCACGACCGCGGCCGCGATCACGACCTCGCTCATGACCCCGACCGCGACCTCGTTCATGACCTCGCTCATCCAGATGCGGCTTCGCCCGGTAGGGTTCCGCCCGTGAGCGGCCTGAATCTCGATGACTTCGTCGACCTGATCGAACGCCCCGACGGGGGCATCCGGCGTGACGCCGAGGAGCGCCGCGAGCGGCTCGCGTTGCCGCCGGACGCGCTCGGGCGCCTGGACGAACTGGGCGAATGGCTGGCCGCCGCGCAGCAGCGGGTGCCGGTCAAGCCCATCGAACGGCCCCGGGTCATCCTCTTCGCGGGCGACCACGGCGTCGCCGACCTCGGCGTCTCCGCCCGCCCCGCCAGGAGCGCCCACCGCCTGGTCCGCGCCGTGCTCGACGGCGAGAGCCCGGCCACCATCCTCGCCACCCGCCTCGGCGCGTCCGTCCGCGTCATCGACATGGCGCTGGACTGCGACCCCGAGGAGCTCCCGGCGGAGGTCACCCGCCACCGCGTACGCCGCGGCTCCGGCCGGCTCGACGTCGAGGACGCGCTCACCCTGGACGAGGCCGAACGGGCCTTCCGCACCGGGATGGCCATCGCCGACGAGGAAGCGGACTCCGGCACCGACCTGCTCGTCCTCGGTGACCTCAGCGTCGGCGGCACCACGGCGGCCGCCACGCTGATCGCCGCGCTGTGCGGTACGGACGCGTCCGTGGTCACCGGGCGCGGCGGGGCCGGCATCGACGACCTCGCCTGGATGCGCAAATGCGCCGCGATCCGCGACGGGTTGCGCCGGGCCCGCCCGGTGCTCGGCGATCAGCTCCAGTTGCTGGCCACGGTCGGCGGTGCCGACCTCGCCGCGATCACCGGTTTCCTGCTACAGAGCGCCGTGCGCCGCACCCCCGTGATCCTCGACGGCGTCGTCTCGGCGGCCTGCGCACTGGTCGCCCAGCGGGTGGCGTTCCGCGCCCCCGACTGGTGGCTGGCCGGCCAGGCCAGCGGCGAACCCGGCCAGGAAAAGGCCCTCGACCGCATCGCCCTCACCCCGCTGCTGGACCACGGCGTCACGGTGGGCGAGGGCACGGGGGCGCTGCTCGCGCTGCCGCTGGTACAGGCGGCGGCGGCACTGCACGCGGAACTCCCGGAGCGCCCGGAGGACTCCGAGGGCCCGGGGCCCTCGGACCACCCGGCGACGTCCGAGGACCCGGACGCCTCGGAGAACCCGGAGCCCAACAGCTAGGACCGCCCGGCGGATCTTCCCCCACCCCGCCCCTTCCCGCAGCAGCGGTCCGCGGCTTCGCCACGTGGCAGAGGCTCCGCCCCTGGACCCCGCCCCACCACGCGGCGAAGCCGTAGCCCGATGCCGGAAGGCACGAAAGACGAGCAGCCCGCCGACTCGGCCCGCTACCAGGAGCTTCGCCCCCGTAGCCCGAGGCCCGGGGCGGAGCCCACCACGCGGCGAAGCCGCACACCGATACCGCGCGAAGGCGC
>NZ_JAHLEM010000082.1 GCF_018883605.1 Streptomyces niphimycinicus | reverse complement strand
CCATCTCCTCCCAGTCCTCGACGCGCAGATCGTCGAGGGCGGAGATCGGGCTGATACCGGCGTTGCCGACCAGTACATCGAGCTTTCCGTACCGCTCGCGTGCCGTCGCGACCAGCCGGGACAGATCCGCGCGCCGCTTCACATCGGTGACGACGGGGACGGCCTCGCCGCCCGCCTCGGTGATCCGGGCCGCCAGCGCCTCGATGCGGTCCGACCGCCGCGCGGCGAGGACGACCTTGGCGCCGCGCTCGGCGAGGAGCAGGGCGGTGGCCTCGCCGATGCCGCTGCTGGCGCCCGTAATGGCGATGACCTTGCCTTCGATGCCGGACATCATGGGGAGTCCTTCCAGGAGGATTGCAGGAAAAAGGGGAGGCGGCGATGGCCTACAGTGGGAAGCGGAGCTGCCTCCACTTCACTCGAACCACACTAAGTGGATGCTCCTCCACTTAGCAACCGGGGAATGAGGAGAGCCACCGATGGTCAGGGATCCAGGGCGTCCGCTGCGGGCCGACGCACAGCGCAACCGGGAGAAGATCCTCTCCGCCGCGGTGCGGGTGTTCGCCGAGGAAGGGCTGGACGCCCACCTCGAGCGCATCGCCAAGGAGGCGGGCGTCGGCACCGGCACCCTCTACCGGAACTTTCCGACCCGCGAGCTGCTGATCGAGGCCGCCTACCGCAATGAGCTGGCCCGGCTCTGTGATGCCGCCCCCGAGCTGCTGGCGACCCTGCCCCCGCGCGAGGCGATGCGCGCGTGGCTGGGCCGCTTCATGGACTACGCGAACGCCAAGCTGGGCATGGCGGACGCGTTGCGGGGCGTCGTCGCGTCGGGCGTCAATCCGTACGCCCAGAGCCACGAGATGATCCAGGACGCGCTCTCCCGGCTGATGGACGCCGCCGTCACGGCCGGGGTGATCCGGTCCGACATCAGCGCGACCGACATGTTCGCCGCTCTCACCGGCATCGCCCTCGCCTCGGGGAAGCCCGAACAGCGGGAGCGGGCCGACCGGCTCCTCGACCTCACTCTGGACGGACTGAGCGTCGGATCCCGCCAGTAGCGCCGGATACCGCCAGTAGTGCCGGACCTCGTCAGCGGCGCCGGACCCGCCAGTAAAGGTTTCTGAGTTTTCAGTACAGACTCTTGTGCCAGCCACTCAGCGCTCTTAGCGTGTCCGGCCATGGAGAACGAACACCCCACGGACCGGGCCGCCGGTACCGGCGACGAGTCCGTAGGCGACCGGCTGCGTGCGCTGCGCAGGGCACGACGGCTGACGCTGCGGACCGTCGCCGAGGCCGCCGCGATCAGTGAGGGCTATCTGAGCCAGATAGAGCGCGGGCAGGCCAACCCCAGCATCGCCACCCTCCAGCAGGTCGCCGCCGCGCTCGGTCTGAAGGTGGCCGACCTGTTCGGCGACGACTTCACCACCGGCCCCAGCGTACTGCGCGCCGAGGAGGCGCCCCGGCTCGCCCTCGGAGTGCTCGGCGGGCGCAAGTTCCGGCTGACCCCGGGGCCGCAGCACCATCTCGAGGTGTTCCTGGGGGAGTTCGACGCCCACGGCTCCACGGGGGAGACCCTCTACAGCCACGGCGATTCGGAGGAGTTCCTCTACGTACTCGAGGGCACGGTCTCCCTCCAGCTCGGCGACCGCTCCTTCACCCTCGGGGCCGGTGACAGCATCCGCTACTCCTCCGCCGTACCGCACCGGCTGAGCGAGACGGCCGCGGCGGCCGCCCGGGTGCTGTGGGTGATCAGCCCACCCAGCTACTGACCCGCACCCCCTGGGTCCACGCTCCTCGGTCCACCCTCCTCGATCCGCGACGAAACCGGGGCCATCCCCAGGCCGCCCGACCAGCGGCCGTACGACCACGATTGGCTGAGTACCGCAGTGCTGAACGGAAATGTGTCCTTCTGGTACCGCCAGACCGGCTTCCCCGAACGGCGTCCGCCCCTCGACGGCGACCTCGCCACCGATGTGTGCGTCGTGGGCGCGGGCTTCACCGGGCTGTGGACCGCGTACTACCTCAAGCAGGCCGCCCCCGATCTCGATATCACCGTCGTGGACCGGGAGTTCGCCGGATTCGGCGCCTCGGGGCGGAACGCCGGCTGGCTCAGTTGCAAGATCGCCGGATCGGCCGGGACCTATGCGAGGAAGCGCGGGCGCGAGGCCGTCATCGCCCTCCAGCGGGAGATGATCCACACCGTGGACGAGGTGATCTCGGTGGCCCGTACCGAGGGCATCGAGGCCGACATCGTCAAGAGCGGCTATCTCACCGTCGCCCATGGCGCCGCCCAACTGCCCCGGCTGCGCACCGCGTACGACCAGATGCGGCACTGGGGCGCCCAGGACCTGGAGTGGCTGAGCGCACCCCGGGTCGCCGAGCGGCTGCGCCTGGACGGGGCGTTGGGCGGCTACCACAATCCGCACTGCGCCCGGGTCCACCCGGCCAAGCTGGTGCGGGGCCTGGCCCGCGCGGTGGAGGCGCGGGGCGTACGGATCCTGGAGTCCACCCCCGTCACCGCCATCGCCCAAGGCCGGGTCAGCACCCCGTTCGGCACCATCCGCGCGGGCCGGATCGTCCGCGCCACCGAGGGGTTCACCAGCGGCATCGATGGAGAGCGGCGCACCTGGCTGCCGATGAACTCCTCGATGATCGTCACCGAACCGCTCCCCGACGAGCTGTGGAAGCGGCTCGGTTGGGCGGGGCAGGAACTCCTCAGCGACGCCACCCACGCCTACACCTACGGACAGCGCACCGCGGACGGCCGGATCGCCATCGGCGGCCGCGGCGTGCCCTACAAGTTCGGCTCCCGCACCGACCGGGCCGGACAGACCGGCGCGGACACCGTGCGCGCCCTGCGGCGGATCCTCACCGGCCTCTTCCCGGACACCGCCGAGGCCGCCATCGACCACACCTGGTCGGGGGTGCTGGCCGTGCCCCGCGACTGGTGCGCCTCGATCGACTACGACCCGGCCACCGGTCTCGGCTTCGCGGGCGGATACGTCGGCCATGGCGTGGCCGCCACCAACCTCGCCGGACGCACCCTCTCCGATCTGCTGCTCGGCCGTTCCACCGAGCTGACCGCGCTGCCCTGGGTCGGCCACCGCACCCGTCGATGGGAGCCCGAACCGTTCCGGTGGATCGGGGTGCACGGCATGTACGCCGCGTACCGCGCCGCCGACCGCTCCGAGTCCTCCGGCCGCACCACCACATCGCCCATCGCCCGTCTCGCCGACCGCATCTCTGGACGCTGACCATGAGCAAGCCCACCGCCACCGCCGCGGTCACGGACCGCGCCCCGGCCACCGACCGTGAGCGGATCGCCCGCAAGGCGGGTCTCGCCTCGTTCATCGGCACCACCGTCGAGTGGTACGACTTCTACATCTACTCCACCGCGTCCGCGCTCGTCCTCGGCAAGATCTTCTTCGGTGGCGGCGGTGACACCACCGGCGCGCTGGAGGCGTTCGGCAGCCTGTGGCTCGGATTCCTCGCCCGGCCGATCGGCGGCATCGTCTTCGGCCACCTCGGCGACCGGATCGGCCGGAAGAAGACCCTGGTCACCACGTTGCTCATGATGGGCATCGCCACCACCTTGATCGGGCTGCTCCCCGGCTACGACGAGGTCGGTGTCGCCGCGCCCATCGCGCTGGTGCTGCTGCGCATGGTGCAGGGCATCGCGGTCGGCGGCGAATGGGGCGGCGCCGTCCTCATCGCCAGCGAACACGCCCCCAAGGGAAAGGCGCTGTCGTTCGGCGCCTTCGCCCAGCAGGGGTCACCGGCCGGATCGATCCTGGCCACCGGGATGTTCGCGCTGCTCACCCAGTTGCCGGACGACGACTTCGACGCCTGGGGCTGGCGCGTTCCGTTCCTCTTCTCCGCCGTGATGGTGGTCATCGGCCTCGTCGTGCGCCTCAAGGTCGAGGAGTCCCCGGAGTTCGCCCGGCTGCGCGACGAGAAGCGGGTCGCGAAGGTCCCCCTGCGGGAGCTGGTCACCCGCCACCCCGGAACCCTCGCCCTCGGTGTGCTCGCCAGCTCCATCGGCATCGCCGCCACCTACTTCATCACCACCTTCGTCCTGTCCTGGTCCACCGGCGGCCTTGGCATGGAGCGCTCCACCATGCTGAACGTGCTGCTCGTCTACAGCGTCATCCAGTTCTTCACCCAGCCCTTCGGGGTGCTGCTGGCCGACCGCTTCGGCCCGCGCCGCACCGTGGCGGCCCTGCTGAGCCTCAACTTCGCGCTGGTCCCGGTGATGTACGCGTGTGTCTCGACGACCCAGCCGGTCATCGTGGGGCTCGGCATCTGCCTGCTGGGCATCACCGGCGCGATGAACTACGCGATCCTGGCCGGACTGCTCGCCGCCGCCTTCCCGATCTCCGTGCGCTACACCGGTATCTCCCTCTCCTACCAGCTCTGTTCCGCGCTCATCGGCGGTACGGCGCCGCTGGTCGGCGAGTGGCTGCTGCGCTCGACCGGTGGCTCGATCGTGCCGGTCGTGATCTACCAGATGGCGCTGGTGGCGGTGTCCCTCATCTGCTCCCTGGCACTGCTGAAACGCTCACGAGCGGCGTAGCCAGGGCGGGCGCCGCCCATCGGGCGGCACCTCCCGGCCCAGCCTAGGAGTAGCGCGGCCACCTTGCGGGCTCCGGATGCCGCTTTCCCCGGTCTAGGCTCGATTTCATGGACAGCGAGAACCCTCTGGGGCGCTTTCTGCGCGCCCGCCGTGAACTGGTGCGGCCCGAGGACGTGGACATCCGGCCCGCCGGCCGGCGCCGGGTGGCGGGGCTGCGCCGCGAGGAGGTCGCCCTGCTGGCGGGGGTCAGTACCGACTACTACATACGGCTGGAGCAGGGCCGGGAGCGGCATCCCTCGGCTCAGGTGACCGAGGCGCTGGCCCGGGCCCTGGTGCTGGAGGAGGACGCGGTCGCCCATCTGCACCGGCTGGCCCGTCCGGCCCCCGCCCGGCGCCGCCCGGCCGCGCGGCGGGAGCGGGTGAGCCCGACCCTGCTGCGGATGATGGAGGGCTGGCCGCGGACACCGGCCGTCGTCCTGGGGCGCTGTCTGACCGTACTGGCCCACAACACCCTGGGCAGGGCCCTGTTCGACGGGCATACCCACAGCCGGGACCTGATGCGGCTGGTCTTCCTCGACCCGGACGCGCGGGAGTTCTACCCCGACTGGGAGCGGGTGGCGGTCAACACCGTCGCCGGGCTCCGCGCGGCGGCCGGGACCGACGAGGAGGACCCCGAACTGATCGCCGTCGTCGGCGAGTTGTCCCTGAAGAGCGAGGCGTTCCGGCGGCTGTGGGCCCGCCATGACATCCGTCAGAAGACCCATGAGACCAAGCGCTTCCGGCACCGTCTGGTCGGGGAGCTGACGCTGGAGTACGAGGCGCTGACCGTGAACAGCGCCCCCGGCCAGCAGCTCGTCGTCTACCAGGCCGAACCGGGCAGCCCGTCAGAACAGGCGCTGTCCCTGCTGGGCAGCCTCGCCGCCGACGCGGTGGAGACGCCCCACGACACCATGAGCACCACGACGAAGGACTCTTCCGCATGAACGTGATCGACTCGCCCGTCTGGTTCATCACCGGCTGTTCCACCGGTCTGGGCCGGGCACTCGCCACCGCCGTCCTCGACCATGGCCACCGCGCGGCGGTCACCGCCCGCGACCCCGGGCAACTGGCCGACATCGTCGCCGGGCACGGGGACCGCGCGCTGGCCCTGGCACTCGACGTCACCGACAAGGACCAGGTGGCGGAGGCCGTCAAGGAGGCGGAAACCGCCTTCGGCCTCATCGACGTACTGGTCAACAACGCGGGCTACGGCTATCTCGCCGCTCTCGAGGAGGGCGAGGACGAGGAGGTCCGGGCCCTGTTCGACACCAATGTCTTCGGCCTGGTGGACGTCACCCGGGCGGTGCTGCCGGGCATGCGCGCCCGCCGCGCCGGCCACATCGTGAACATCTCCTCGCTCGGCGGCCTGGCCGCCTTCGGCGCCACCGGCTACTACCACGCCACCAAGTTCGCCGTGGAGGGCCTCTCCGAATCGCTCGCCGCCGAAGTGGCCCCGCTGGGCATCAAGGTGACGATCGTCGAACCCGCCGCCTTCCGCACCAACTGGTCCGGCCCCTCCATGCGGCAGTCCGCCGTCACCATCGACGACTACGCCGAGAGCGCGGGCGCGCGGCGCACCAGCACCCTGGCCACCTACGGCCACCAGCCCGGGGACCCGGCCCGGGCGAGCCAGGCCATCATCGGTGCGGTGGAGGCGGAGGAGCCCCCACTGCGGCTGCTGCTGGGCAAGGCCGCCTATGACATCGCCCAGGCCAGGCTGGACTCCCTCAGGGCCGGCTTCGACGCCTGGCGCGATGTCACCCTCGGAGCCGACTATCCCGTGGCCTCGTCCTAGGGCCGCCGATTACCCCGTGGCCGCGCGCTGGGCCCGCCGGCTCACCGAGCCGTCAGCGCCCCCGCACCCGGCGGCCCCACCGGCGCAGCAGCCCCCGCCGGGTCCGGGAAGCCCGCGCTCCAAAGGGCCGACGGTCCCCCGGACCCGCGACGGCGTGGCTCGGCGTCCACTGACCGTCGGGGGAGAGGACCGGCGCCTTGCGCTCCGCCTGCGCCAGGATCTCGTGGTGGGAGTCATGGGCGGTCACCCGGAACGCCTCGTCATGGGAGGCCAGGGCCGCCCGCAGGGCCGTGCCGGTCGCACCGCGCCGACGGGCGAGGGACGCCACCCAGCCGAGGAAGCCCATGAGCGCGGCGAGCACCCCGGCGACGATCAGATACGGCAACACATCACCCATGGGCCGAGGTTACCTGTGGCCGCACCTCGTCGAGGAGCCCCAATTCGAGGCGGCTCAGCCGCCCGGGGTCGGCGATCACCTCGTACGCGGTGATCCGCTCGTCCTCGACGGTGAGGGCCAGGGCGAGCAGCAGCCGGCCGCGCGGGGCCACGACGATCCCCACCGCCCCGTTCACCAACGCGGGCTCCGCCAACCGCGACCTCGGTGCGAACCCGGCGGTCTCCTCCGCCACCGCCCGCGCACCGCGGGCCACCGTCGGCGCCCCCTCGGGCAGGGCGGCGCGGTCGGCACGCCGTACGACATCCGGGTCCAGCACCGCGAGCAGCGCCGCCATGTCCCCGCCCCGCGCGGCGGCGAGAAAGGCATCGACGGTGCGCCGCTGCCGGTCGAGTTCGGCGCGGGGTACCGCCGCGACACCCCGTACCTTCTGGCGGGCGCGGCTGGCGAGCTTCTTCGCGGCGACCGGTGACCGCTCCACGATGGGCGCGATCCCATCGAACGGCACCGCGAACACATCGTGCAGCACAAAGGCGATCCGCTCGGCCGGGCCCAGCGTGTCCAGCACCACGAGCAGCGCCCTGCCGACCGAGTCGGCCAGCACCGCCTCCTCCTCCGGATCGCCGCCGTCCCCGGTGTCCCGGGCCAGGTCGGGCAGCTCCTGCCCGACCGGTTCCTCCCGGCGCGCGGTGCGGGAGCGCAGCATGTCCAGGCAGATCCGGGAGACGACCGTGCGCAGCCAGCCGGACAGGTTCCCGACCGCCTCGGCGTCGGCGCGGCTGAGCCGCAGCCAGGTCTCCTGGACGGCGTCGTCCGCCTCGCCGAGCGAGCCGAGCATCCGGTAGGCGACCGCCCGCAGCGGGCCGCGGTGCCTCTCGAACCGCTCCGCCAGCCCGTCCTGCGGGTGCTGTCCGTCCCCCGGCTTCCGCCCGTCCATCGGTCACCTTTCGTCGCCGTGCTCCGTCACCTCTTCAGACGTATCCCACGCGGCCGGGGTGACCAGGCCGAGGTGATGAGGAGAGACACCATGAGCACCACCTGTCCGACCGTCCTGGACCAGCCGCTGCTGCGCCCCGCGGACCTGGGGGACCTCCGGCTGCCCAACCGGGTGGTGATGGCCCCCATGACCCGGGCCCGGGCCACGGGCGAGGGGCTGGTCCCGAACGGTATGCACGCGGCCTACTACGGCCAGCGGGCCGGGGCCGGGCTGATCATCACCGAGGGGACCTGGGTCAGCGAGCGGGCCATCGGCTTCCCGAACGTCCCCGGTGTCTACAGCGAGGAGCAGGTCGGCGGGTGGCGGCGGGTCACCGACACCGTCCACGCCCTCGGGGGCCGGATCGTGCTCCAGCTATGGCACACCGGCGCCGCCTCGCACCCCGACCACCTCGGGGGAGCCCTTCCGGCCGGCCCCTCGGCGGTCGATCCCCGGGAACGCTCCTACACGCCCGGTGGGCCCAAGGAGACGGTCACCCCGCGGGAGATGACGATCACGGAGATCCGGGAGACGGTCGCGGACTACGGCGCCGCCGCGGCAAACGCCCGCCGCGCCGGTTTCGACGGAGTCGAGATCCACGCCCTCGGCTCGTTCCAGATCCCGCAGTTCCTCAATCCGCGGCTGAACCGCCGCCACGATGCCTACGGCCACGACCCGGCCGGAAGGCGGCGGCTGCTGATGGAGATCGTCGACGCGGTGGCCGCCGCCTGGGACGGCCGCCGGGTGGGCGTCCGCCTGTCGCCGTACTGGACCGCCGAGCGGTTCACCGCCGATGAGCGGACGCTCGCCGACTACGACGCGCTCGTGGCGGAGCTGAGCGACCAGCCCGTGGCCTATCTGCATCTGCGGGGACCGGCCCCCGCCGCGCCGGATGCCGCCCCCGGCCATGACGCCTTCGCCCGCTACCGGCGCCTCTTCGACGGCCCGCTGATCGCCAACCATGGCTTCGGCCGGGAGAGCGGGAACGCCGTGATCGAGGCGGGGCTCGCGGACGCCGTCTCCTACGCCACGCACTTCGTGGCCAACCCCGACCTCGTGGTCCGGTTCGCCCTGGACCACGAGCTGGCGGCGGGCGACCCGGGGACGTACTACACCGGCGGGGCGGGCGGCTACATCGACTATCCGGTGGTGACCGAGTGACGGCGTCAGGCGTTGAGGACGCCCGAGCCGAGCAGTCCGAACAGTGCCAGGCCGATGACGATCCGGTAGATCACGAAGGCGTTGAACGAATGCTTGGCGACGAACTTCAGCAGCCAGGCGATCGAGGCGTAGGCCACGGCGAAGGACACCACCGTGCCCACCGCGAGCGGCACCGTGCTCACGCCACCGCCCATGGCGTCCTTGAGCTCGTACAGACCGGCGCCGGTCAGCGACGGAATGCCCAGGAAGAAGGAGAGCCGGGTGGCGGCCACGCGGTCCAGGTCGAGGATGAGGCCGGTGGACATCGTGGCGCCCGAGCGGGAGAAGCCGGGGAAGAGCAGCGCGAGGATCTGCGAGGAGCCGACCAGCATCGCGTCCTTGAGGCTGGTGTCGTCCTCCCCGCGCTTGTGGCGGCCCATCCGGTCGGCCAGCCACATCAGCCCGCTGCCCACGATCAGCGAGGCGGCCACCACCCACAAGGAGGCGAGCGGGCCTTCGATCAGCGGTTTGGCCGCCAGGCCCACGACCACGATGGGGATCGTGGCGTAGATGACCCACCAGGCGAACTTGTAGTCGTGGTGGTACCGCTCCTCGCGGTTGACCAGCCCCCGGCCCCATGCGGTGGCGAAGCGCCGGATGTCGCGGAAGAAGTACAGCAGGACGGCGGCGATGGCACCGACCTGGATCACCGCGGTGAACGCGACGACGGACTTGTCGTCCACCGGGATGTCCATCAGCCCCTCAGTGATCTTGAGGTGGCCGGTGGAGGAGACCGGGAGGAACTCCGTGACCCCCTCGACGACGCCGAGAACCACGGCCTGTCCGATGTTGATCGCGCTCACGTGATCCGTCCCGCCGGTGTCTTTCCGCAACCAGTGAATGTCTACGAGACTGTAGACGATGGATCGGGAAGGTGACCAATCGACGGGCGGCCCACGGCGGTCCGCCGCGATCGTGGGGGAGGGGCGGCTCCGAAATCATCCGGGCATCGCCGCGGCCCGCGCCCGCGGAGAGCAGGGCACGGGCCGCCGCGGCCGAAAAGGTCAGGCGGCCGGACCGGAACCGCTGAGCAGGCTCCGTACGCCGGTGGCCGAGAGGGTGACGGCCTCCGGGGCACCCGCGTCGATGGTCAGGGAGAGCTCCTCGGAGGGCCATCCCTGGGCCAGCGCGCCCAGCGGCACCAGGTGGTACCGCTCGATCTGGGGCAGGGCCTGGTGCATCCGGGCCGGAGTGGTGAAGACCGGTACGAGCTGAGCCCCGTCCTCCTGCTGGAACACGGGCAGGGTCACGGCCTGGGGGTCGGTCTCCTCTCCGCTCTCGGCGGAGGGGAGGAGGACCTCACTGTTGGCAAGGGTGTTCAGCGCCGACTCGTCCGCCCGGTCGGCCGCCAGCTCGCCGAGGGCCTGCTGGGTGGCGGAGACGTTTTCATCGGAAGGGCTGGTCATGATTCCGTCCATGGATCGGGTTTTGGGTCTTCATGGGTTTCTGGGTCCCAGAGCGACTGGCTTCGACAGCCGCGGCTGGCTCGAATACCCCGCCTCATGGAACTCACACGTCCCCCTCGCGCTCGATTCTTTCCCGGGGGCCCGTTGGGGCCCACTGGGGCCGATATGGCCCGCCCGGGAAGGTGCCCCGGGCTACGACCTGGCCCAGCCCAGCGACCGCTCGACCGCCCGCCGCCAGTTCTCGTACTCCGCCTCCCGCCGCGCGGGGTCCATCGTGGGCATCCACTGGGCCGCGCGGTGCCAGTTGCGCCGCAGCCCCTCCAGATCGGGCCAGTAGCCGGAGGCGAGCCCGGCGGCGTAGGCGGCCCCGAGGGAGACGGTCTCGGAGACCATGGGGCGCACCACGGGCAGGTCCAGGACATCCGCCAGGAACTGCATCAGCAGATTGTTCGACGTCATCCCGCCGTCCACCTTGAGCTGCCGCAGCGGTTGGGGCGAGTCCGCGTTCATGGCGTCGACCACCTCCCGGGTCTGCCAGCCGGTGGCCTCCAGGACGGCCCGGGCCAGATGTCCCTTGGTGATGTACGAGGTGAGCCCGACGATCACCCCGCGCGCGTCGCTGCGCCAGTGCGGGGCGAAGAGCCCGGAGAAGGCGGGGACGATATAGCAGCCGCCGTTGTCCTCGACGCCGCGGGCCAGGGTCTCGATCTCGGGGGCGCTGTGGATCATGCCCAGGCGGTCGCGGAACCACTGCACCAGCGAGCCGGTGACGGCGATCGGGCCCTCCAGGGCGTAGACCGTCGGCTCGTCGCCGAGCTTGTAGCCCACCGTGGTCAGCAGCCCGTGCCGGGACCGTACGAGCTCGGTGCCCGTGTTGAGCAGGAGGAAGCTGCCGGTGCCATAGGTGCACTTCGCCTCGCCGCCGGCGAAACACGTCTGTCCGAACAGCGCCGCCTGCTGATCGCCGAGCGCGGCGCAGATCGGGACCTGCGGCAGCAGCGCGCGGGCCATGCCGTAGCGCTCGGCGGAGGGGCGGATCTCCGGCAGCATCGCCCGGGGCACATCGAAATAGGCCAGCAGCTCATCGTCCCAGGTCAGGCTGCGGATGTTCATCAGCATGGTGCGGCTGGCGTTGGTGGCGTCGGTGAGGTGCAGCCCGCCGTCGGGCCCGCCGGTGAGGTTCCAGATCAGCCAGCTCTCCATCGTGCCGAACAGCACGTCCCCGCGCCCCGCACGCTCGCGCAAACCGTCGACATGGTCGAACAGCCAGCGCAGCCGTGGCGCCGAGAAGTAGGTCGTGGGGGACAGGCCGCAGCGTTCGAGGAAGAAGTCGTCACCGGTGGTCCGCCGCAGCTCCTCCACATAGCCGCTGGTGCGGGTGTCCTGCCAGGTGATGGCGTGGCACACCGGATCGCCGGTGCGCCGGTCCCAGACCACCGTGGTCTCGCGCTGATTGGCGATGCCGATGGCCGCGATCTGCTCGGGCCCGATCCCGGCGCCCTCCAGGGCCCGCGGCACGACGACCCGGCGCAGATGGGACCAGATCTCGGCGGGGTCGTGCTCGGCCCAGCCGGGCTTGGCGAAGTACTGCTCATGTTCTCGCTGGCCGACCGAGACCAGCCGTCCCTGGTGGTCGAAGAGGATGCACCGGGTGGACGTGGTGCCCTGGTCGATGGAGATCACATAGCGTTCAACCATGGCCTGGCCTGCCTTCGGGCGGGTTCGAGCAGGGCATGGGGCGTCACCAGCGGGTCGCGCCGAGATCGCGGGAGATCGCCCGGGCGGCGTCGCGCGTCAGCCCGACGAGTGAGGGATGCGGGCGGCCCTTGCCGTCGCAGAGGCGGTCCACGGCGCCGGAGATGCCGACTGCGCCCACCACCAGGCCGCCCTGTCCGCGGATCGGCGCGGCGATATCGGCCTCGCCCACCATCATCTCCTCGGTCGCGACCGCCCACCCGTTCTCGCGGATCTCACCCATCGCCCGGCTGAGCTGCTGGGGAGAGACGAGGGTGTGACGGGTGTAGTTCTCCGGTTCGGTTTCCATGAGCGGCTCCAGCGGGGTCGCCCCGTATGCCAGCAGGATCTTGCCCAGCGCGCTGGCGTGCAGGGGCAGCAGCGAGCCCACGTCCAGGGTCTGGAAGGTGTCATCGGGCCGGAAGACGTGGTGGACGATGAGGACCTTGCCCTCCAGGGGCACTCCGAGCCGGACCGCCTCACCGCTGCGGGCGGCCAGGGCGTCGGTCCAGTTGATGGAGCGGGACCGCAGCTCGTTGATGTCGAGATAGCTGGTCCCCAGGTGCAGCAGCGCCGCGCCGAGCTGGTACTTCCCCGTCGCCTTGTCCTGTTCGACGAAGTCGACGCTCTGGAGCGTGCGCAGAATGCCGTGCGCGGTGCCTTTCGCGAGGCCGAGCGAGGCGGCCACCTCGCCCAGACTGAGCCGACCGGAGCCCTGGGCGAGCAGCCGCAGAATCGCCGCCGCCCGCTCGATGGACTGCACCGGGCCGGCCATGACGCGATCGTAGCTCTTCGGCCAGTGGCACAGCCTGTCGGCGAAAACGCCGAACGTTCGGTAATGCCGACTCGGATTCGTTGACCCCGGTGGAGAGGGGCCATAGCGTCCGTATCGGGACAAGAAGACCAGGATGCCAAAAGGCGGCCCGAAGGGTGCCCGGCCCAGACAACCCACCCGGCTCGGAGAGGAGGAGACGTGGCGGAACAACTGAGCTACCCGAAGCCCGGCGTCACCGGGCAGGCCGCGGAGACCGTCGAGTTCAACGGCGCCCGTCTCGTCGGCTCCCAGGCGCCGGAACCGAACCCCCTGCTGGCGCCGGTGGTGACCTGCGGCGAGGTCCCCGACCGGCCCCCGGCGGACGAGGCGGACGCGGGAGAGGGCCATGTCCTCCCGGTCCCGCATATCTGCGAGGCCGTCGCCACCGTGCGGCGGCGGGCGCACGCGCTGCTGACCGAATGGGAGCTGTCGGACGACTGCCTCGACGAGGCGCTCATGGTGATCTCGGAACTGGTCACCAACGCGATCCTGCACGCCCTGCCCCCGGCCGTGCTGCGGCTGCGCTGGACCGAGTGCGAGGGCTCCGCCGGCCTGCGCATCGAGGTGACCGACGGCGGTCCGGTGCCGGCCGGTCAGCGGGCGGACGAGGACCTGGAGCCCGATGAGCACGGCCGCGGGCTCGAGATCGTCACCGCGCTGTCCACGCGCCACGGCAGCCACTCCTGCCATGAGGGCATCACCTGGTGGGCGGATCTGCCGGTCGCCTAGGGTCCTTCTCCCACGGAGATCCGTCAGAAAGGCCCTAACCGGCGGCCCGGTCCCAGGTGACCGGGAGCCGATGGACGCCGTAGATCAGCATGTCGTGGCGCAGGGGCACCTCGTCGGGCGGCACCGCCAGGCGCAGTGTGGGGAAGCGCCGCAGCAGGGCGGGAAAGCCCGTCCGCATCTCCATCCGCGCCAGATGCTGGCCCAGGCACTGGTGGATGCCATGGCCGAAGGCGATCTGATCGGCCGTCTCGCGGGTGACGTCCAGGGTGTCGGGGTCGGAGAACCGCGAGGGGTCCCGGTTGGCCGAGGCGAGCGACCCGACGACCGTCTCCCCGGCCCGCACCCGCGCCCCGGCGATCTCAAGATCCTCCCGGGCGACCCGTACCGTCCCGAACTGGACGATGGTCAGATACCGCAGCAGCTCCTCGACCGCGTGGTCGATCACCTCGGGCCGCTCCCGCACCAGGCGCGACTGCCCGGGGTGGCGCAGCAGCGCGTAGGTGCCAAGGGCCAGCATGTTCGCGGTCGTCTCATGGCCCGCGATGAGCAGCAGCAGCCCCACACCGGTCAGCTCCTCGTCGGTCAGCCCGGCCGCCGTGGCGGTGCCGGAGCCGCCGGGCGCGCCGTGCTCGCCGTTGACCAGACGGGAGAGCAGCGCCTCGTCCGGCCGCCGCCGCTTGGTGTCGATCAGCTCCCGCATGTACTCCCACAGCGCGTCCCGGGCCGCGTAGACCTCCTCCTCGCTCTGGCCGATCCGGAGCAGAACGGCGGCCCAGCGCTGGAAGTCGCCCCGGTCCTCGTACGGCACCCCCAGCAGCTCGCAGATCACCAGCGACGGGATCGGCTGGGCGAAGGACGTCACCAGGTCGGCCGGCGGACCGGCGCCCTCCATCGCGGCCAGATGGCCGTCGACGATCTCCTCGATCCGGGGCTGGAGCCGCCGCATCCCCCGGGCGGTGAACCACTTGCTCAGCAGCCGCCGGTAGCGGGTGTGCTCGGGTGGATCCATGCCGATGAACGAGCCCAGCATGCGGCGATCGTCCGGGCGGACCGGAAACGCGTGCACCGGCGAGGAGATCCGGCGGCGGTCCGAGCTGAACCGCTCGTCCGCCAGCAACTGCGCCACGTCCTCGTGCCGGGTGAGCAGCCAGCCCGACTTGCCGTCCGGAAAGGCCAGCCGGCTGGCCCCGCCCTCCGCGCGCAGCGCCTCGTAGGCACCGGGCGGGTCGAAGGGGCAGTCGCGATCTCTGGGCAGCGGCGCCGGAGTCGACGCGCGTGATGTGACGGACACGGAAACGCTCCCTTCGAAGGCGAACCGAGTCCCTCCCTTTTGAGCGTAGCTCGGGCCGCTGGGCCGGGCTACGCGGCCGGGCCTCAAGGCAACCGGCCGTCACCGCGGGTGGTTTCCCCGGCCGACGCGGCATCTCGCGCCGCGCGCCCGAGGAGACGCGGAACCGTCCGGTGGTGGACCGGCGCGGCCAGGGCCCACAGCGGGCGGCCGACGGGCCGGTCGAACCGTACGAAGGTCGCCCACAGGACCCTCGCGTCCTCGATGGCCACGACGTTGTGCGTGAGCACCAGCGGGGAGCGGGCGGTGAGGGTCAGCGAGTGGTCCGCCGCATCCGAGACGGCCCACCCCAGGACATGTCGTGGCGACGTCCTGGGGCCCAGCCGGAGGCCGAGCCCCAGCGTCCAGCCCAGGACGAGGAACCGCCGCAGCGGAGCCGGAGCGCCCTCGAAGACGGCCCGCGCCCACTGCTCGGCGGTCAGGGACCCGGCCCGGGGGACCGGTAAGGCGAACGCCGAGGCATAGTGGGCATCCGCGAGGTCGTCGCGGGCCGCCAGCGCCCCGGGCACCGCGGTGCGTCGGGCGCGAGGAGCGGCCGGGGGAGTGGTCATGGGAACAGCTCCTTTTCATGACATGAGCGGGACTTCACGACGTGACCGGGGCTTCATGACGTCACAGGGGCTTCATGACGTGACCGGGGCTTCATCATGATGTGGCTGGACCGGCGCGGACGCCGGAAGGTCCCGGGAGCGCCGGATGGGGGAGAAGAGCAGGATCAGCCCGGCCAGCGGAATGCCCGCCGTGGTGATCCACATGGCGGCCCGGAGACCCAGCGCGGTGCCGAGCGCACCGCCGAGCAGCGCTCCCAGGGGGAGCGTTCCATAGCTGACGAACGCCGATGACGCGGTGAGCCGGCCGAGCAGCTCCGGTGGGCAGTAGCGCTGCTGGAAGCCCGCCTTGAGCACATTGCCGGCCACCACACCGGCGGTGACACAGAAGCCGCCCGCCACGAACAGCACGACCCACGGCCCCTCGGCGGTCATCGGCATGAACAGCGCGCCCACGGCCAGCCCCAGCTCGAACAGGAGCGTCGCCCGGGCGTCGCCGACCCGGGCGGCGACACGGCGGGCGCAGAACGCCCCGGCGACGCCGCCGAGGCTGACGGCCGCGATGAGCCCACCGACCAGCCCGGGGGACAGACCGACGGTACGGACCAGGAAGACCACCCGGATCGACTGGTATCCCATCAGCGCCAGGTTGGACGCGGCCGCGAAGAGCGTCAGGGTGCGCAGCCACCGGTCGCGGGCGATCAGCCGCAGACCCTCGGCCACCTCATGGGCCAGCGCCCGGGGCGGGCGCTCGGCCCGGGGGACGCGCGGTTCGCGGAAGCCGATGCCGGTCAGGCAGACAAGGGAGACCAGAAAGGTCGCGGCGTTGACGAACATGCCGTTGACCGCGCCCGCGAGCTGTGCGATCAGACCGCCGGAGCCCTGGCCGGCGATCTGCGCCGCGGACGCGCTGCCATGCAGTTTGGCGTTGCCCTCGGGCTGGTCCTCGGAGTCCAGGAGGCCGGCGAGATACGCGCTGTAGGCGGTCTGGAAGAACACCGCGGCCGTGCCCGTCAACAGGGCGACGGCCAGCAGCAGTGGGATGCTCAGCAGACCGCACCAGGCGGCCGCCGGAACACCCGCGAAGAGCACCAGCGAGACCGCGGCGGCCGCCAGCATGACCGGCCTTCGGCGCCACCGGTCCACCCAGGCCCCCGCGGGAAGGCCGATGACCAGCCAGGGGGCCCAGCTCGCGGCGGTCAGCAGCCCGACCTCGAAGGTGTCCGCGTGCAAGGTGGTGACCGCGATCAGCGGCATCGCCACTCCGGTGACGGCGGCACCGTACTTCCCGGCGGTCTCACCGCACCACAGCAGCCGGAAGTCACGGTGGCGCCGCAGCAGACCACCGGAGGTTCTGGGTGTCACGACGGTCGGTCTCCTTGGTCGGGGAGAAGGGCGGCCGCGTGGCGGAGCAGCGCGTGCAGGGCCGGATTGTCGTTGTTCTTACGCCACACGAGGTTGAGTTCTACCGGCTCCGGAGTGGCCAGTTCCACCGATTTGAAGACGATGTTCGGGTAGCCGGGCCGGGCGGCGGTCTCCGGGACCAGGGCCACTCCCCAGCCGCCGTTCACCAGGGCCAGGATGGTGTGGACCTGGCTCAGATACTGGGAGAAGACCGGGGTGGCGTGTGCGGCGCGGAAGATGCTGATGAGCAGCTCGTTGAAGTAGCGCGCCTCGATGGGCGAGTACATCAGCAGATCCTGCCCGTCGAAGTCGGCCACCTGGAGCGGCCCTTCGCCGGCCGCCAGCGGATGTCCCGTCGGCAGGGCGGCGAGCAGCCGCTCCCGGGCCGCGGGCCGGGACCGCAGATCCGGTCCGGTGACCGAGGGCCGCACCAGGCCCAGGTCCAGGCTCTGCTCGGTGACGGCCTCCAACTGGTCCCGGGTGACCATCTCGCGCAGAGTGATCTCCGCGCCCGGCATGGCCGCACGGGCGATCTCCATCAGGGTGCCGAGTACGGAATGGGCGCTGGCCGCCGTGAAGCCGATGGCGATGGACCCCGCCTCGCCCGTCGCCACCTGCCGGGCGGCGAGGACCGCGTGCTCGGACTGGCGCAGGATACGGCGGGCCTCGGTGAGGAAGGCGCGTCCCGCGGGGGTGAGCCGCACCGAGCGGTTGGTGCGCTCCAGCAACTGGACCCGCAACTCGGTCTCCAGCAACTGGATCTGGCGGCTCAGCGGCGGCTGGGTCATCTTCAGCCGCTCCGCGGCCCGGGTGAAATGCAGCTCCTCGGCGACCGTCACAAAGCTGATGAGTTGCATGAGCGTGAACAACGATGCTCTCCCGGTATCAACGCATGCCAATTTTAAGTTAGACGTAGATCGTCCGGCGACCTTAGCTTGCAAAGGAGCTCGCCGGCCGCCCCGGGGCGGATCCGGCGATATCCACTCGCCCCGCATACGGGCCCACACACAGGGACAACACGTGGTGACCACATCGCATACGGCAACGCACGCCGCGCAGCAGCCAGGTGAGGCGACCCTCGACCGGGTCTCCTGGATCCGAGTGTCCTCGGTCGTGCTTCCCCTGGCCACGCCCATCAGCGACGCCAAGGTTCTCACCGGGCGCCAGAAGCCGATGACGGAGGTGGCCTTCCTCTTCGTCGAACTCGCCACCGAGGAGGGACACCAGGGCATCGGCTTCAGCTACTCCAAGCGCGCGGGAGGACCCGGCCAGTTCGCCCACGCCCAGGAGATCGCGCCCACCCTCCTCGGTGAGGACCCCAGCGACATCGGCAAGATCTGGACCAAGCTGGTGTGGGCCGGTGCCTCCGTGGGCCGCAGCGGGCTGTCCACCCAGGCGGTGGCGGCCTTCGACATCGCCCTGTGGGACCTCAAGGCCAAGCGGGCCGGGCTGCCGCTGGCCAAGCTGCTGGGCGCGCACCGCGACACCGTCCGCTGCTACAACACCTCGGGCGGCTTTCTGCACACGCCGACCGAGCAGGTTCTGGAGAACGCCACGGCCTCCCTGGCCAGCGGAATCGGCGGCATCAAGATCAAGGTGGGGCAGCCGGACGGCAAGGAGGACCTGCGCCGGCTGACCGCCGTACGGGAGCACCTGGGCGACGAGGTGCCGCTGATGGTCGACGCCAATCAGCAGTGGGACCGGCCCACCGCACAGCGCATGGGGCGCGCCTTCGAGGAGTTCGGCCTGGTCTGGATCGAGGAGCCGCTGGACGCCTATGACGCACTGGGCCACGCGGCCCTCGCCGCCTCGCTGGACACCCCCGTGGCCACCGGGGAGATGCTGGCCGGCGTCGCCGAACACTGGGAGCTGATACGTCACAACGCGGCGGACATCATTCAGCCCGACGCACCGCGCATCGGTGGCATCACCCAGTTCCTCAAGCTGGCCACCCTCGCCGAACAGCACCATCTCCAGCTCGCCCCGCACTTCGCGATGGAGATCCACCTCCATCTCGCGGCCGCCTATCCGCACGAGCCATGGGTGGAGCATTTCGACTGGCTGGAGCCGCTGTTCAACGAGCGGCTCCAGATCAGCGACGGCCGGATGCGGGTGTCCGCACGGCCCGGCCTCGGTATCACCCTCAGCGAGCAGGCCCGCGCCTGGACGGGAGCCAAGGCCGAATTCGGCACCCGGTAAGTCCGGTTCACACCGACGCCGATCGTGAATCCCTGGCACACCCATTGACCAGCGGTGTTCACCCCTCTAGCCTCCATCTTCATATATAGACGGAGTGCATGTACGTGGACTCCTTTTCCCGTGTGGCGATCCGCTCGAGCCTCCAGCTCACCGGCCCCAGTTCAAAGGGGAACTGAAGACATGCCTCTTGTCGTCGTCGGAATCAGCGTGGTGATCCTTCTGTTCCTCATGACCAAGCTGAAGCTCAACGGCTTCATCGCCCTGCTCCTCGTGGCCGTCGGTGTCGCGCTGGTGCGGGGGGTCGAGGTGGAGAAGATCCCCGATGTCCTCGGAGAGGGCGTCGGGGGTCAGATCGGCGACACCATGCTCGTCGTCGGTCTCGGCGCCATGGTCGGCCGGGTCATGGGCGACTGCGGCGCGGCCCAGCGGATAGCCAACACCCTCATCGACACCTTCGGACTGCGCTGGGTCCAGGTGGCGATGGTGGTCACCGCCATGCTCATCGGCGTGACCATGTTCTACGAGGTCGCCTTCGTCATCATCGTGCCGGTGGCGTTCACCATCGTCCGGGTCACCCGCAAGAACCTGCTGTGGGTCGGGCTTCCGATGTCGATCGCCCTGTCGACCATGCACAGCTTTCTGCCGCCGCACCCCGGACCCACCGCCGTGGCCTCGACCTTCCACGCCTCCGTCGGTCTGACCCTGTTCTACGGGCTGTTCATCGCCGTTCCGGCCGGTGCGCTGATCGCCCTGGTGTGGCCGCGGCTCCCGTTCGTCCGGCGGATGGACCCCGAGATCCCCAAGGGCCTGGTCAGCGAGCGCACCTTCACCGAGGAGGAGATGCCGGGCCTCGGCTGGTCGCTGTCGGTGGCCCTGGTCCCGGTGGTGCTGATCGCCGGCGCCGCGGTGACCGATATGGCGGTGTCCGGCGACAGCCCCGCCCTGCACGCCATCGCCTTCATCGGCTCCGCGCCGATCGCCCTGCTGCTGACCCTGCTGCTGGCGGCGTGGGCGTTCGGCCCCCGGATCGGCCGGAGCCTGGCCGAGGTCAGCGCCTCCTGCAACTCGGCGGCCCAGGCGATGGCGATGATCCTGCTGGTCATCGGGGCCGGCGGCGCGTTCAAGGAGGTCCTGGTCGAGGGCGGGATCTCCGACTACATCAAGGACCTCACCGACGGCTGGTCCATCTCGCCGATCATCCTCGCCTGGCTCATCGCCGTCGTCCTGCGGGTGGCGCTCGGATCGGCTACGGTCGCCGTGGTCACCGCCGCCGGTGTGGTGCAGCCGCTCCTGGAGAACAGCGGAGTCCACCCCGAGCTGATGGTCCTCGCCGTCTCCTGTGGATCGATCGCCTTCAGCCATGTGAACGACCCCGGCTTCTGGATGTTCAAGGAGTACTTCAACCTCTCCGTCATCGACGCCATCAAGGCACGCACCACCTACACCACCGTGCTCGCGGTCCTCGGCCTCGGCGGTGTGCTGGCCATCGAAGCCATCATCTGAACCCTCCCTGTGCGACCCCTCCGACACCGACCGCTCCGACACCGACCGCTCCGACACCGACCGCTCCGACACCGACCGCTCCGACACCGACCCCAAGGACGCCACGATGAGCCAGCCGACCGTCACCTCGTTCGCCGTCTATCCGGTCGCCGGCCGGGACAGCATGGAGCTGAACCTCTCCGGCGCCCACGGCCCCTACTTCACCCGCAACGTGGTCGTCCTCGAGGACTCCGAGGGCCGTACCGGACTGGGGGAGGTCCCCGGCGGGGAGAAGATCACCCAGACGCTGCGCGACGCCGAATCCCTTGTCGTCGGGGCGCGGGTGGGCGACTACAAGCGGGTGCTGGCCGAGATCGGGCGGCGGTTCGGCGACCGCGACGCCGGGGGCCGGGGCACCCAGACCTTCGATCTGCGCACCACCGTGCACGCCGTCACCGCTGTCGAGTCGGCCCTGCTGGACCTGCTGGGCCAGCATCTGGAGGTGCCCGTCGCGGCGCTCCTGGGCGACGGCCGGCAGCGCGAGGCGGTACGGGTCCTGGGCTATCTGTTCTACGTCGGCGACCCCGACCGGACCGATCTGGAGTACGTCCGCGAACCCGGCGCCGAGGCGGAGTGGTACCGCATCCGCCGCGAGGAGGCGCTGACCCCCGAGGCGATCGTCCGCCAGGCCGAGGCCACCTACGACCTCTACGGCTTCAAGGACTTCAAGCTCAAGGGCGGAGTGCTGGAGGGAAACGAGGAGGTCAAGGCGGTACGGGCGCTCAAGGAGCGGTTCCCCGACGCCCGTATCACCCTCGACCCCAACGGCGCCTGGTCGCTGCGCGAGGCGATCGAGCTGTGCCGGCCGCTGCTCGGCACGCTCGCCTACGCCGAGGACCCCTGCGGGGCCGAGGACGGCTACTCGGGCCGGGAGATCCTGGCGGAGTTCCGGCGCGCCACCGGACTCCCCACCGCCACCAATATGATCGCCACCGACTGGCGGCAGATGACTCACGCACTGGCGTTGCAGTCCGTCTCCATCCCGCTGGCCGATCCCCACTTCTGGACCATGCAGGGGTCGGTACGGGTGGCCCAGCTCTGCCATGAGATGGGGCTGACCTGGGGCTGCCACTCCAACAACCACTTCGATATCTCCCTGGCGATGGTGGCCCACTGCGGAGCCGCCGCCCCGGGCGAGTACAACGCCCTGGACACCCACTGGATCTGGCAGGAGGGACTGGAGCGGCTCACCGTCGAGCCGCCGCGGATCACCGGCGGTGAGATCGCCATCCCGGACGCCCCCGGGCTCGGCATCCGGCTCGACCGCGACCGGCTCCTCGCCGCCCACGCCCTCTACCAGGAGAAGGCGCTGGGGGCGCGGGACGACGCGGTCGGCATGCGCTATCTCATTCCGGGCTGGACCTTCGACAACAAGCGTCCCTGCCTGGTGCGGTGAGTGCGCTGAGTGCGGTGACCCCGCGCATGCCGACCACCCCGGTCGGACGGCGGGGCCGCTCGTCGAGCGGTCCCCCGCGCCCGTATCGGAGGCCATGCGGCCCGGACGTCAGACCTCCAGCTCGGCCTCGATCTTGCGCAGTTGGTGCCGTGCCATCGCCAGATTGGCCCGGTTCTTGTCCAGCGCCAGATAGAGGAAGAGACCCTGGCTGTCCCGGCCCTTCAGCAGCCGGATCAGGTGGTACTGGCTGCCGAGGGTGATGAGGATGTCCTCGATGGAGTCCTGTAGACCGAGCTGTTCCATGGTCCGCACCTTGGCGCGCACCACATCGGTGTTGCCCGCGGCGGCCACTGTCAGGTCGAGTTCTTTTCCGCCGCCCACGGTGCCGAGGGCCATCCCGCTGGAGTAGTCGACCAGCGCGGCGCCGAGGGCGCCCTCGATGGACGTCATCGCCTCTTTGAGCGCGGTCTGGGTATTCGCCATGATCGTGGCTGTTCCTTTCGATGTCAGTGATGTCCGGTCGGGTGCCGGCGCGGGTGTACGCGCCGGGCGGGGAAAGGTCGTGGTGGTCAGGGCTGCGGCTGCTCGGCCCTGCTGAGGGCGACGCCCACCAGATCGGCGAGCCGGGCGCCCGAGCGGCGAGCCTCCATATGGAGACGGCCGACATTGGTACGGTCACCGGCCAGAACGGTCAGCACGGCCGTGGACCCCGCGGCATAGGTGGCCACATAGCCGTTCTCGCCGCGGACCAGCAGCTCACGGAAGGCGCCCCGCCCGGTGGCGCCCGCCAGCGACTGCGCCACCCCGAGGGCCGCGGCGGTCAGCGCCGCCACGCCCTCGGCCTCGACGGCCGTGTCATGCGCCAGCACCACGCCGTCGCTGGTGGCGGCGAGGGCGCCGGTCACATGGGTCACCCGGGCCCGCAGCCGGCGCAATTCCTCCACTACGTCGGGCTCGGCGGCCAGCAGCCACTTGCGCTCCGTGCGCTGCCGCAGGCTGAGTCTCATGACGCCGCGCACGGGGCGGGCGGGTCGGTCGGGGGAATCACAGCGTTGCCTCCAAGGCGTCGCGGAGCCGGCGCAGCAGGTCGATATCGGGATCGGTGAAGACGGCCGCGGCGGGACCGCGGTCCGCGGCGGGCGGCGCGGAGGCACCGGACCGGGCGGGCGGATCGGGGCGGCCGGGACGTTCCGGACCGGCGGGCCGTGGCGTGGCGACATGGCCCGCCGCCGCCAGCCGCCGTATGTCGATCAGCGTGTGGAAGGCGGGACGGCCCAGCTCCCGCGCGATCCGGGCGGGGGTGCGCACCCCGTCGGCCAGCGCCAGCACCGCGCGCTGACGGGGGGTCACCGCCGGGGCGCGGCCATCGGGGCGGCGGAGCACCACCGGCTCGGTGTCCACCCGCGGATACGGCCACAGGGAGTCCAGCAGCTTGCCGCGGCGCCGGGTCTCGCGCTCGACGGCGACCGCGCCCACCGCACACACCGGTCCGAGCCAGTGGGCCGCGCCCCGCTGGAAGCCGCGGGGGCCGCTGCCGTGCCCGAGCGCGAAGTACGCCGCGTCGAACAGCGCGCCCAGATGGCAGATCTCCAGCTCCGCGTCCGACAGCCGGCCGCTGTCGACGAGGAACCGCCCGACCCCGCCGTCCGGGCCCGTCCGGCCCACCGCCTCCCGCCAGTTGTCGGCGGTCAGCCGCCCACCGGTGGTGAGCAGCACCTCGATCCCGGGGGCCACGGGGCTTTCGGCGTGCACCACCTGGCCGTCCCGGAGATAGACGGTGCCCGCGTCGCACAGCAGCGCGCCGCTGGCCCGCTCGGCGGCGAGCCCGGTGAGGCTGGGCGCGTGGCCCGCTCGCCCACCGGCCCTGCGAGGCATGCTCATATCAGCGCCAGCCGCCCGCACATATCGCGCAGCCGCATCCGGGCCAGCGCCAGATTCGCCTCCCGGCGGTCGAGCCAGAGATAGCAGAAGACGCCGCTGTCGAAGGCCGTGTCGACGAAGCGCAGCAGGTGGTAGCAGGTGCGGGTGGTGACGATGATGTCCTCGACGGCGGGCTCCCCGTCCGTATCGTCCGCGTCGGGGCCGCTCCCGGCGCCGCTGTCCGAACCGCCCTTCGCGCCGCCGGCGCCCAGTGCGGCGAACGCCCGCTGCTCGGCGGCCATCCGGGCCAGCTCCGCCGTCTCCGCCGCCGTGGCCTCGGGGTCCTCGTCGCGGACCTCGCCGACCATGCCGAGCGCGAGTCCGCTGGTCCACTCGATCACGGCGGCTCCGCGCGCGCCGTTCACGGTCATGGCTTCCAGCAAGCACTCGTCGATTCCGGGCATGCGGCCTCCCCTTTCCTGCGTCGCCCGTGGCGGGCGCCCACCGGGGGCGCTTCGCCAGTGACGGAGAGGTTACGCAGGGTTCAGCAGTTGGGAGTTAAATCCGGTAATGCTCGGAAATAGTGGGTGGCGTGTAGTAGGGTCCGCCGCCCCATGGGCCCCGGATGCCTCGGCGGCCCTGCCGGGCACCGCACCGGGCCCGGTCACCGGCCCTCTGAACGGATTCATAGCCGCTTCGGGCCCTACCGGGCCACAGACGGGCGGGCGCATATTCCACCGTCCTATTGCAGGCGTGGTGGATGGGTCAGTAGACGGTCGTGCGATGGTCGAGTACGCATTCGCAGGGAGCCGGAACGCGGCGCGGTGCCCGACAGGGGTGCCCAGGGGGCTCTCCCTGGGTCGTTTCGCACCCCTGTGCCGCACAGAGTGGCGAGATTTGACGGTACCGATGTGGCGGAAACCGCCCGCGTTTCACCCGGCTTGTCTGCGCTGTCCTGACGGTGCGTTACCGAACGGCGGGCGCGGAGGGGGAGGAGGTGGCGCCCGGAGTGGCCGGGGAGGCCGAGGAGCCCGGCGCGTCGTCGACCGGGGCGGGCGGGGACGGTGTGGGCGGTTCGCCCTTGCCCTCGAGCGAGGCCGGCTTCTTCAGGACCACCATCGGCTCCCCGGGCTTGGGCATCACCGGCTTGGTGAAGTCCGGGCCCTGGGTCGGAGTCTCGGTGATCTGTGCGGGAAGCCGCTCGTAGTCGACCATCCCGGTGTTCTCCATCTGCGTGATGTGGTCCAACACCGTGTTGTTGGCCTGGGTGGCGAGCTGACGCACCAGGGTGTTCTTGCTGGTCGCCCGGATCTTGGCGATGGAGCTGAAGATCTGGCCGTGGGTGATGCGCAGGATCTGGGCCATCTCGCTGTCGAAGTTCTTGCCCGTGGCGGCCGTGAGGGTGTCCAGGAACCCCTGCTGCTGCGGGGTGGGCTTGTTGGGCAGGGTGATGCCGAGCTTGGGTGCGATGTCCCGTGCGGCGTCGTCCAGTTGTGCGTGCCCCACGATCAGATGCTCACCGGCCGTCTTCACCGGCGCCGTGGTGCCCTTCTTCAGGGCCAGCTCACCGACGGGGTACTCCCACAGCCCGGCGAGCCGGACCTTGACCACGAACTCCTTGTCGGCCCCGGTCAGCGGTCCGTACTGCGTCGAGTTCGTCTTCGCCAGGTTCGTCTGGTTCTCCTGCTGCACACCCGTCAGGGCGGGCGACATGATCACGCCGAGGGTGACCACCACGGAACCTATGAGGAGGGAGGTACCTGTCACGAAGTACCGGGATCGCATAGAGCCTCCTGGCGGGGACGCCGGTCGTTGTGCAGAGCAGTGTCTGCCCGTGCTTGCACCGGCGAATACGGACCGCGAAGGGTCTGTGCTCAATGGCGCAGCGGTTGTTTATACGTCTTTGAGCCGTTACTCCGGCAGCGTATGGCCTATCTCACAGCCACCTTTGGTCTCATGCGTCACGGCGCCGCTCCCCAGACGCTCCCGGGTGAGGACGTCCACCAGCCGCTGGAGCGCCGGGTTGGGGCTGCCGGGGCTCCAGCAGGCGTGGAGGGTGACGGAGTGGGCGTCCACGGGGGCCAGTTCGCGGTAGCGGACGCCGTGGACGCCCATGGTCATGATCGAACGGGGTATCAGGGCGCAGCCGAGACCCGCGCGGACCAGGGCGAGCATGGTGGGGACCTGGGAGGTCAACTGGCTGACGGCGTAGCGGTCCACCCCGATCATGGCGGCGCAGATGTCATGCAGATAGCGGGAGCCCTCGGGGCTGTATCCGATGTAGTCATCCGCCACGTCCGTCGTCGGCGGGCACTGGAAACCCTGGTTCGTGCCGGGCCCCGACGGGCTGGCCGACTGGTCGGCGACGCTGGGCCAGTTGGCGCGGCTCGGCTATACGGGCCCGGTGTGTCTGTCGGGGCAGTACTCCGACTCCGGCGTCCCGGTGGAGGAGCGCCTGGTGGCCGATCTGGCGGCGGCACGCGACGCCGCGGGCGACGCATGACCGGGCGTCCCGCTCACCGGGGGGAGCGGGAGAACCCCGCGCCCCCGCTCCCCGCGGCCCCTCCTCCCAGAGGCTCCTACGGCAGTCCGCCCGGCTCGGGGCCCCGGTAACCCGCCCTGGACGAATCGTCGATGCCCACCTCGTAGCGGATGCCGGAGTGGCGGGTGTTGCCGTCGACCCGGGCGCCGGTCGAGTGGTAGGCGAGGCCGATGGCGTGGTCGGTGGGGGCGGCGAACACATTGCCGGTGATGGTGGCGTTCTGCACGTCCTCGAACATCAGGGCCTGGGAGGCGCGCAGCGTCTCGCAGTGGTTGCCCCTGATGGTGAAGTCGGAGGTGGTGCCCCGGCCGTCGCCCTCGCCGTCGTTCGGGCCCTCGGCCATCAGGCACATGTTGTCCACCTGCTCGCAGCGGTTGTCCTCGATCCGCACACGATGGCTGGGCGGGGTGTCGCCGGCGAAGGTCTGCATGCAGTCGGCGTGCCGGCCATGGCTGTTGTCGGTGCCGCGGACGGTGTTGTGCGCGATGGTCAGGTCGTCGCCGAAGAACCGGATACCGTCGCCGTCCCCGCCCCGCGGGCCGATCACGGTGTTGTTCCGCACGGTGACGCGGTGGCCGGTCAGCTCGATCCCGGGCGCCTCCGGGCGGACAGACCGGAACCCCTCGACGATCACATCGTCGGCCTCGATGGTGATGCCGTCCACGGCGTCCCCGCCCCCGGCGTAGATGATCGGGTGCTCCCGGCTGCCGCCCCTGGTGATGACCAGCCGCCGCCGGGACAGATCGCCGTCGAAGCAGACCGTGTCGCCCGGCCTCGCCCGGCGCGCGGCCTCCCGTGGGGTGGTGGCGTGCAGAGTGCAGGGCGCGGCCCCCCGCACGGTGGCGGGCGCCCCCGCCCGAGCGCCGGCGTCCGAGCCGCCGTCCGAGCCGTCGTCCGCGCCCCGCTCCCGGGGCCACGACGGACTCGCCAGGGCGGCCAGGAGTGCGAGGACCGAGACGGCGAGAAAGCCGAGGAGGAGTCTCCATGTGATCCGCATGGCGGGAACCGTAGACCCGGGTCCCGGGGACCGGTCCCGATCCCACCCGCCCATCGCCGCCGTCCGGTTCACTCCACCGTCACCCTGCGCCACTAGGTTCACATCCACACACGGAAGGGCGTGATCCCCGATGGAGACGCACAGAGCACGGCGGAAGAGACTCGGGCGCCGGTCGGCGCTGGCCGGCGGGGGAGTGGCGGTGGCGATCGGCGCGCTGCTCGCCCCGCTTGTCGAGGCCCCCGCGGCGAGCGCGGCGCCACGGGCCGACGAGGTACGTCACCCCGTCGACTACGTGGACCCGCTGATCGGCTCGGCGGGCGGCGGCAACACCTACCCGGGCGCCAATCTGCCGTTCGGCATGATCGCCTGGTCGCCGACCAGCACGGCGGGCGACCAGACCAACACCGCGGCGGCCAACGGCTATTCGTACGACACCACCCGGGTCCGGGGCTTCAGCCTCACCCATGTCAACGGCGCGGGCTGCCACCCCGGAGCCGCGGGCGATGTGCCGATCATGCCGTTCGTGGGCGAGGTCGACAGCTCGCCCACCGCCGACACCAAGGACCAGAAGTACGCCGCCGGCTTCTCGCACGAGAAGGAGAAGGCCGAGCCCGGCCGCTACCGGGTGGGGCTCGACTCGGGCGCGGCCGCCGATCTCGCGGTGAGCGAGCGGGCCGGTGTCGCCGACTTCTCCTTCCCCAAGGACGCCCCGGCCCGACTGCTGTTCCGCACCTCCAACTCGCTCAACGGCAGCGAGAACGCGCATATCGAGATCGACCCCGAGCGGCGCCAGGTCACCGGCTGGGTGCTGACCGGCGCGTTCTGCGGACGGCGCGCCAACGGCGGTGAGAACAACCGCAAGACCTACTACCGCCTCTATTTCAGCGCCTCGTTCGACCGCGCCTTCTCCACCGTGGGCACCTGGGAGAACGACCGGCTCTCACCCGGCGCCACCACCGCCGACGGCGGCGAGGGCTATCTCACCGGCGCCGACCGGGCCGGACGCGGCTCCGGCGGATACGTCGGCTTCGACACCACGCGGGACAACGATGTCCGGATGCGGCTCGGCATCTCGTACGTCTCCCTCGCGGGCGCCGAGGCCAACCTCCGCGCCGAGATAGCGCCCCGGGCGAGCGTCGCCGATGTGGCGGCGGCCGGCCGGGCCGCCTGGGACCGCCGGCTGCGCGCCATCCGGATCAGCGGCGGCAGCGAACCGCGCCGCACCGCGTTCTACACCGCCCTCTACCACGCGCTCCAGCAGCCCAACCTGATCAGCGACACCGACGGCCACTACCCGGGCATGGACGGCACACCGCACCGCCTCGAGCGCGGGCAGACGGCGCAGTACGGCAACTTCTCCGGCTGGGACCAGTACCGTGCCCAGGTGCAACTGCTCGCCCTGCTCCAGCCCCGGGTGGCCGGGGACTTCGCCCAGTCGCTGTTCAACTTCGCCCGGCAGAACGGCGGGGTGTGGGACCGCTGGGTGCACATCAGCGGCGCCACCCATGTGATGACGGGCGACCCCTCCGCCGCCACGCTCGCCACCTTCTACGCCATGGGGGTACGGAACTTCGACGCCAAGGGCGCCTTCGACTCCCTCTACCGCCAGGCCACCGTCCCGCACCCCGACGGGCTCTCCGACAAGGGCTGCCCGGGACAGTGCGAGGGCCAGCGCCCGAACCTCGCCCAGTACCTGGACTCGGGCTACGCGGCGCAGGACGCCTGCCACTGCTGGGGCGGCGCCGCGGAGACCCTGGAGGACTCCGTCGCCGATGACGCGCTCGCCCGCTGGGCCCGGCTGCTCGGCCGGCAGAAGGAGGCCGATGAGCTGGGCGCACGCGGCGGCTACTGGCGCCATGTGTTCAACCCCGGGGCCACCGGCACGGCGGGCTACATCCAGGCCAGAAACCGGGACGGCTCCTGGGTCACCCCCTTCGACCCGGCGTCCGACCGGGGATTCGCCCAGGGCAGCGCGGCCACCTACACCTGGATGGTGCCGCAGGACGTACAAGGGCTCGCCGAGGCCATGGGCGGACGCGAGAGCGCGGCGGCCCGGTTGGACGGCTTCTTCCACCGGCCCGACGGCTCCTGGTCGGTCCGCGGTGGCGACCCGCTCCGCTACGACCCCACCAACGAACCGGGCATCCACGCCCCCTGGCTCTACAACGCGCTCGGGCAGCCCTGGAAGACCCAGGAGACGGTGCGCCAGATCGTCGCCACCGTGTACGGAACCGGGCCGAAGGGGCTGCCCGGCAACGACGACCTGGGCACCATGTCCGCGTGGTACGTGTTCGCGGCGCTCGGCATCTATCCCCAGGCCCCGGGGCGTGCCGAGGCACTGCTCACCGGACCGCTCTTCCCCCGCGTGGTGATCGCCCCGGCCGGGCAGCGGCGTGCCCTGACCATCGGCGCCCCGGACGCCTCCGACACCCATCTCTATGTGCACGCGGTGCGGGTGAACGGCACACCGCACGCCACCTCATGGCTCGACGGCTCGTTCCTGCGCCAGGGCGGTTCACTCGCCTTCGACCTGGCCGACCGGCCCGACACCACCTGGGCCACCGACCCGGGCGGGCTGCCCCGCTGACGCCCTGGGCCGGACCGGGTGAGCTCCTCATGGACCACGTCGGCGGCCCGACGTTCCCGGTACGGATCACCTCATGCCCCTATCGGCGCCGCTCACCGTCGCCGCGGGTCCGCCGGAGCGTGAAGGTGTCCACGGGTTCGATACGGCCGTAGAGACCGGTGACCGCGTAATAGGTCACCGACATCGTGGTGAGGCCGCCCGGTTCGGTGCCGGGCTCGACGGAGAACGCGGCGAAGCCGTACGGGGTCACCCGGTCGCGCACCGCCGACCACGGGGCCGGCTCGGTCACATAGACCGGGGTCTTATGGCCATTCGCACCGGTGGCTCCGACACCGGTGATGACATTGCACCGCGGGGTGTCGAACAGGACGTCCATCGACGGGACCGAGGTGCCACCGCCACCGATGACCATATGGACGGTGCCCTCGGTGGTGTCCACCAGATCGGTACGGGTGGCGGCGGGGGTCGGCGTCATCGTGTCGTTGGGCTCCCGGCCACGGATCGGGTGGGAGCGCTCGTAGTGGTGTTCATGGCCGCAGACGACCAGGTCGACGCCGTAGGTGTCGAAGAGCGGCAGCCACTCCTGCCGGACGCCGAGGTCGGCGCCGTTGCCCGGGTGGTCGGCCGTGGAGACGACCACCTGGTGCATGACGACCACGATCCAGTCGATGTCCCGGTCGGCCCGGGCCCGTGCGAGCTCGGCCTCCAGCCAGCGCCGCTGGGCCCCGCCGGAATAGCCCCGCACATAGGTGTTCCCGGCGTCCTGGTAGGCCACGTCGTCATTGGCCAGGCTCACCACCCGCACCGAGCCGACGGTGAAGGCGTACCACAGCCCCTGGGTCTCGGCGTCGCCTCCGTTGCCGGGCAGCGAGAAGTACGCCTGGTAGGCGGCGAACCCGATCGGCCCGTTGCCCAGCTCGTTCTCGTGGTTGCCGGCCGCGGGCATCCACGGCCTGAACCGCGAGGACCGGCTGGTCATATCGAACCAGTCCGACCAGGTGCGCAGCCGGTCCTCGGACAGATTGGCGTAGCACAGATCGCCGTTGATGAGATGGAAGAGCGGCGCGACCCGCTCGACGGCGGTGGTCACGTCATTGGCGTACGGCGAGCCGAGGTTGTCGTTGAGATAGGTGAGCTTTTCGGTGATCTTCGGCGGCTTGGGGCCGTTCAGCTTGCCCACCGTGGGCGTGCCCTGGTCGCCGAAGCTGGTGAAGGTGAACGGCGCCCGGCCACTGGGCCCGGTGCGGAACGACCCCGCCTCCGGCGTCGCCCCGTCGTGGACGGCGGCGTAGACATAGCCGGTGCCGGGGCGCAGCCGGCTCAGCCGGGCGTGATGGACATGGATGCGCTGCTGGGATGTGGCGTCCTGGTAGGAGGTGGTCCGCGCGGTGACCTCGGTGCCCATGCCATGGGCCGGGGTGCCGAACCTGACACGTGGCCGCCTCACCGGGGCCGGCGTCTGCCAGGACACCACGACCTCCCGGGCGGCGTCGGACCCGAACTGGAGATGCAGCCCGCTCACCGGTGGCATCCCGGACCCCTCCGGCCGGGTCCACAGCACCGGCGAGGCCGCCACCGCCTCCGGCTGGGACATCAAGGTGGCCGCACCGGCCGCCGCCGCGCCGGCCGCGCCCAGCAGCCCCCGGCGGCTCACCCGGGACTCCGGCGGTGTGGTGCCCGTGGTCTTCGGTGTCGTCGTCATGAGCCCGAAGCTCCCATGGGCCCGTCGCCGCCCGACACCGAGGCGCCGTGAACACCACGACACGGCGGGCTACCGCCGGACGACCGGACGGCGAACCCGGACAACCATCTCGGTGGACGGTGGCGGATGTGCGTTGCCACAGGCGGTGGCGGCACAGCACGCTGGTCCCCGTGAACGATCGGGACGAAGAGCTGCGCGGGCTGGACGCGGTGCTGCGGGAGCTGCGGCACGCCCGGTTCGGGCTGTACGGACCGCTGGTACGGGAGCACTTCCTGGGCGGGCTCCCCGGGGATGTCACCCCGACCGGCTACCGGGTGCTGCGCTTCGTCGAGGCAAGCTCCCCGCCCGGCCCCGCCGTGTCCGACATCGCCGCCCTGCTGCTGACCGACCGGGCCCGCGCCGTGCGCGTCGTCGACCGGCTGACGGCGGCAGGGCTGGTGACCCGGGTGCGGGACACCGTGGACCGGCGGATACGGAGGGTGGAGCTGACCGACACCGGGCGCCGCCATATCGCGCTGGCGGCCGAGCGGCGGACACGGCTGCTGGGCGAGGCCGTCGCGGACTGGCCGGACGAGGACCTCGCCCGGCTGACGGAGTTCCTGAAGCGCCTCAACGCCTCCGTGGCACGCCATCTGCCGGTGTCCGGCGCCTCCGAGGCATCCGACGGCCGGTGACGCGGGGCCGGGACGCCACCGGCCCCGCGTCACCGCCGCGGGCTATGCCTTGGACGCCTGGAAGTTCCGGAACAGCAGATAGGTGTCGAGGATGTCCGACGAGGCGCTCTCGACCGAGCGGTAGATGCCCCACTTGGGCCGCTGGTAGTCGTCCTGGTCCGGCATCCTCACATTGGACATGCTGCCCTGGACCGCGACCGGGGCGCCGGACCCGGTGCCGTTGCGTATCACGCAGGCCGCCTTGCCATTCGAGCCGATGGTGAACGTCCACTCGATGGTGATCCACTTGTTGCGCAGCGGCGCGAGGTTCGTCGAGGCGATGTCCGGTGAGCCGGAGTTGGCGTACGCACGGGCCCGCAGCGTCTCCGTGCTGCCGCTGCGGCCCAGGTCAAGGGTGATGTACGGACCGCCGTTGTCCGCCGGGGTCTTGGTCTGGAAGATATGCGTGAACTTGCTGGTGCCGTGCAGCGAGGTGGGCATGAACATCTCGTAGCTGAGGCTCCACGTCTCACCGTCGCGCATCTTCAGGGTGGTGCCGTCCTGCACCATGCCCTTGGACTCGGTGCGCTGGCGGTCGCCGCCACCCGTGGTGTCCCGGTCGTCCTTCCAGATGTTGAAGCGGTAGTGGTCACCGCCCTCGACGATCACGTACTTCCGGTCGGGGTGTGCGCCGCCCCGGTCGGCCTCGATGCCCTCGAACGCCTTGAGCCCGGCGCTGGACGGGTTCGGATGCCAGAGCAACTGCGCGGCCGCGGCCCGGGAGGCGGCGGAGGCGGGGGCGGCCCCCGAGGTCAGTTGCCCAAGGGCGATCGGCGTTCCGACGGCGGCCGCGGCCATCGAGCCGAGGACCCGGCGGCGGCTTAACGAGCGGGGAACGAGGGGTTCTGCCATGGTCGTTGACTTCCTTCCTGATCCGGTAAAGGAGTGGCGTGCTCATGGCGCACCACGCACATTGGACCGGACCAAAAGGACCGTCAAGGCTCGCGGGCGGTTCTTTACCTCAGAATGACATTCAGCTACATGAACAAGTGTGCCCCTTTTTGGGTGCTTCGCAGGTCCCATGAGTCTCGGGGTTGGGCCTTCATTCGTCATTCTGAACGCGTAGACACTGTCTACTACGCTCTGGTAGACAGTGTCTATGGATGAGCGGGAGCATGAGCAGGACTCGGGTCTCCGATCCCGATTGGTGGACGTCGGAGTGGCACTGGTGGCGGCGGAGGGGGTGCCGGCCCTTTCGCTGCGGGAGATCGCCCGTCGGGCAGGGGTGTCCCACGGTGCGCCGCGGCGCTACTTCCCCACGCATCTGACCCTGCTGTCGGCCATCGCGCGCCGCGGCTTCGAGAGCCTGGCGGACCGGGCCGGTGAGGCCATCGCCGCCCATGAGGGCGATCCACGCGGGCAGTTGACGGCCCTGGCGCGGAGCTGTCTCGACTTCGCGCTGACCAACCGCGGCATGTTCGAGCTGATGTTCCGCCACGATCTCCTGGAGAGCAACCAGCTCGGCCTGCGGGAGACGAGCCTGCCGCTCTTCGCCACCCTCGTCGACCTGGTGGCCAGGGTGCGGCCGGAGTCCGGTGCGGAGCCACGGATCGTCGCGGGCGCGCTGTGGGCGAATCTGCATGGCATCGCCCAACTGTGGGGCTGGGGCAGCCTTCAGCTCGCGGTCGGAGTGGACGACGCCGAGCCGCTGCTGCGTGCCGCGCTCGACGCACACCTCGGCCCGGAGGCCCGATGAGCGCCCCGCGGGCACGACGCCTCACCCTCGTCGGCAGCGTCACCGGGGCCGTGATCGTCGCCCTGGACGGCACCGTGCTGACCGTCGCCCAGCCCCGTCTACAGCGGGACCTCCATGCCACGTTCGCCCAGGTCCAGTGGACCAGCACCGGATATCTGATCGCCGTGGCGAGTCTGCTGGTGTTCGCGGGCCGCCTCGGCGACCGCTACGGGCATCGGCGCGTCTTCGCCATCGGGACGCTGGGCTTCGGCGCCGCCTCGGCGGGCATCGGACTCGCGGGCGGCATCGGCTGGGTGATCGGACTGCGGATCGCCCAAGGGGTCTTCGGGGCGCTGCTGCAACCCGCCACCCTCGGAATGCTGCGCGCCGCGTATCCGCCCGACCGGCTCGGCAGGCCCCTCGCGGTGCGCACCGGCGCCATCGGCCTCGCGGCCGCGGCGGGCCCCCTGATCGGCGGGGCGCTGACCACCCATCTGGGCTGGCGGGCGGTGTTCTTCCTCAATGTCGTGCCCGCCGTTGCCCTGGGCCTGACGGCGCTCGCCGTGCGGGCCCCGGCCGCGCCCCGGGAGACCGCCCGGCCGCGGCTCGATCTGCCCGGTGCCGCTCTGCTCGCGGTGGCGCTGGCCGGGCTGGTGCATACGCTCGTCGGCGCCCCCGGAACCGGCTGGACGGCGGCGACCGGGCTCGGGCCGACGAGCGCCGTGGTGGCCGGTGGCGTCTTCGTATGGCATGAGCGCCGTACGGAACATCCGCTGCTGCCGCCGGGTCTGCTGCGGTCGGCCACCGTCGGCCCGGCGCTCGGCGTGCTGGTGTCCGCGTCGGCCGCCCTCTTCGGGACGCTCTTCCTCGGCACCTACTATCTCCAGGACGTGCTCGCGCTGGATCCGCTCGCCGGCGGGCTCAGGGCGCTCCCGCTGGCGGTGATGATGGTGCTGGGCGCACCGGTGGCGGCGATGCTGATGCGCCGTCAGGGGCCCCGCCGGGCTTCGGTCGCGGGGATGGTCCTGGTGGCGGCCGGTGTGCTGCTGATGTCCGGTCTCGGCCGGGGCTCGGGCGCCGCGGCGATCGGTGGATGCTTTCTCGTGCTGGGCGCGGGATTCGCCACCGTGATGGTCACCGCGACCACCGTCCTCGTGCGCCACGCGTCCGTGGACACCGCCGGAGTGGCGGGCGGGCTCCAGCAGACCGCCATGAACATCGGCCCCGCGCTGGGGGTCGCGGCCGCGACCACGCTGATGAGCGTGGCCGGGCCGGGTGGCACCACCGGACGGCCGCCCGGCGACGGGACGGGCTGGGCGGCCGACGTCTTCCTCTCGGCGATGGGACCGGCGCTGACGGCCCTCGCGGCCGTGGCCGCGGCCGGTGCGCTGCTGGCCACCAGACTGCCGGGCCGTGCGGCGACGCGGCCAACCGAAGGTCAGCCAGATCGTCCAGGGGCGTACGGCCGGCCGACGCGGTGAGGCGCTGGGCCGGTGGACACCTTTCCGCGGGCATACGAGGCCGCCGCCACCGAGCACCCCTGACCCGAGGGCCGGGGACCGGTGGCGGCGGCTTGCCGACGCTGTCGGCTCAGCTCAGGGCGACCAGCAGATCGCCGCCTTCCACCTGCTGGATCGCGCTGATGGCGATGCGCGACACCGTCCCGCTCTTCGGGGCCGCGATGGTGGCCTCCATCTTCATCGCCTCGATCGTCGCCACGGTGGCACCGGCCTCCACCTGATCGCCCTCGGCCACCGCCAGCGTCACCACACCCGCGAAGGGCGCCGCCACATGGCCGGGGTTGCTCCGGTCGGCCTTCTCGGTGGCCGGTACGTCGGAGGCCGCCGAGTTGTCCCGTACCTGGACCGGGCGCAACTGCCCGTTCAGCGAGGCCATCACGGTGCGCATACCGCGCTCGTCGGCGTCGCCGATGGCCTCCAGCTCGATCAGCAGCCGGACCCCGGGCTCGAGGTCCACCGTGTACTCCTGCCGCGGGCGCAGCCCGTAGAAGAAGTCCTTGCTGTCCAGCACGCTGGTGTCGCCGTGGGCCTGCCGATGCGCCTCGAACTCCTTGGTCGGGCCGGGGAACAGCAGCCGGTTCAGCGTCGCCCGCGGATCCTTCGCCAACTGCTCCCGGTCCTCCGTGGACAGCTCCGCGGCCGTCGGCTTGGCGGCGGCGCGGCCCTCCAGCGCCTTGCTGCGGAACGGCTCGGGCCAGCCGCCCGGCGGATTGCCCAGCTCGCCGCGGAGGAACCCGATGACCGAGTCCGGGATGTCGTACCGGGCCGGATCCGCCTCGAAGTCCTTTGGCGACACCCCCGCCCCCACCAGGTGCAGCGCGAGATCGCCGACCACCTTCGACGACGGGGTGACCTTCACCAGATGGCCCAGCATCCGGTCCGCGGCGGTGTACATCGCCTCGATCTCCTCGAAGCGGTCGCCGAGGCCGAGCGCGATGGCCTGGGTGCGCAGATTGGAGAGCTGACCGCCGGGGATCTCATGGTGGTAAACCCGCCCGGTCGGCGAGGCGAGGCCCGCCTCGAACGGTGCGTAGATCTTGCGCACGGCCTCCCAGTACGGCTCCAGGCCGCCGATCGCCTCGAGGTCGAGCCCGGTCGGCCGGTCGGAGTGGTCGGTGGCGGCCACGATCGCCGACAGCGACGGCTGGGAGGTGGTGCCCGCCATGGAGGCCACCGCGCCGTCCACCGCGTCCGCGCCGGCCTGGACCGCCGCGAGATAGGTGGCGAGCTGACCACCCGCGGTGTCATGGGTGTGGATGTGCACTGGCAGGTCGAACTCCCTGCGCAGTGCGGAGACCAGGGTGGCCGCGGCCGGGGCGCGCAGCAGCCCCGCCATGTCCTTGATGGCCAGCACATGCGCGCCCGCGTCCACGATCTGCTCGGCGAGCCGCAGATAGTAGTCGAGGGTGTAGAGCCGCTCGGAGGGGTCGGACAGGTCGGAGGTGTAGCAGAGCGCCACTTCGGCGATCGCCGAGCCCGTCTCCCGCACCGCGTCGATCGCGGGCCGCATCTGCCCGATGTCGTTCAGCGCGTCGAAGATCCGGAAGATGTCGATTCCGGTGGCCGTGGCCTCCTGTACGAAGGCGGTGGTCACCTCGGTCGGATACGGCGTGTAGCCCACCGTGTTGCGGCCGCGCAGCAGCATCTGAAGACAGATGTTGGGCACCGCCTCGCGCAGCTTGGCCAGCCGCTCCCACGGGTCCTCGGCGAGGAAGCGCAGCGCCACGTCGTAGGTGGCCCCGCCCCAGCACTCCAGCGACAGCAACTGCGGCACGCTCCGCGCCACCACCGGGGCCACGGCCAGCAGGTCCCTGGTGCGGACCCGGGTGGCCAGCAGCGACTGATGCGCGTCCCGGAAGGTGGTGTCGGTGACCCCGATGGTGGGCGACTCGCGCAGCCATCGCGCGAAGCCCTCCGGGCCCAGCTCGGTGAGCCGCTGCTTGGAGCCGGCGGGCGGCTCGGTGTCCGGCACCGGGGGCAGCTTGGTGGTCGCGTTGATCAGATGGGGCCGCTCGCCGTGCGGCTTGTTCACCGTGACATCGGCGAGATAGGTGAGCAGCTTGGTGCCGCGGTCGGCGGAGTGGCGCGCGGTCAGCAGATGCGGCCGCTGCTCGATGAACGACGTGGTGACCTGCCCGGCCCGGAAGTCCGGATCGTCCAGCACCGCCTGGAGGAAGGGGATGTTCGTGGAGACGCCGCGGATGCGGAACTCGGCCACCGCGCGCCGGGCGCGGCCGACCGCGGTCGCGAAGTCGCGCCCCCGGCAGGTCAGTTTGACCAGCATCGAGTCGAAGTGGGCGCTGATCTCCGCACCGGAGTGGGTGGTGCCACCGTCCAGCCGGATGCCCGAGCCGCCCGGGGAGCGATACGCGCTGATCATCCCGGTGTCCGGGCGGAAGCCGTTGGCCGGGTCCTCGGTGGTGATCCGGCACTGGAGCGCCGCACCCCGCAGATATACGGTGTCCTGGGCGAGGCCGAGGTCGGCCAGGGTCTGGCCGGCGGCGATCCGCAACTGCGACTGGACCAGATCGACGTCGGTGATCTCCTCGGTCACCGTGTGCTCGACCTGGATCCGCGGATTCATCTCGATGAACACATGGCGGCCCTCGCGGTCGAGCAGGAACTCCACCGTGCCGGCGTTGCGATAGCCGATCTGCCGGGCGAACTTCACCGCGTCGTCGCAGATCCGTGCCCGCAGCTCCGGATCGAGGTTGGGCGCCGGCGCCAGCTCGATCACCTTCTGGTGGCGTCGCTGCACCGAACAGTCGCGTTCGAACAGATGGATGACATCGCCCTGCCCGTCGGCGAGGATCTGCACCTCGATATGGCGGGGCTCCACCACCGCCTTCTCCAGGAAGACCGTGGAATCGCCGAAGGCGGACTCGGCCTCCCGCGCCGCCGCCTCGATGGACTCACGCAGCGTCTCCCGGTTCTCGACCCTGCGCATGCCGCGCCCGCCACCACCGGCGACGGCCTTGACGAACACCGGGAAGCCGAGCTCGTCCGCGGCCCGGACCAGCTCGTCCACATCGGTCGACGGCTCGGAGGAGCCGAGCACCGGCACCCCGGCCGCACGGGCCGCGGCCACCGCGCGCGCCTTGTTCCCGGTGAGCTCCAGGATCTGCGCGCTGGGCCCCACGAACGTGATCCCCGCCTCTTCGCACGCACGTGCGAGATCGGGGTTCTCGGACAAAAAGCCATATCCGGGATAAACAGCATCCGCGCCCGCACTGCGCGCCGCGCGGACGATCTCCTCGACGGAGAGATAGGCCCGCACCGGATGACCCGGCTCACCGATCTCATATGCCTCATCGGCCTTGAGCCGATGCAGCGAGTTGCGGTCCTCATGCGGGAACACGGCTACGGTTCTCGCGCCCAGCTCATAGCCGGCGCGGAAGGCGCGAATGGCGATCTCTCCACGATTGGCGACCAGCACCTTGCGGAACATGCCCGATCCCTTCTACCTGCCCGGTACCTACAACACACGCTTGTCGGCGAACCCTACTGCCGCGTGCCACGCGGGGCGCCCGGGGTGTGATCGAGTTCTCGTGGATGGCGTGCGGGATGGCGCCCGGCCCGTGTGGTCCATGGTCGCAGCGGACACGGAGAGTCCCCCCGTGGCCGCGCCGGGTGACGCTGTGCGTGGCACTGGAGCACCGTTTCGCCACGCCGGGCTCGAGGAGCGCGGGTGCGACAGTAATTGGTAAATAACGATAACTCGCGCAAGTCCTCCGATGCCGAACATGACCGCCGAAAACGACCTTGTGCCATGCCATGGCGAGATCTGGCGATTCCGCCCATCATGCCGCCATGACAGCAAACATGACGCGTCGTCACATTCTCGGTCTGGCCGCCCTACAGGGCGCGGCGGCCCTCGGACTCACGCGCATCGGCCTCACCCCGGCGGCCGCCGCCGAGAGCGCCGAACACTTCCCCGCCGTCGTCGTCGGCTCGGGCTACGGCGCGGCCGTGGCCGCGCTCCGGCTCGGCGAGGCGGGCATCAGAACCCTCGTCGTGGAGATGGGGCGGTTATGGGACACCCCGGGTTCCGACGGCCGGATCCACTGCTCGATGACCGCCCCCGACCAGCGCTCCATGTGGTTCAAGACCAGAACCGAGGCGCCTCTGTCCACCTTTCTGTGGCTGGACGTCATCAACAAGGACATCACCCCCTACCCCGGCGTCCTGGACCGCGTCCGGTTCCCCGGCATGTCCGTCTACGTGGGCCGCGGGGTCGGCGGTGGCTCGCTGGTCAACGGCGGTATCGCGGTCACCCCGTCGCGCTCGTACTTCCAGCAGATGCTGCCGCAGGTGGCCGCGGACCCGATGTACGACACCTACTTCCCGCTGGCCAACCGCATGCTCGGCGCCAACACCGTGCCCTCCGCGTGGTTCGAGGCCACGGAGTGGTACACCTACGCCCGCGTCGCCCGCGACCAGGCCGCCAGGGCGGGCCTGAAGACCGTCTTCATGCCCAATGTGTACGACTTCGACTACATGCGGCGCGAGGCCGACGGAACGGCGACCAAGTCGGCGCTCGCCCAGGAGGTCATCTACGGCAACAACTTCGGCAAGCGCAGCCTCGGCAAGACCTATCTCGCGGCCGCGCTCGGCACCGGCCAGGTCACCCTGCACACCCTCAGCCGGGCCCGGGCCCTGCGGCGGGCGCCCGACGGCAGCTATGTCCTCACCGTGGAGCGCATCGACACCACCGGCACCGTCGTCTCCACCGACGAGATCACCTGCGGTTCGCTCTTCCTCGGCGCGGGCAGCCTCGGCACCACCGAACTCCTGCTGCGCGCCCGCGAGACCGGCGCCCTGCCCGAGCTGAGCGAGGAGGTCGGCCAGGGCTGGGGCGGCAACGGCAACGTCATGCTCGGCCGCGCCAACCATGTGTGGCACCCGACCGGCGCCCGTCAGGCCACCATCCCGGTAATGGCGATCGACGACTGGTCCAACGCCGCCAACCCGGTCTTCGCCGAGATCGCCCCGCTGCCCGCCGGCCTCGAGACCTGGGTCAGCCTCTACCTCGCCATCACCCGGAACCCCGAGCGCGCCGCCTTCACCTACGACGCGGCCAAGGACGCCGCCGTGCTCAACTGGACCCGCGCCCAGAACGCGCCCTCGGTCGCGGCGGCCAAGGCGCTCTTCGACCGCGTCAACTACGCCAACGCCACCATCTACCGGTATGACCTCTTCGGCGACACCCGGGCCATCGCCGACGACTTCTGCTACCACCCACTGGGCGGCTGTGTCCTGGGCCGGGCCACCGACGCGTACGGCCGGGTGTCCGGCTACGACGGGCTCTATGTGACCGACGGATCCCTCATCCCGGGCTCCATCGGCGTCAACCCGTTCGTCACCATCACCGCCCTTGCCGAGCGCACCATGGCCCGGGTGCTGGCCGAGGACCGCGTCGGCGGCCGGTGACGCCCGGTCCCGCCGGGATCACTTCCAGGGAAGGGTGAGCCAGGGGCTCTCGGGATCGGTGGTGAGGATGCGGTGCGCGGTGAGCATGTCCTCGTACCACTCGCCGAACTCCTCGTCGTCGAAGTGGAGACACCGCCCGAGGATGTACGCGGCGGAGAACTCCTCCCAGGAGCGGTAGTTGGCCTGCGCCGACCGTCCCGCGCGCAGCACCGCGCGCTCGGCCTCGTCGAGGGAGCAGAACCGAGCGGCGAGCCCCCAGCGGGCCATTCCCGAGGCCCGCCCGTAGTCCCACGCCTCCACCGTGCGGACGAACTTGCCCTCGGCGAGCAGTCCGTCCGCGCGGAACCGGGCCTCATAGCGGGCGATCCGGCCGATGAGCCGCTGCACGCCCGCCACCTGGGCCTCCACCTCCGCGCTGTCCCGGGGCTCCGCCTTGGTGACCCCGTCGGGGGTGATCCGGACCTCGCCGGGCTCGGCGGCGGTGCGCCGCAGCACCCGCTCGGCCACCGTCCGCCAGTGGTCCACCCCGACCGGGCCGGCGAAGTCCAGGGCCAGGGTGCTGCGCACCCCGAGCGCGAACTCCCAGACACCGCTGATCATTTCGGCACCCAGCAGCAGCTCCTGGATACGCTGCCACTCCTCCCGGCCGGTGATGCCCCACCACTCCTTGAGCCGGCTCCGCTCACGGGTGTATCCGCCACCGTGGTAGGCCATCGCGTTCCACAGCTCGCCGTTCTTGACGAACAGCAGCGCCCCGCAGGCCAGTCCATGGGCCACCGGGCCCTGTGTCGGCCCGCCCACCCGCAGCCCGCGCAGCTCCATGGGCGCGTGTGCGCGGCCTTCGGCGGCGTGTTCGGCGTGGCCGCTCCACAGCGCGCGGTGCGCCGGGGAGGTCGGGAAGAACGTCTCACACGGACTGCCCGGGTTGACCACGATCCACGGCGGATCGCCGGGCTCCCACTCCGTGGCGAACCACCCCAGGGAATAGGAGAGATAGACGGTCTCCGGATGGGGCGCGGGGAGCATGCCCTCGGTGAAGATGGGCAGGCAGTTGGCCTGCACCTGGGGATACCAGTACGGGGTGAACAGCACCGTCCCGGGGCGCGCCTGAAGGCGGGAGTAGGCGTCGGCGACGAAGAGCTCGGCGCGGGCCAGCACATCGAAGTACGCCGACCAGTCGCCGCGGATCTTCGCCTCGTACAGCTCCCGCTCGATCGCGCTCGGCGCCGGCCATGCGGTCTGTGTGCTGCCCTGGACGCCGTGTTCCGGCCCGGCGGCCGGCCCCTCCCCGTTCCCCATGGCCGACCACTCTATCCAGCGGCCGGCCGGGCCCGCGTGATCAGCCCAGGGCCCGGTCCAGGTTGAACGCGGCGCTGATGAGCGCGAGATGGGTGAACGCCTGCGGGAAGTTGCCGATCTGCTCACCGGTGCGGCCGATCTCCTCCGCGTACAGCCCGACATGGTTGGCGTAGGTGAGCATCTTCTCGAAGGCCAGCCGTGCGTCGTCCACCCGTCCGGCCCGGGACAGCGCCTCGACGTACCAGAACGAGCAGATCGAGAAGGTGCCCTCCGCGCCGCGCAGCCCGTCCGGGCTGACCGTGGGGTCGTAGCGGTAGACCAGCGAATCGGACACCAGCTCCTCGCCCAGCGCGTCCAGCGTGGACAGCCATTTGGGGTCGGTGGGGGAGATGAACTTGGACAGCGGCATCATCAGCACCGAGGCGTCGAGCACCTCCTCGCCCTCGCGCTGTACGAAGGCGCGCCGCCGCGGCGACCAGCCGCAGCGCATGATCCGGCGGTAGATGTCATCGCGCGCCTTCGACCAGCGGGCCATGTCCGCGGGCAGGCCGCGGTGGCGGGCGATGCGCATCGCCCGCTCGATCGCGACCCAGCACATGAGCTGCGAGTACAGGAAGTACTGCGGGCCGGCGCGGGTCTCCCAGACGCTCATATCGGGCCGGTCCCAGTTGTCGCAGACCCAGCCGACCGCGTCGCTGACGGTGTCCCAGTGGTCGCTGGCCAGCGGCTGCCCCCATTTGTCGTAGAGATAGAGGGAGTCCACCAGCGCTCCGTAGATGTCCAACTGGAGCTGATGGACCGCCCCGTTGCCGACCCGGACCGGGGCGGAGCCCTGATGGCCCTCCAAGTGGGGGAGCGTCTGCTCGGGGATCTCGCTGCGGCCGTCGATGCCGTACATGATCTGCATCGGGCCGCCGGGGCCGTCCTCGAAGCTGATCTTCTCGGACAGGAACCGGACGAACGCCTCGGCCTCCTGGGTGAAGCCCAGCCTCAGCAGTGCGTAGATGCAGAACGCGGCATCGCGGACCCATACATAGCGGTAGTCCCAGTTGCGCTCGCCACCGATCTGCTCGGGCAGGCTGGTGGTCGGGGCGGCCACGATGGCGCCGGTCGGCGCGTAGGTGAGCAGCTTGAGGGTGAGCGCGGAGCGGTGCACCATCTCCCGCCACCGCCCGCGGTAGCGGGACTGCGAGAGCCAGTGCCGCCAGTAGCGCACGGTGGCGTCGAACAGCTTCTCCGCCTCCGCCTGCGGGCAGTGCCGCGGCTGCACCGTGCCGCCGATCCGGTCGAGCGCGAAGACCGCGGACTCGCCCTCGACCAGCTTGAACGTGGACACCACATCGGCCCCGTCGGTCTCCACGGTGACGCTGGAGGTGAGCGCCAGCGACAGCTCCGGGGATTCGAAGATCGTGAGCCCCTCCTCGGCGCGCATCGTATGCGACTGCCGGGCGTAGTCGAACCGGGGCGCCACCCGTGCGTTGAAGGGCAGCGAGCCACGTACGCACAGCACCCGGCGGATCAGCCGGTGCCGGTCCGCCTCGCGTGAGTCGTCCACGATCGGCATGAAGTCCTGGACCTCGGCGACCCCGTCCTCCGCGAAGAAGCGGGTGATGAGGATATTGGTGTCGGGGAAGTAGAACTGCTTCGTCCGGGCGGGCACCTCCGGTGTGAGCCGGAACGAACCGCCGCGGTCGGCGTCCAGGATCGACGCGAACACACTGGGCGCGTCGAACCGGACCGGGCAGTACCAGTCGATGGTGCCGCGGGTATCGACAAGCGCGGCGGTGCGCAGATCGCCGATCAGACCGTGCTCGGCGATCGGCACATAGCGGGACGCGTCCGTCGGGCGGCGGATGCTGTCGGCGACGGTCATCGGAACCTCCCGCGCTGAGGGAGGGCGGGAAACCCTGGGTAGCGCAGACTCTCGCTTCAGCATACGACCGGCGGACCGGTCCGGCGCAGCACCACCCCGGTGCGTAGACCGGCCGTCACGGTCCGTACATGGGGGTGCGCGCGGGCGCCCCGGACCGGCGCGAACGGGGACGGGGCCGCCGTCAACACGCCGGCTCGGTGATCACCCGCGCCGCCTCCGGAGCCACGGTGCTCCGGCCCGCTCGTCACCGGTGGGCGGCCCCGGGCCCGGCCAGCCAGGACGCGACCGCCGCGGCGATGGGCTGACCGGTCTCCAGCTCGACAAAGCCGAATTGGCCGCCCTGGTTGCACTCCAGGAACCACCAAAGGCCATCGGCGTCCTCGGCGAAGTCGAAGGCCCCGTAGGCGAGACCGGTGAGAGCCATGTACTCATGAACGGAGCGCACGATTCTGGCGGGCACATCCACGGGTTCCCAGCGGTGTCCATGACATCCAAAGCGCCCGTCCACCTGCCCCGAGCCGGCGGTCTTGCGTGCGGCGAATAACTCGCTGCCGACGCAGATCAGCCGGATGTCGGCCGCTTTGGGAATGTACCGCTGAAGAAGGGTTGCCCCGGCCGCGACATCGGAGAAATCTGTGTCCGGATCGATACGCGTGGTAGGCAACGTTACCGGCGGATCGGCGGTTGGCGGACCCGAGGCGGATTTCACCACGATGTCCGAGCACTGGACGGCGAAATCGCGCGCCGCGCGCGGATAGGTGGTGACCAGAGTCGAGGGCACGGCGAAACCGCTGTGCTGGGCGACCCGCAACTGGAAGGGTTTGTGCCGGGCCGGTTCGGCGGCCGCTGGATGGTTCATCCAGCGGGCCGTTGTCGCGTAGAGCATCCCGTAGAGTGCCTGTCCGCACTCGGCGGTCAGCCACTCCGACGGATTCGCCGCGTGGGCCGCGGGGCGGCCCGGCCTGCGCACCCAGATGGACCGCACACCGTGGATGCTGACGAGGCGTCCCTCGGTCGACAGATATCCAGTGAAGTCACCGCGATCGAATTCGACCGACAGCCCGGCCTGATCCGGAAGGTCTGCCGGATCGAAACGCACCAGAGGGACGCCTTGTTCGCGCAGCTCCGCCACCACCAAGTCGGCGGTGACATCCTGGCGACAGGTCAGGATGAGTACCGTCATCGACGTATGCGCAGGTCAGTCGTCGAAGTGCGTCTTGGAACCCGCTGTGGACGTGGTGGTGCCGGTGGCCAGCAGCACCGCATGGTCGGCGATGGCCGGACGCCCGTCGGAGAGGACATTCAACTGCAGGACGGCGCTATAGGCGTAGGGAACGCTCGCCGACGACCGCTCGGCAGGGATTGCGTGCTTCAGTACGAAGGGCTGCATGAGTGACCTCTTGGTGCTCCATGTATTCGTCTATCCACCACGCAACAGTACGTACTAAAAGTCTACGGCACTCCCTAGCAACGATTTTGTCCTGTGCGTTGCGATATGAAGTGTGTCACAGGATCCCAGTGGAACCTCAAGGCCCGATTGAGCGTCAACATATGCCTCGGGTATTGCTTCACCGAATAGTCGGCCGCCGCAGGGGGAGCACCGGCTGAGGAACGGCGGGTCAGGACGTCCGCGCGGCCTCGCGGTGGGTGATGCGGATCTTCGACTGACCGTGCGGCAGCTCCTCCCAGTCCGCCATGAACCGGGCCGCCAGACCGTGTTTCTCCGCCAGCGCTATGAGCGTCTCGGTGCGGTAGTAGAAGTCCTCCCGCAGTACCTGGTGTTCGACGCCCTCGGTGCGGTCGAAGGTGAAGTCGAACCAGCCGCCGGGCGCCATGACGCGGCCGACATGGGCCAGGCACTCCTCGATGACGGGCAGTGGCGAGTGCGAGAAGACACTGTGGGCGTGCACCACGTCGAAGTGGGCGTCGGGCAGAAAGCGCAGCGTCAGATCGCGGACCGGAGTGAGGGTGGGACGGCGGTCCTGCAACCCCTCTCGCACCAGCGTGTCCTGGGCGGCCACGAGGATCTCGGGCGAGATGTCGAGGCCGTAATAGTGGCCCGGCTTCAGATGGCTGATGAACCGCCAGCCCGCCCGCAGATTGCCGCAGCCGATCTCCAGCATCCGGTGTTCCGGCCGCAGCCCGTGGTCCAGGAGATAGTCGAACTGCATCGCGCCCAGCGCCAGCCACCGCTCATGGCTGCGGCTGCCGACCGCCGCCTCCGGGCTGGTGCGGGTGTCGGACCGCATCACCGCGCGGTAGTACGCGACGTGGTCGGGGTAGCGGTAGCGCAGCCAGGCATCCCGGGTGGCACGGACCAGATGGCGCGGTACGCGCTGCGGATGGCGCAGCGCGTAGGAGACCCGGTGGCCGAGGGCGGAGCGGTTGACGCCGAGGTTCTTGGCGGGCATGTGGACTCTCTCATGGTCGTCGTACGGACGCGGCGGACGATGCGTTCCCGCGTCGCTGTTGTCGGTACCAGCCTCGGCGCCGTGGCGGCGGCGCGGATCGGCGGAGCGGTCCCGGTCCGGACGCGGTCCGGGTGAACGCCGTATCAACCGATCGGATGATGCGGGGTCCGGCCGGGCGCGTTAGGACTGGCTGAGGGAGTGAACGCAAGAAGAACCGGAGAGGTCCGGTGCGAATCCGGAGAGCAGGGAGGGGCCCAGGTGCGGTCGGCGGTCGGGGCGGTCGGGGCGGTCGGGGCGGACGGGGCGGACGGGGCGGACGGGCGGTCAGGGTGGGCGCCGTGGTCCGCGATGTGGTCGGCATGGTCCGGGCGATCCGGGACCGACGGGGTGGACGATCCGGATGAGCGGTGGCTGACGGCGGTCCTGCACATCGCCTTCTTCCTGCTGCTGGGCTCCTCACTGGTCCGCTATCTGATCCGGGACACCGGCACCCCGCCGAACGGCTGGGTCGTCGCCCTCTTCGTCGTCTTCGGCGCGCTCTATCTGCCCGGCCGGTGGCCGGCGCCCGCACCGAGCCACGGCGGCCGGCCCTCCGGCCGCTATCTGGTCTGGCTGACAGCGGTGCTGGCCGCATGGGTCGCGCTGCTGGTTCTCGCGCCGAGCGCCGCATGGTGCGCCATGCCGCTGTTCTTCACCGGTCTGCACACGCTGCCCACCCGGTTCGCGGTGCCCTTGGCCGCCGTGCTCACCGCGCTCGTCGTCGCCTCGAAACTGCGGTTCATGCACGACGGCTTCGACCCCAACGCGCTGATCGCGCCGCCCGCCATCGCCGCCGTGGCCGCCGCCGTCCTCATTCATCTGCGGCGCCAGTCGGCGCGGCAGCGGGTGCTGATCGACGATCTGGTCCGTACCCGCCGCGATCTGGCCGCGACCGAGCGGCGGGCCGGAACCCTGGCCGAGCGCCAGCGGCTGTCCTCGGAGATCCATGACACCCTCGCCCAGGGCCTGTCCAGCCAGCGGATGCTGCTTCAGGCCGCCGACCGCACCTGGGAGACGGACCCGGCGGCGGCCCGAGGCCATATGCGCGACGCGGCGGAGATCGCCTCCCGCAGCCTCGCCGAGGCCCGCCGGTTCGTCCAGGACCTGGCCCCGGCCGACCTCGCCGAGGGCTCCCTGGCCCAGGCGCTCGGCGCGCTCGCCGAGCGGGAGAGCGGCGCGGGGCGGACGGTGGACTTCCATCTCGACGGCCCCCTCGGGCCGCTGCCCGAGCCGGTGGCGGCGGCGCTGCTGCGCATCGCCCAGGGCGCGCTGGCCAATGTGCGGGAGCACGCCGGGGCGAGCCGGGCCGCGCTCACCCTGACCTGCATGGGCGACCAGATCTGTCTGGACATCGCCGATGACGGCCGCGGTTTCGACACCGACACCGTCCCCGCACCAGGAGCGGACCGGTCACGCGGACACGGGCTGCGGGCGATGCGCGTCCGCGTACGTCAGCTCGGCGGCACACTCACCGTCGAATCCGCACCGGGCGAGGGGACCGTCGTCTCGGCCGCGATCCGAGTCGAACCCCTTCCCGCCCTCGTCCCCGACCGTCCCGTGGAGGCCACGGCATGAGCCCGATCCCGTCCCCGTCGTCCGGCCCCGCCGCGAACCCGGTCCCGCCCGCTCCCGCCATCCGGCTGCTGCTCTGCGACGACCACGCCGTGGTGCGGGCCGGGTTGCGGGCGCTGCTGGCCAGTACCGACGGCATCGAAGTGATCGGCGAGGCGGGAAGTGGCGAGGAGGCCCTCGCCATGGCCGACCGGCTCCGGCCCGATGTGGTGCTGATGGATCTCCAGCTCGGGGAGGGTATGGACGGGGTGACCGCCACCCGGCGGCTGGTCTCCGGCGGCCCGCCGGCGCCCCGCGTCCTGGTGCTCACCATGTTCGACACCGACGCCGACATCACCCGTGCCATCGAGGCCGGGGCCACCGGCTATCTGCTCAAGGCCGAGCGGCCGGAGGAGCTGTTCGCGGCGATCCGCAACGCCGCCTCCGGCCGTACCGCGCTGTCCGCCCCGGTCGCCGACCGGGTGCTGGCCCGGATGCGCAGCCCGCGCCCCGGACTCTCCGAGCGGGAGCGCGACATCCTGCGGCAACTGGCCCGTGGCCTGGGCAACCGGGAGATCGCCCGGGCCCTGTTCATCAGCGAGGCCACGGTCAAGACCCATCTGGGTCGGATCTACGGGAAATTGGGGGTCGAGACCCGGGCCGGGGCGGTGGCGGTGGCCACCGAGCGGCGGTTGCTGCCCTGACGGCGTCAGACCGCCGAAGGGTCCGGCAGCGACAGCCGGTCCTGGTCGGGCAGGACGAGCGTACGGGTGGGCAGCGGGATCTCGATGCCCTCGGCGCGGAACCGGCGGTGCAGCTCCTTCATGAACTCATGCTTGATGAGGTACTGGTCGCTGAACTCCAGGGCCCGCAGAAACACCGAGAAGTCGATGCCGGACTCTCCGAAGGTGTGGAAGCGCACGCTCGTCTCGTGGTCGACGACCCCGCCCTCGACGCCGGACATCACCTTCCCGGCCACCTCGATGGTCACCCGCTCCACATGGTCCAGATCGCTTCCGTAGCCGACCCTCGCCTGGACCATGACCGACATCTGCTGCTCGGGCTGGTGGAAGTTGGTCATGATGGTGTTGCCCAGCTTGGCGTTCGGGATGATGACGAGGTTGTCCGACAGTTGCCGCACCGCCGTGTTGCGCCAGTTGATGTCGACCACATATCCCTCCTCCCCGCTGCTGAGCCGGATGTAGTGGCCGGGCTGCACCGTCTTGGAGGCCAGGATGTGCACCCCCGCGAAGAGATTGGCCAGAGTGTCCTGTAGCGCCAGGGCGACCGCCAGACCGCCCACGCCCAGGGCGGTGAGCAGCGGTGCGATCGAGACGCCCAGCGTCTCCAGCAGGATCAGCACGCCCATCGCCAGCACCGCGATCCGGGTGATGTTGACGAAGATGGTGGCCGTGCCCGCCACCCCGGAGCGGGACAGCGCCAGCGACCGCACCATACCGGCCACCACCCGCGCCGCGGTGACCGTGCTGACCAGGATCAGCACGCCCTTCAGCGTCTGATTGACGTCATGGCCGACCGTGCCGGTCAGCGGCAGTGCGGCGGCCGCGGCGGCGACTCCGGCGGCCATCGACGCCCACGGCGCCAGTGTGCGCAGTATGTCGACGATGATGTCGTCGCCGCTCCACCGGGTGGCGCGGGCCCGCTCACCCAGCCAGCGCAGCGCCACGCGCAACAGCACACCACCGGCCGCACCGCAGATCAGCGCCGCCCCGACGACGATGACATCGTGCAACGTCAGGCCCCGGTTCATCGGCCACCGTCCGCTATGCCGGAAAGCGCGTCAGAACCGGCCGCGCGGCCCGCGGTCGTCGGTGCGGCCTCCGGTCTGGAGTTCTGTGGGATCACGTTGTCCACCTGCTCGTGCCTGGGTTGTACGGGCTGCGCCGGGCGTACATGTGTACGGCTCCGGCGTGAGGTGCCATCCTGCCGCATGCGATCAGGGCCGAATGACGGGATGCCCCGCTACCGCACGTAACCCGCCAGGAAGGCGGCGGCGCGCCAGCGCGTTTGACGGAGAGGTGATATGTGGTGGAATCGGGTCGTATGGAAAGCCGCCAGGACAGGGAGCGGGGATGGCCGTTCCTCGCGGCCGCCTACGCCTTCGTGGTCACGATGTGCGGTACGACGCTGCCCACCCCGCTCTACTCGCTCTATCAGGGGGAGTTCGGCTTCTCCTCGTTCATGGTCACGGTGATCTTCGCCGTGTACGCGGCGGGGGTCATCGTCGCGCTGCTGCTGCTCGGACGTATGTCCGACTTCATCGGGCGACGGCCCGTTCTGCTGGCCGCGCTCGCGCTGTCGGGCCTGAGCGCGGTGTGCTTCCTCCTCGCCGGCGGACTGCCGGAGCTGTTCACGGGCCGCACCCTGTCGGGGCTGTCCGCCGGTCTGGCCACCGGCACCGCCACCGTGATGGTGATCGAGCTGGCCCCCGAGCGCCGCCGCCGTGCCGCCACTCTCCTCGCCACCGGGGCCAACCTGGGCGGTCTCGGTGTCGGCCCGTTGCTTGCGGGTGTGCTGGCGCAGTACGCCCCGGCGCCGCTGAAGCTGGTGTTCGTGGTGGACCTGGTGCTGGTGGCGGTGGCCGCCGCCGTGGTGCTCGCTCTCCCGGAGACCGTACGGACCCGGGGCCGCCCGTCGCTGAGGCCGCAGCGGCTGCGGGTGCCCAAGGAAATGCGCGCGACGTTCACGGCCGCGGCGATGGCGGGGTTCGCGGGCTTCGCCACCCTGGGCCTGTTCACCTCGGTGTCGCCCACGTTCCTGAGCGAGGTGGAGGGGGAGAGCAATCTCGCGGTGGCCGGTGCCGTGGTGTTCTCCGTGTTCGCCGCCTCGGTCGCCGGGCAGGCGCTGGGGCGGCGGCTGGGCCCGGGGCGGTCGCTGCCTGGCGGGTGCGCGGTGCTGGTGGCCGGTATGGCGGCCATCGCGGTCTCGCTGGCGATCGCGTCGCTGGCGCTGCTGGTGCTGGGCGCCGTGATCGCGGGGACGGGCCAGGGGCTGTCGTTCCTCGCCGCCGTACGGGTGGTGACCGAGCGCAGCCCGGCCGACCGGCGCGCCGAGGTCACCTCCGCCCTGTTCGTGCTGATGTATCTGGCGATCTCGATTCCGGTGATCGGCGTGGGGGCGCTGTCGCTCGCGGTCGGGCTGCGCTCCGCCGGGCTCATCTTCACGGGGTGTGTGGCGCTGCTGGCCGTGGCCGCCCTGCTGCGGCTGCGGGGGATTTCCGTCGTGGCATCAGGCCGCTGAGCAGGCCCGGCGAACGCGGCGGGGACGCGGACCGCGCGGCGAACCGCTCGATCCGCCCCCGGGAGCGGGAGCGGATCGACGGCACCACGGCACCACGGCATTCGGCGCGGGCGCCTCGCGTCACAGCTCCAGGACGGTCCGCACCGGCAGATGGTCGCTGGGGTACTGGCCGTCCTCGGAGTAGGTGTCGATGACGGCGTGGTGGGTGCGCACACCGGGCGAGGTCAGGATCCAGTCGATCCGGTCGCCGTCCGGGACCAGCGGGCCGAAGCCGTGGAACGTCCCGTACAGCGGGCCGCGCCGCTCGGCGGTGTCCCACGAGTCCACCAGCGTGCCGCCGTTCAGCATGGCGTCGTAGACCGGGTTGCCATGGGCCGCCACATTGAAGTCGCCGGTGACGATGCGGGGGAGCGCGGAGTCCAGCCCGCCGAGCCGCTCGGTGATCAGAGCGGCGGCGTGGTCACGGGCGTTCTGGCTGCGGTGGTCCAGATGGGTGTTGAGGGCGTAGAACTCCTCGCCGGTCCGCCGGTCGTGGAAGCGCACCCAGGTGACCATCCGGACCACGGCCCCGCCCCAGGTGTTGGAGCCGATCACATTCGGGGTGTCGGACAGCCAGAAGTGGTCGTACTCCACGGGCTCGAGCCGCCCGGTGTCGTAGAAGACGGCCATGAACTCATCGCGGCTGCCCCCCATCCGCCCGGTGCCGATCCACGCGTAGCGCTGTCCGAGGTCGTGGGCGATATCGCGCAACTGGCCGTACAGCCCCTCCTGAGTGCCCAGCAGATGGGGCCGGGCCCGGCGCAGCAGCTCCCGCATGACCGGGCGGCGCCGGCCCCAGGAGTTGGGCTCGCTGTCGCCGGCGTAGCGCAGATTGAAGGTCATGACGGCCAGCCGCGAAGCGTCGGCGGGGGCGACCGGGGCGGCGGCGACCGCCGTGGCCACGTACTGCGGCTGGGAGGCGAGTGGAAGCGCGGCGGCCGTCGCGGCCGCGACGCGCATACCGTGACGGCGGCTGAACACAGGTGCGGGCATGGCTCCTCCAAGGTCTTGAAGGTGCGGTGACGGACCCAGTGTCGGGTTCCGCGGTGTGGGGGGTGTGTCGTGCGGTGGCCGTGCGGTGGAACGTACGGTCACGCAGAGCCGACCTCAAGAGCGCATGCGGGCACCGCCCCTGACGACGAAAGTGGCCGGGGATGCGCGGTGGCGGCGATGGGTAGAGAAGGGCGGTAGCTGTCGAGACGGAAGGGGCACCTGGGGTGACGTTACGGCCGCTGACCTTCGTCGTGGGGACCGGACGATGCGGTTCGACCGCTCTGTCGCGTGTCCTGCGGCTGCACCCGGATCTGCTCAGCGTGAGCGAGCTGATCGCCGCACTGGAGCCGGACGCGCTGCCCGAGGCGCCGCTGACCGGGGCGGAGTTCTGGCGGATCCTCGCCACTCCGAGGTCGTTCGCCAACCGCGTCATCCGCGATGGCATCCCGCTGCCGGAGTATCGGTATCCGCATGTCAAGGGGCGGTTCTCGGTGGCGGGCGGTGGCATTCCGGCCCTGTGCATGATGACGCTGCCGCATCTCACCGACGACCCCGACGCGCTGTTCGACGCGCTGGAGCCGGAGCTGTCCCGACGGCCCGCCGCCCCGGTGGCCGATCACTACCGGGCACTGTTCGACCTGCTGGGGGAGCGGTTCGGCCGACGGGCCGTCGTGGAGCGCTCCGGTTACTCGCTGCGGTCGGTGCCCCGGCTGCGGAAGGTCTTTCCCGAGGCCCGGTTCGTCCATCTGCACCGGGACGGCGCCGACTGCGCGCTCTCCATGAGCCGCCACCCCGGATTCCGGCTGATCCAGCTCATGACGGAGCGCGCCGAGACCACCGAGAGCCTTCCGGCCGGTCTCGAGGCGCTGCTCAGCGACGACGACGCCGATCTGCGTCCGCTGTACGAACGGCCCGTACCCGTCGCCGAGTTCGGCCGATTGTGGTCGCACACGATCGTGGAGGGGCTGGCCCATCTGTCCCAGCTTCCCGCCGGGATCCGGATGTCCCTGTCGTACGAGAGCCTGCTCGACGCGCCCGAGCGCGAGCTCACCCGGCTGGCCCAGCACCTCGGCGTGGAACCCCTCCCGGAGTGGCTGGCGGCCGGAGGCGCCCTGCTCGACGGCGACCGCCGGGGCTCGGCAGCCGCGACCCTGCCGCCCGCGGAACTGGCCGCCCTCCGCGCGAGCTGCGCCCCCGGCGCCCGGGCCCTGAGCCTGGCCGGGGCCGGATGAGATAGCTGCCCCGGTGCGCGGATGATGAGGTAGCTGCGGCGTGCGGATGAGGTAGCTCCGGTGCGCGCATGTGCTTCGGCGTCAGGCCGTCGCCGCTTCGGCGACCTCCCCCGAATGCTCGACGGCCACCGCCCGCAGCGCCTCCAGCAAGGCGGCCACCGCGGGCACCCGCGCCGCCTCCGGCCGCAGCAGCGCGCAGACATGGCGCCGTGGCCAGTCGTCCAGCGGGCGCGGCTCGACCCGCGGATCGGGCCGGGGGAGCAGACCGAGGCCGTCCATCAGGGCGATGCCCACCCCGTCGCCCACCAGGCCGAGGGTCGTCGCCTGGTCATCGGTCGTGGTCACCACCCGGGGCTCGAACCCCGCCTCCGCGCAGCGCCGCAGCAGCCGCCCGCGGTCCCGCTCCAGGATCCACCGCTCCCGCGACAGATCGGCGAGGCCGACGCTGCGCCGCCCCGCGAGCGCATGGCCCCGCGGCAGCAGCACATGGCGGCGGTCGACCAGCAGCGGGACCCGGCGCAGCGGGGTGTGCGCGGCCCCCGAGGCGTCTCCCGTCTCATCGTCGGCGACGATCGCCAGATCGGTCTCGCCCGCGTCCAGCAGCCGGTACGCGTCATGGGAGTCGGTCTGGCCCAGCTCCACCTCCACCTCGATACGGGAGGCGCCCAGCCTGGCCAGCGCCGCGGGCAGCACGGCGACACAGACGCTCTGCACCGAGGACATCCGCACCCGGCCACGGGTGCGCGCGGCGAGCGCCTCGAACTCGTTCTCCACATCCCGCAGCCCGGCCAGCACGTCCTGGGCGCGCTCGGCGAGTCTGTGGCCCGCGGGCGTGAGCCGTACCCCCCGTCCCGCCTTGACCGTGAGCGGCACGCCCACGGCACGTTCCAGCGCGCGCATGTGATAGCTGATAGCCGGTTGGGTGTAACCGAGCCGGTCCGCCGCGGCGCTGTACGAGCCGGCGCGACAGACCTCAGCGAGTACGGTGAGCTGGCGAAGATCGATCACCACAGGACGATAAAAATCGTTTATCAATTCCCGTAAGACTCTAATTGGACGCGTGATCGAGAGACCGTCAAAATCATGGTGACGGATTTCGCCCGCACCCGCTCATCGAACTGGCCGATCGGACACGGCCCCACCCGCACTGGCTGCCCGTACGGTCACAGCCCGCCCACAACGGTTTCCTCCCCACCGATCCGGCCGGACCGGCAAGGGGACCCGGGCGCGGTGACTTTCCTCCCTCCGCCCGAATCCCCCGCTGGAATGGATGGATGGTGCCCGATGCATGATGGCTGGAATCGCATGACTCCGGTGGTCGCGGAGAACAATCCCTTCCACCAGATGTCGCTCAACGAAACCGTTCACCCCCCGCTCCCCGAAGTGGTGGACGCCGTCCTGCGCACCGCGCGGACCGCCCACCGTACCCTGGATGCCCTCGGCACCGGGCTCTGTCAGGCCCTCGCCGGACATCTGGGAGTGCGCCCGGAACATGTGCTGGCCGGACCGGGTTCCGGTGCGCTGCTCCAGCAGTTGTTCTCCACCCTCACCGGACCGGATACGGACACGGTGCACGCCTGGCCCTCGTGGGAGGCGTACCCGATGATGGCGGCCAACGCCGGATCCACCACCGTCCGGGTGCCGCTCACCGGATACGACCACGATCTGAAGGCGATGGCCGACGCCGTCACCGACCGCACCCGCATGGTCCTGCTGTGCACCCCCAACAACCCCACCGGCACCGCGCTGGACCAGGAGCGCATCCTTGGTTTCCTCGACCGGCTCCCCGCGCATGTCACCGTCGTCATCGACGAGGCGTACCGGGACTTCGCCGACCCCGGCGCCGTCGCCGACGGCATCGCGCTGCACCGCGCCGATGAACGGGTCTGTGTGGTGCGGACGTTCTCCAAGTCGTACGGGCTGCTCAGCCTGCGGGTCGGCTATCTCGTGGCGCATGAGCCCGTGCTCGCCCCGCTCCGCTCGGTGCTGCCCTTCTACCGGGTGAGCGCCGTGGCGCAGGAGGCCGCCATCGCGGCGCTCGGTGCGCAGGAGCGGGTGCTCCGGCAGTGCGCCGAGACCGCCGAGGAGCGCGACCGGCTCCATCGGACCCTGCTCGACCAGGGCTGGGAGGTGCCCGCTAGCCAGGGCAACTTCCTGTGGCTGCCGATGACCTCCGGCGTGGAGCGCTTCACCCAGTTCTGCGCGGACCACGGCGTGGTGGTGTGCGGCAAACCGGGCGAAGGGGTACGGGTGACCGTCGCCGAGCCCGCCGCCAACCGGGCGTTCGCGGAACTCGCCGGGAAGTACCGGGAGGCGTCCCGGTGACGCCGCCCGATGTCGCGGTCACCGATGTGGCCGACCCGCTGGCGGAGGCCGCGCCGACCATTGAGCTCCTGCTGCGCGAGCTCGACCGGCGCTGGCCGCCGGAGGCCGAGCGGCTCCACCAGATCTCCCGGTACGCCCTGCTCCCGGCGGGAAAGCTGCTGCGCCCGCTGCTGCTCATGGAGTCGGCCGAGGCGGTGGGCGGCGGCGGACCGGCCGTCGTCCCGGCCGCGCTGAGCGTGGAGTACCTCCATGTGGGATCCCTCGTCCATGACGATGTCATCGACGGGGACGCGATGCGGCGGGGCCGTCCGTCCGTCGTGGCACGCTACGGCACCGCCGACGCCATCGTCACCGGGGACGCCCTGATGCTCGGCATGTTCGGTGTGCTCACCGACGGCGCCGAAGAGGCCGGGGGACTGCCGCCGGGCCGGGTGCTGGGCGCCGTGCGGGTCTTCGCCCGGGCGGGCGTCGACCTGTGCCGCGGCCAGGCGATGGAGGGCGAACTCCGCGGCGACCTCGGCTGCGGACTCGACCGGTATCTCACCATGAGCTCCCTGAAGACCGGGGCGCTGTTTCGGGCCGCCTGCCGGGGCGGGGCGATCCTGGGCGGCGGAACCCCCGCCCAGCAGCGCGCGCTCACCGCGTATGCCGAACACCTGGGGCTGGCCTTCCAGATGCACGACGACCTGCTGCCGTACACCAGCGACCCCCGCACCACCGGCAAGTCCGCCCTCAGCGACATCGCGGCCGCCCGGCCCACCTTCCCCGTCCTGCTCTGCCACGCCATGGCCGGTGCGCCGGGCCGCGCCCGGCTGGAGGCGGCGCTCGGCGGCG
>NZ_JAHLEM010000819.1 GCF_018883605.1 Streptomyces niphimycinicus | reverse complement strand
CGCCGCCGCTGCCGCCCGGGCCGACCCGCCGCGCCCCGCTCGGCGCGGTCGCCGGGGCCCGCAGCGGCGACAAGGGCGGCAGTGCCAACATCGGCGTCTGGGCGCGAAACGAGGACGCCTGGCGCTGGCTGGCCCACACCCTCACCGTCGACCGGCTGCGCGAACTGCTCCCGGAGACGGCCCCGTTGAAGATCACCCGCCATCCGCTGCCCCGACTGCGGGCCCTGAACTTCGTCGTGGCGGGGCTGCTCGGCGAGGGCGTCGCCGCGCAGGCCCGCTTCGACCCCCAGGCCAAGGCCGTCGGCGAATGGCTGCGCTCACGCCATCTGGACATACCGGAGGTACTGTTTTGACCGCGCTCGCGTCCGCGCTCGACCCCGCAGGCGCCGATCACACGGCCCATCGGGAGGCGATGCTCGCCAAGCTCGCCGAGTTGGAGGGTGAGCACGCCAAGGCGCTCGCCGGGGGCGGTGAGAAATACGTCCAGCGCCATCGCAAGCGCGGCAAGCTGCTGGTCCGCGAGCGGATCGAGCTGCTGCTGGACCCCGACACCCCCTTCCTGGAGCTGTCGCCGCTGGCCGGCTGGGGCAGCGAGTATCCGGTGGGGGCCTCGCTCGTCACCGGTATCGGGGTGATCTCCGGTGTGGAGTGCCTGATCAGCGCCAACGACCCGACCGTACGCGGCGGGGCCAGCAACCCCTGGACGCTCAAGAAGTCGCTGCGCGCCCATGAGATCGCCCGCGCCAACCGGCTCCCGCTCATCAGCCTCGTCGAGTCCGGCGGCGCCGACCTCCCGTCCCAGAAGGAGATCTTCATCCCGGGCGGGGCGATGTTCCGCGATCTCACCCGGCTGTCCGCCGCCGGAATCCCCACGATCGCCGTGGTCTTCGGTAACTCCACCGCCGGAGGCGCGTACATCCCCGGGATGTCCGACCACGTGATCATGGTCAAGGAGCGCTCCAAGGTCTTCCTGGGCGGTCCGCCGCTGGTGAAGATGGCCACCGGGGAGGAGAGCGACGACGAATCGCTGGGCGGCGCCGAGATGCACGCCCGCACCTCCGGCCTCGCCGACTACTTCGCCGCCGACGAGCCGGACGCGCTGCGCCAGGCCCGCCGGGTCGTCGCCCGCCTCAACTGGCGCAAGGCACAAGCCGATCCGGGGCCCGCCGAACCGCCGAAGTACGACGCCGAGGAGCTGCTCGGCATCGTCCCCGGCGATCTCAAGATCCCCTTCGATCCGCGCGAGGTGATCGCCCGGATCGTGGACGGCTCGGACTTCGACGAGTTCAAGCCGCTGTACGGGCGCAGCCTGGCCACCGGCTGGGCCGCGCTGCACGGCTATCCGGTCGGCATCCTGGCCAACGCGCAGGGGGTGCTGTTCAGCGAGGAGTCGCAGAAGGCCGCGCAGTTCATCCAGCTCGCCAACCAGCGCGACATCCCGCTGCTCTTCCTGCACAACACCACCGGCTATATGGTCGGCCGCGACTACGAGCAGGGCGGGATCATCAAACACGGCGCCATGATGATCAACGCCGTCTCCAACTCCCGGGTCCCGCATCTGTCGGTGCTCATCGGCGCCTCGTACGGCGCCGGTCACTACGGGATGTGCGGCCGGGCGTACGACCCCCGCTTCCTCTTCGCCTGGCCCAGCGCCAAGTCCGCCGTGATGGGCCCCCAGCAACTGGCCGGGGTGATGTCGATCATCGCCCGGCAGTCCGCCGCCGCCAAGGGGCAGCCGTACGACGAGGAGGCCGACGCCGCGCTGCGCGCCATGGTGGAGCGGCAGATCGAGTCCGAGTCGCTGCCGCTCTTCCTCTCCGGGCGGCTCTACGACGACGGCGTCATCGACCCGCGCGACACCCGCACCGTGCTCGGCCTGTGTCTGTCCGCCCTGCACACCGCGCCGGTCGAGGGCGCGCGCGGTGGCTTCGGCGTCTTCCGGATGTGAGTGGGGAACCCGTGATCCGTGCCTGTTTGTCCGCCTGTTCGGTCGCCTCGTCCGCCGTGCGCGGCGGTTCCGCTTCGGCGTCTTCCGGATGTGAGTGAGGAACCCGTGATTCGTTCCCTCCTGGTCGCCAACCGCGCCGAGATAGCGCGGCGTATCGTCCGCACCTGCCGTGACCTCGGCATCGCCACCGTCGCGGTCCACTCCGACGCGGACGCCGGCGCGCCCCACGCATACGAGGCCGACACCGCCGTACGGCTGCCGGGCGACGCCCCGGCCGACACCTATCTGCGCGGCGATCTCCTTGTGCGGGCCGCCCTGGCCGCCGGGGCCGACGCCGTCCACCCCGGCTACGGCTTCCTCTCCGAGCACGCCGACTTCGCGCGCGCCGTAAGGGACGCGGGGCTGGTGTGGGTGGGGCCGCCGCCCGAGGCGATGGAGGCCATGGCCTCCAAGACCCGCGCCAAGGAGATCATGCGCAAGGCGGGCGTGCCGCTGCTCGACGCGATCGACCCGGCCGAGGCCACCGCCGACGATCTGCCCCTGCTGGTCAAGGCGGCGGCGGGCGGCGGCGGCCGTGGTATGCGGGTGGTCCGCGAGCTGGCCGCGCTCCCCGCCGAACTCGACTCCGCGCGCGCCGAGGCGGCCTCCGCCTTCGGCGACGGTGAGATCTTCGTGGAGCCCTATATGGAGGGCGCCCGCCATGTCGAGGTCCAGGTGTTCGCCGACACCCACGGCACCGTCTGGACCCTCGGCACCCGCGACTGCTCCCTCCAGCGCCGCCACCAGAAGGTCATCGAGGAGGCCCCGGCCCCCGGTCTGGACGAGGAACTGCGGCGCACCCTGGCCGAGTCGGCGGCGGACGCGGCGCGCGCCATCGGCTACGAGGGCGCGGGCACGGTGGAGTTCCTGGTCTCGCCCGCGGGGCGGGCGTACTTCCTGGAGATGAACACCCGCCTCCAGGTCGAGCACCCGGTCACCGAGGAGACCTACGGCCTCGACCTGGTGGCGCTGCAACTGCGGATCGCGGAGGGGGAGCCGCTCGACGCCGAGCCGCCGGCGCCCCGGGGACACGCCGTCGAGGCGCGGCTGTACGCCGAGGACCCGGCGCGCGACTGGCGGCCGCAGACGGGGATCCTGCACCGGCTGGACATCCCGGGGCTGCGGGTCGACTCCGGACCGGGCGACGGGGACGCGATCGGCGTCCACTACGACCCGATGCTGGCCAAGGTCATCGCCGTCGCCCCCACCCGGGCCGAGGCCGTGCGGCGGCTGGCCCACGGGCTGGAGCGGGCCCGGATCCACGGTCCGGTGACCAACCGGGAGCTGCTCGTACGGGCGCTGCGGCACCCGGAGTTCGCGGCGGCCCGGATGGACACCGGCTTCCTCGAACGCCATCTGGCCGAGCTGACCGCCGCCGCCCCCGATGACGACGCGGCGGCCTCGCTCGCCGCCCTTGCCGCCCTCGCCGCGGCCCTGGCCGACGCGGCGCGGCGGCCGGGGACCGCGAACGCGACCGTGGCCGGGCGGTTGGGCGGCTGGCGGAACGTCCCCTCCCAGCCGCAGTCGCGGAGCTACCGCGCCGAACCGGGCGGCACCGAGCACCAGGTGCGCTACCGTCGCACCCGCGACGGGCTGCACGCGGAGGACTTCCCCGACGTCCGGGTGCTGGCCGCGGGTGCGGAGTCGGTCGTTCTCGATGTGGCCGGGGTCCGGCGGACGTTCGAGGTGACGGCCCATGGGGACCGTCGCTACGTCGACACTCCCCAGGGCGGCTTCGTGTTCACCGCGCTGCCCCGCTTCCCCGACCCCACCGCCCGTACCGAACCGGGGTCGCTGCTGGCGCCCATGCCGGGCACGGTGGTCCGGATCGCCGAGGTGGCGGTCGGGGACCGGGTCGAGGCCGGAGCGCCCCTGCTGTGGCTGGAGGCCATGAAGATGGAGCACCGCGTCACGGCGCCCGCCGCCGGGGTGCTCACCGCCCTGCACGCCACCACCGGCCGCCAGGTCGAGGTCGGTGCCCTGCTCGCCGTCGTGGCGGCGGGGGAGTGACGAACCCCCGCGCACCACTCAGTAGGTCCGGGCCCGGACAACCCGTCCGGGCCGTGCGGGACGGCACACGGCCCGCACAACGCATCGCAAGTGGGAGGAGCCGTCCATGACCAGCCCGCATACGCCCGTGGACACCCCGGAGCGCGTGGCGCTCCGCGCGGCGGTGTCGTCGTTCGCCAAGGGACACGCCCCGGGCGGCCCCCAGGAGAGCGACAGCGTGCGCCAACTGTGGGCCGAGGCAGGCAAGCTCGGCTATCTCGGCGTCAACCTCCCCGAGGAGTACGGCGGCGGGGGCGGTGGCATCACCGAGCTGTCCATCGTCCTGGAGGAGCTGGGCGCCGCGGGCTGCCCGCTGCTCATGCTGGTCGTCTCGCCCGCCATCTGCGGCACCGTCATCGCCCGGTTCGGCACCGCCGAGCAGAAGGAGCGCTGGCTGCCCGGTCTGGCCGACGGCAGCCTCACCATGGCCTTCGGCATCACCGAGCCCGACGCCGGATCCAACTCGCACCGGATCACCACCACCGCCCGCCGGGAGGAGGACGGCGGCTGGATACTCAACGGCCGTAAGGTCTTCATCTCGGGCGTGGACATGGCGGACGCGACCCTGATCGTCGGCCGTACCGAGGACGCCAGGACCGGGAAGCTCAAGCCCTGTCTGTTCATCGTCCCGCGCGGGGCACACGGCTTCTCCCATCACCACATCCCCATGGAACTGACCGCCGCGGAGAAGCAGTTCGAGGTGGTGCTGGACGACGTACGGCTGCCCGCCGACGCGCTGGTGGGCGACGAGGACGCCGGGCTGCTCCAGTTGTTCGCCGGGCTCAACCCGGAGCGCATCATGACGGCGGCGTTCGGGCTGGGGATGGGCCGCTACGCGCTCGACAGGGCCGTCGACTACGCCCGCACCCGCCAGGTGTGGAAGGAGCCCATCGGCGCCCATCAGGCGATCGCCCACCCCCTCGCCCAGGCGCATATCGAGCTGGAGCTGGCGCGGCTGATGATGGCGAAGGCCGCGTACCTCTACGACGCGGGCGATGACGCGGGCGCGGGCGAGGCCGCCAACATGGCCAAGTACGCCGCCGGGGAGGCCACGGTGAAGGCGGTGGACCAGGCCGTGCACACCCTTGGCGGCAACGGTCTGACCGTCGAGTACGGGCTGGCCCGGCTGATCACGGCGGCACGGGTGGCCCGGATCGCCCCCGTCAGCCGGGAGATGATCCTC
>NZ_JAHLEM010000818.1 GCF_018883605.1 Streptomyces niphimycinicus | reverse complement strand
CCCTTGGCGGCAACGGTCTGACCGTCGAGTACGGGCTGGCCCGGCTGATCACGGCGGCACGGGTGGCCCGGATCGCCCCCGTCAGCCGGGAGATGATCCTCAACTACGTCTCCCACCAGACCCTGGGCCTGCCGAAGTCGTACTGACCGTTTCCTTAACTACGTCTCCCACCAGACCCTGGGCCTGCCGAAGTCGTACTGACCGTTTCCTTCCGCCGCCAGAGCCGGGCGGAGGCGTCGTAACGGCCTTACCGGCGTCGTAACGGCCTTACGGGCGCCATACCGGCCTTACGGCGGCCGTACCGGACGGCGCCGTACCGGTCTCACGAGTTGGGCAGAACGGACAGGTAGGTCCATCAGAGATCAGAGCTGAGGGGAACGGCCATGGTGCTGCGCAGCGAGTATCCCGATGTCCCGCCCGTCGATCTGCCCATCCACGACGCCGTACTGGCCCGCGCGGCCGAGGAGTTCGGCGACCTGACCGCGCTGGTGGACGGCGTGACCGGGGCGGCTCTGAGCTATGCCGCCCTGGATCGCGCCTCCCGCCGGATCGGGGCCGCGCTGGCCGAGGCGGGGGTGCGCAAGGGCGATGTGCTGGCCCTGCACAGCCCCAACTCGATCATGTACCCACCGGCCTTCTACGGCGCGACCCGCACCGGGGCAGCGGTCACCACGGTGCATCCGCTGGCGACGCCGGAGGAGTTCGCCAAACAGCTCCGGGACGCGGCCGCGTCCTGGGTCATCACCGTCTCGGCGCTGCTCGGTGTGGCCCGGCAGGCCGCCGAACGGGCGGGCGGGGTGCGGGAGATCTTCGTCTGCGACGAGGCGAGCGGCCATCGTTCGCTGCGCTCCATGATGAGGAGCACCGCGCCCGAACCGGTGGTGGAGATCGACCCGGCCGAGGACATCGCGGTGCTGCCGTACTCCTCGGGCACCACCGGCACCCCCAAGGGCGTGATGCTCACCCACCGCAATGTCTCCACCAACCTGGCGCAGGTGGAGACGCTGGTCCCCAACCAGCCGGGGGAGCGGGTGCTGGCCGTCCTGCCGTTCTTCCACAGTTACGGCCTTACGGCGCTCATGAACGCGCCGCTCCGCAACGGCGGCACGGTGATCGTGCTGCCCCGCTTCGAACTCGACACCTTCCTCGCCGCCATCGAGAAGCACCGGGCCCAGGCGCTCTATGTGGCCCCGCCGATCGTGCTCGCGCTCGCCAAGCATCCGGCGGTGGACGGCCACGACCTGTCGTCGGTGCGGTACGTGCTGAGCGCGGCGGCCCCGCTGGACGCCCGGCTCGCGGAGGCGTGCGCCCGGCGGCTCGGCGTACCGCCGCTGCTCCAGGCGTTCGGGATGACGGAGCTGTCGCCGGGCTGCCATCTGGTGCCGCGCGACGCCAAGAACGCACCGCCGGGGACGGTCGGAAAGCTGCTTCCGAGCACCGAGATGCGCATCGTGGCCCCGGACACCGGCGAGGACCTGGCCGTGGGCGAGGACGGCGAGATCGTCATCCGCGGACCGCAGGTGATGAAGGGCTATCTGGGCCGCCCCGAGGACACCGACGCGATGATCGACGCCGAGGGCTGGCTGCACACCGGCGACGTCGGGCATGTGGACGCGGACGGCTGGCTGTATGTGGTGGACCGGGTGAAGGAGTTGATCAAGTACAAGGGCTATCAGGTCGCCCCGGCCGACCTGGAGGCCGTGCTGCTCGCCCATGAGGCCGTCGCCGACGCCGCCGTGATCGGGGTGCTGGACGGGGCGGGCAACGAGATCCCCAAGGCGTATGTGGTGCGCCGGCCCGGGACCCGGATCTCGGAGGACGACCTGCTCGCGTACGTTGCCGGACAGGTGGCCCCGTACAAGAAGGTGCGCCGCGTGGAGTTCACGGACACCGTGCCGCGCTCGGCCACCGGCAAGATCCTGAGGCGTGAACTGCGCGCCAGGGAAAGGAGCTCGACCACCCCATGACCGATGGCCCCATGACCGATGGCCCCATGACCGATCGCCCGCTGACCGACGACCCCACCGCGGTGCCGACGCCTTTCATACGGTCCGCCTTCGCGCGCGGTATCGCCACCCTCACCCTGGACTCGCCGCACAACCGCAACGCCCTCTCGACGCGCCTGGTCACCGAGTTGCGCGAGGCGCTGGCGGCGGCCGGGCGGGACGACCGCGTCCGGGCGGTGCTGCTCACCCACACCGGCACCACCTTCTGCGCGGGCGCGGATCTGAGCGAACCGCCCTCGGCGTCCGGTGCGGCCGCGCTGGTGGCGCTGTTGCGGTCGATCGTGGAGCTGCCCAAGCCGGTCGTCGCACGCGTCACCGGACATGTGCGGGCCGGTGGGCTCGGGCTGCTCGGAGCCTGCGACATCTCGGCGGCCGGGCGCGGCGCCAGCTTCGCCTTCACCGAGGCGCGGCTCGGCCTCGCCCCGGCCGTCATCTCGATGCCGCTGCTGCCCCGGCTGGACCGCCGCGCGGCGGCCCGCTACTACCTCACGGGCGAGCGGTTCGACGCCGCCGAGGCGGCCCGGATCGGGCTGGTGACGATGGCGGACCCGGAGGGCGACGCGGACGAGGCGCTGGCGCCCGTCCTCGACGGGCTGCGCCGGGGCTCCCCGCAGGGCCTCGCCGAGTCCAAGCGGCTGGTGACCGCCGATGTGCTGCGCGCCTTCGACCGGGACGGCGAACCGCTGGCCGCGCTGTCGGCCCGGCTCTTCGCCTCCGAGGAGGCCCGGGAGGGCATGACGGCGTTCCTGGAGCGGCGCGAGCCGGTGTGGGTACGGGAGACGGCGGCCGACGCGGGGGCGGATGCTCAGGTCGCGGGGGCGGATGCTCAGGCCGCGGGGGCCGCGGGGGCCACAGCCGACGCAGCGCCGGACGCTCGGGCCGCGGGCGACGCTCAGGCCACGCCGGACGCTCGGGCCGCGGGAG
>NZ_JAHLEM010000817.1 GCF_018883605.1 Streptomyces niphimycinicus | reverse complement strand
GGGGTGGACGGCACCGGCTGCCCCGAGTGGCCCGCCGCCGCGGCGCTCTCGGCGCCGCCCTGCGGCCCGTCCGCCTCCGGGGCCGCCCGCAGGATCTCCTGGTACGCGGCGCTCAGCCGCTGGCCCGGGTCGACCCCCAGATCGTCGTCGAGCAGTTGCCGGGTGCGGTGGAACCAGGCGATCGCGTCGGACTGCCGCCCGGAGCGGTACAGCGCCAGCATCAGTGCGGCGATCAGCCCCTCGCGCAGCGGGTTGGCGACGGCGGCGGGGTGCAGGGCGCGCACCGCCTCCTCATGCTCGCCCAGCGCCTTGTGTGCCCGGGCCAGGGCCTCCACGGCGCTCAGCCGGCGCTCCTCCAGGGCGTGCGCCGCCGCCGCGAAGGGCGGGCTGGCCACGGTCCCGGTGAGCGCCGGGCCGCGCCACAGGCCGAGCGCCTGGCGAAGCAGCCGGACCGCCTCGCCGGGGGCGGACTCCGGGCTGGCCTGGGCGGTCAACTGGTCGAATCGCTGGGTGTCGATCAGGGACTCGGGGATGCGCAGCAGATAGGCGGAGCTGTGGGTGGCCAGCTCGACACCGTGCTCCTCGGCGCCGCCCTCGGCCAGGGCCGCGCGGAGCCGGGAGACATGGCCCTGGATGACGGTCCGGGCGTGGGCCGGCGGCTCGTCCTCCCACAGGCTGGTTATCAACTGCTCCACGGACACCGTCGCATTGGGCCGCAGCAGCAGCATCGCCAGCACGCTGCGCCGTTTGGCGGGTCCCAGCGGAAGCTCGACGGGCGCTGCCGGCGGTCCCGCGATGACGGTCACCGGTCCCAGCACGGAGAAGTCCAACTCAGCCCTCCAGAAAGGCGTGCAATGCCTTGGCCAGCAGCCGCGGGTCCTGCACTCCGCACAGTTCCCGTGCCGAGTGCATGGACAGGATCGCGATGCCGATGTCGACGGTGGCGATGCCGTGCCGGGCGGCGGTGATCGGACCGATCGTGGTGCCGCACGGCATCGAGTTATGGGAGACGAAGCTCTGCCAGGGCACCCCGGCGCGCTCGCAGGCGGCGGCGAAGACGGCCCGCCCGGCGCCGTCGGTGGCGTATCTCTGGTTGACGTTCACCTTGAGGATCGGGCCGCCGTTGGGCCGTGGGTGGTGGCCCGGCTCATGGCGCTCGGCGTAGTTGGGGTGAACGGCGTGGCCGGTGTCGGAGGACAGGCAGACGGTGCCCGCGAAGGCGCGGGCCCGGTCCTCGTACGCGCCGCCGCGGGCGAAGACCGAGCGCTCCAGCACCGTGCCGAGCAGCGGGCCGTCGGCGCCGGTGTCGGACTGGCTGCCGTTCTCCTCGTGGTCGAAGGCGGCCAGTACGGGGATGTACGGCAGCTCCGGACGGGCGGCGGCGATGAGGGCTGCCGTACCGGCGTGCACGGAGACAAGGTTGTCCATCCGGGGCCCGGCGAGCAACTCGCGGTCCCGGCCGAGGTAGGCGGGCGGCTCGACGCTGTGCGTCATCAGGTCCCAGCCGGCGATCTCCTCGGCCGCGACACCGGTCTCCTCGGCGACGAAGCGGATCAGGTCGCCCTCCTCGACGCCGCCGAGCCCCCAGATGGGCGTCATATGGCGCTGCTTGTCCAGCTTGAGGCCCTCGGTGTTGACGGACCGGTCGAGGTGGACGGCCAACTGGGGCACTCTCAGCAGCGGCCGGTCGATGGTGACGAGATGGTGCGAGCCGTCCCTGAGGGAGATCCGGCCGGAGAGCCCGAGGTCGCGGTCGAGCCAGGTGTTGAGCAGCACCCCGCCGTAGACCTCGACGGCGATCTGTCTCCAGCCGTGCGCACCGGTGTCGGGAATCGGCTTGACCCGCAAATTGGGAGAGTCGGTATGAGCACCGACAATTCGGTACGGAGTGGCGGGGTCCGCCCCCTCCGGTACGTACCAGGCGATGATCGCCCCGCCCCGCAGCACGAACCGGCCACCGGCCGCGCCGTCCCAGGGCGCGGTCTCCTCGACCCGCTGGAACCCGGCCTTCTCCAGCCGCTCGGCGGCGCTCGCCACAGCGTGGTACGGCGATGGGCTGGCGCGGAGGAAGGACATCAGGTCATCGGTGTGGCCGCGGTCGATGCCGGGTTGTGCGCTCATGTGCTCAGCATAGATTCGCCGGGGGGTGACTCGCCCTGGTGCGGGTCGTGGCATCCATCCGTGACACCACGTTGATCCAATCTGATGAAAGCACGTCAGGTAAGGCGAGAATTCGGGAGAATCGGTCGATATTCCCCGTGTAACCGAGCAACGCCGCACTGAGTCGTAACTCAAGGGGATACCGGATGCGCGTTCTTCGCCACCTGCTTGTCGTTCTGGGGTCGCTGCTGCTGCTGTGCGCAGGCGGACCTGCCATGGCCAAGCCTGTCACGGATTTCGCCGCGGGGCTCGCGCCCGTGGCCTCTCCGGAGCCGGCAGCCGCGCCCTCTCCCGGCCCGCGCCCGGGGAACGGCGGGGACGGTGAGGGCAAGGGACACCCTCCCTGTCCGAGCATGGACCGCATCGGGGGGACCAGCATCGCACCCAACCCGCCGCGTGAGCGCTACTACCAGGGTGACTGGCGGCTCGGCCCCGCCCAGCTTCCCCGGTACGGCGCCATCGGGCGGATGCTCGAAGGCTACGAACGGCTCGACCACTTCCGCACCTCCTCCGCGTTCCTCGGCTGCTACTGGAACGAGCAGACGAGCGGCTGGTGGTTCCCCTACCCCGACGGCTGGGTTCTGCTGAACGGGTCACCGCTGCACACCACGATCAGGATGAAGGTCGGCCAGAAGGTCGATCTCTTCGGAAGCGGTTTCGGCCACTTCCTCGCCCCGGCGGGCACGCCCTACGCGGAGCGCGCGCTGCCGCCCAGCAACCTCAACACCATCGACCCGGCCTATCCGAACGGCTATCACCTCTATGAGGTCACCGCGCCCTTCCTGGTCGAGGCCGGTCCCATCCGGCCATGGTTCGGACAACCCGGCTTCGGGCTCCAGTATCTGACCGGTCCTTCGATCCCCCAGTTGGTCGCGGCGGGTAATCTGCGCGCACTCAACTGAGGGCGGATCCTGAACCGGTGGACAGAACGGAACTCGTCACAACCCTGCGCGACGAGCAGGTGCCTGACGCGCTGTACGACATCCCGGGAGTGCGGGACATCCCGGTGCAGCCCGACGCCTACTACTATCTGCGCCCCGCCGCGGACGGCGGCTGGGAGACCGGGCTGAGGGAGCGCTCCCTGGACCGGGACACCCGCCGGTTCGCCACGGAGGACGAGGCGTGCCGGGATCTGCTGGAGAAGCTGAGGGCCCGCCCGCGCCCGCCGGAGGGCGGGGGCGAGTCGGTCGACGAACTCCTCGCCCAGGGCGAGGAGCTGAGGCGGTGGGCCCGGGAGGAGGTCGAACGGGCCCTGCGGGAGCGGCCGCCCGACGACGAGGAGCGGTGACGAGGAGCGGCGACCAGGAGCGGTGATGACGTCCGCGGGGACAGGCCAGGGGGCCGGCCGCCCCGCTGGAGGATGGGACGGCCGGCCCCCTGGACGAGGGAAGAGAGCCCTCAGAACGCGGACTCGTCCAGGTCCATGAGCCCCTTGTCGACCGACTCGGCCAGCGAGCGCTGCACCGAGACGCCCGGCAGCACCTCATGGGCGAAGAACTTCGCGGCGGCGATCTTGCCCGCGTAGAAGGACCGGTCCTTCGTGGAGGCGGTGCCCAGCTTCTCGGTGGCGACGGCCGCGCCCTTGAGGAGCAGATAGCCGATGATCACGTCGCCGGAGGCCAGCAGCAGCCGGGTGGAGTTGAGACCGACCTTGTAGATCGAGCTGACGTCCTGCTCGGTGGCGGCCAGGTCGGTGAGCATCGCGCCGACGATCGCCTCCAGGTCCACCGCGGCCTGGGCGAGCTGGTCGCGGGCGGCTTCCAGCTCCTCGCCCCCGGCGGCCTCGGCCAGGAACTTCTTGATCTCCTCCGAGACGACGGTCAGGGCCTGGCCCTGGTCCCGGACGATCTTGCGGAAGAAGTAGTCCTGCCCCTGGATGGCGGTGGTGCCCTCGTAGAGCGTGTCGATCTTGGCGTCCCGGATGTACTGCTCCAGCGGGTACTCCTGGAGGTAGCCGGAGCCGCCGATGGTCTGAAGGGACTGTGCGAGCTGCTCGTACGCCTTCTCCGAGCCGTAGCCCTTGACGATGGGCAGCAGCAGGTCGTTGAGGCGGCTCACGGCGGAGGCGTCCTCGCCCGCGGCCTCCTTGACCAGGATCTCGTCCTGGACGGAGGCGGTGTAGAGGACCAGGGCGCGCAGGCCCTCCGCGTACGCCTTCTGCGTCATCAGCGAGCGACGCACATCCGGGTGGTGGGTGATGGTGACGCGCGGGGCGGTCTTGTCGGTGAAGGCCGCCAGGTCCGGGCCCTGCACCCGCTCCTTGGCGTACTCCAGGGCGTTGAGGTAGCCGGTGGAGAGGGTGGCCATGGCCTTTGTGCCGACCATCATCCGGGCGAACTCGATGATCTTGAACATCTGGCGGATGCCGTCGTGCTTGTCGCCCAGCAGCCAGCCCTTGGCCGGGTGGTCGGCGCCGAAGGTCAGCTCACAGGTGTTGGAGGCGCGCAGACCCATCTTGTGCTCGACATTGGTGGCGTAGACGCCATTGCGCTCGCCGAGCTCACCGGAGTCCCAGTCGAAGTCGTACTTGGGGACGATGAACAGCGACAGCCCCTTGGTGCCGGGCCCCGCGCCCTCGGGCCGGGCCAGCACGAAGTGGATGATGTTGTCGGAGAGGTCGTGCTCACCGGAGGTGATGAACCGCTTCACCCCCTCGATGTGCCAGCTTCCGTCCTCCTGCTGGGCGGCCCTGGTGCGGCCCGCGCCGACGTCGGAGCCGGCGTCCGGCTCGGTCAGCACCATGGTGGAGCCCCACTGCCGGTCCACCATGAGCTGGGCGATCTTGAGCTGCTCCTCGGTGCCCTCGTCGTGCAGCACACCCGCGAAGGCCGGGCCCGAGGCGTACATCCAGATCGGGGTGTTGGAGCCGAGGATGGTCTCGGCCGAGCCCCACAGCAGCGAGCGGGGGCAGACCGTGCCGCCGAGCTCCTCCGGGACGCCCAGCCGCCACCACTCGGACTTCATATAGGCCCGGTAGCTCTTCTTGAACGACTCGGGAAGCGGCGCCGTGTGGGTCTTGGGGTCGAAGACGGGCGGGTTCCGGTCGGAGTCGGTGTAGCTCTCGGCCAGCTCGTTCTCGGAGAGCCGGGATATCTCCGCGAGCACGCTCTTGGCGGTCTCGACGTCCATCTCCGCGAACGGGCCGGTGCCGTACACCGTGTCGCGCCCGAGCACCTCGAAGAGGTTGAACTCGATGTCGCGGAGATTCGACTTGTAGTGCCCCATGGCGACGGCTCCGTAAGGGATCGGGAGGCCAGGACCTCTGCGTTGACGCGTATCGGATCAGCAGTCGCCATGATGCTACCCGCGGGTAATAAAGGGCAACCCTCAACCGGGTAACTGTGACTCAGTACGCTTCTTCGCATGTACGGCTACGACCAGAACGCGAGCGCAGGGCAGGGTTATGCCGCTCCGCCACCTCCGCCGCAACAGCAGCCGCATGCGTCACATCACGCGCAGGCGGGTGCGGGCTACGGCCAGCAGCCGCTCTACCCGGAGCCCTCGCCGCCGTCGCTCGCCGACGCGGTGCGCGCCTTCACCACCGGTTCGATGGCGGCCGAGGACTTCCAGCAGATCTTCGCGGGCTCGAAGGTCTACTGCCCGCGCGGTGACAACCCCGGCTTCCTGGCGCTGCACAACACCCAGCAGCCGGTGATCCCCATGTTCACCTCGCTCAAGGAGCTGCGGCGGTACGCGGGCAAGGAGTCCAAGTACTTCGTGATCACCGGCGCCGAGGTGATCGACCTGCTGCCCACCGGCTACGGCTTCGTCCTCGACATGGAGGGTGAGCACCGGATGGTCTTCGACGCGAAGGCGGTGGAGCAGATGGTGGACTTCGCCATGCGGCGTATGTACGGATAGGTCCGGATAGGCCCGGATACCGCCGTTCGCCGCGCGGGGCGCTCGGGTGGAAATAAAGGCCCTCTTGCGAGTCGTTCACCATTCAATTAAGTTGAATGGTGAACGACCGAGGAGGCCGTCATGCCCGCAGTGACCGTAGAGAACCCGCTGACCCTGCCGCGCGTCGCGGCACCCGCCGAGGCACTCCAGCGCCCCGTGCTCGCCGTCACCACCGCCCCCAGCGGTTTCGAGGGGGAGGGCTTCCCGGTGCGCCGGGCCTTCGCGGGCATCGACTACCAGCACCTCGACCCGTTCATCATGATGGACCAGATGGGCGAGGTGGATTACGCGCCGGGCGAGCCCAAGGGCACGCCCTGGCATCCCCACCGCGGCTTCGAGACCGTCACGTACATCATCGACGGGACCTTCGACCACCAGGACTCCAACGGTGGCGGTGGCACCATCACCAACGGCGACACCCAGTGGATGACGGCCGGCTCGGGGCTGCTCCACATAGAGGCGCCGCCGGAGTCGCTGGTCATCTCGGGCGGCCTCTTCCACGGTCTACAGCTCTGGGTGAACCTCCCGGCCAGGGACAAGATGATGGCGCCGCGCTACCAGGACATCCGCGGCGGCAATGTGCAACTGCTGACCACCCCGGACGGTGGCGCGCTGCTGCGGGTCATCGCCGGTGAGCTGGACGGCCACCAGGGTCCCGGTATCACCCACACGCCGATCACGATGATCCACGCCACGCTGGCACCGGGTGCGGAGATCACCCTGCCGTGGCGGGCGGACTTCAACGGCCTCGCGTACGTCCTCGCGGGCCGCGGCAGCGTCGGCACCGAGCGCCGCCCGGTTCAGGTGGGGCAGACGGCGGTCTTCGGCGACGGTGGCGCGCTGACCGTCCGTGCCGACGAGAAGCAGGACTCCCACACTCCGGAGCTGGAGGTCGTTCTCCTGGGCGGGCAGCCGATCCGCGAGCCGATGGCCCACTACGGCCCGTTCGTCATGAACACCCGCAAGGAGCTCCAGCAGGCGTTCGAGGACTTCCAGAAGGGCCGGCTCGGCACGATCCCGGCCGTGCATGGGATGTCCGAGGGCGGAATGTAGGGCTCGCCGGGACGAGATGCGAACGAGCCCCGTCCGGATCTGGACGGGGCTCGTCGGCGCTCACGGGCGGATCACCCGTCTTTCCATGTTGTCTCAGTGTTGCCCGGCGCGACGCTTCCGGGTCACGAACGCGGCTGCCGCGCCCGCACCGGCCAGCAGGGCACTGAGGGAGATGATCTTCAGCAGGCCGGACGCACCTGTGTTGGCCAGCGAGCCACCGCCGCCGCCAGTCCCCGAGCCGCCACCTGTTCCGGAG
>NZ_JAHLEM010000816.1 GCF_018883605.1 Streptomyces niphimycinicus | reverse complement strand
GAACGCGGCTGCCGCGCCCGCACCGGCCAGCAGGGCACTGAGGGAGATGATCTTCAGCAGGCCGGACGCACCTGTGTTGGCCAGCGAGCCACCGCCGCCGCCAGTCCCCGAGCCGCCACCTGTTCCGGAGCCTCCGCTGGTCCCGGAGCCTCCGCCTGTCCCTGAGCCTCCGCCGGACTGGGGGCCCGGATTGTTGGGCGGCTCAGAGGTCGGCGGCTGCGACGACGGAGTGGGCGTCGGCGTGGGAGTCGGTGGTTTCTGCTTGGGGATGTACACGCCGGCGTCGATCGTGTGATCGACCTCGCCCGGCTTGTCCGGGGCGGTGACAGGTGCGCGTCCGTTGCACAGCCGCCCGGTCGTCGGCGGGGTCACATTCGAGTCATGTGCCCGGTTGGCGCCGGCCCGCGGGAGTGTGAACCGCAGCTTGGTGGCCGGCGGCTGGGTCGGCACCTTCTCGGTGTCCGCGGTGCACACGTCGAACTGCACCGTGTACTTCGCACCCGGCTTGAGCTCGTAGGCGGCGCCGACGCCACCGAAGTAGTACTCGCCGGCGGCATCGGTCTTGGTCGTGGCGACCTGCTTGCCGTCGGCGTCCAGCAGGTTGATCGTCGCGTCCGGCAGCGGCACTTCGTTGCGGCCCTCGGGATCCTGGATCCCATTGTGGTCGCCGTCGAACCACACCCGGTTGCCGATCTGGATCGGCGCGTTCGCCGCCTCGTAGGCGATATCGCCGAGCCCACCGGCCTTACCGAACCC